>CAZQOG010000013.1:0-39820 GCA_964594925.1 uncultured Desulfohalobiaceae bacterium
GCCCGCCGCATATACGGCCGCGCCTTCCGTGCAGGTATCGGACTTTGAAGATAGTTGACTTCTCATCCGACGCGGACGCCTCGTATGCGGTTTCTGTTCGTCGGGCCAGGGTTTTGCCTGCGGCTTCCTTCAGATTCCACCTCGCGGTGGACACCCTTGCCGTCCGGCTAACGGTTCCCCCTGCCGGGTCCGTAGAGGACTTTCACCTCCAAGTAGGTGCGCCCTGCCGGGCGCACAACCAAGAAGGGCACGTGCAACGTGCCCCCACGGAAGCTGAACAGATGCCATTGCTCCGTCCTCTTGAATTTCAATGAGAGTCGTGGAGACCGATATGTCAGCTGGGGCTGTAGGTTTCCCGAATCTTCTGGTGAAAACGGTGGAACGTTCCATCAAGAACGGCCTGCCGGGCCTGTGCCGCCAGTCCCACGAAGAAGGTCACGTTGTGGATGGTGTTCAGGTGATAGGACAAGAGCTCCCGTGACAGGTAGAGGTGGCGCAGGTAGGCCCGGGAGAAGTTGCGGCAGGTGTAGCAGGCGCAGTCGGGGTCGAGCGGGGAGTCGTCCCTGGTGAACTCGGCCCGCTTGATGTTCACCCGCCCCCGGGAGGTGAACAGGGTGCCGTTGCGGGCGTTTCTGGTGGGCATGACGCAGTCGAACATGTCGATGCCCGCGGCAATGCCGTCCAGGATGTCCAGGGGGGTGCCCACCCCCATGAGGTAGCGGGGGTGGTCAGCCGGCAGGAGCGGCGCGGTGTGGCGCAGGATGTTCAGCATCTCCGGCTTGGGCTCGCCCACGCTCAGCCCGCCGATGGCATAGCCGTCAAAGGGGACGGCGCAGACCTCCTCCGCGCTGCGGGTGCGCAGGTCCGGGAAAAAGCCTCCCTGCACAATGCCGAACAGCAGCTGTTCCCCCGATCCCGGGGCACAGGCCTTGCGGCTGCGCCGGGCCCAGTCCGTGGTCAGGGCCAGGGATTTCTCGGTATATTCCTGGTCTGCCCCGTAGGGCACGCACTCGTCCAGGACCATCATGATGTCGCTGCCCAGGTTCTTCTGGATGGCCAGAACCTTCTCCGGCGAGAAAAAGTGACGCGAGCCGTCGATGTGGGAGCTGAACTCGACCCCGTCCGGGGTGATGCGGCGCAGTCCTGCCAGGCTGAAGACCTGAAAGCCCCCGCTGTCCGTGAGGATGGGACGGTCCCACCCCATGAAGGCGTGCAGGCCGCCGAGGTCGCGGACCAGTTCGTCACCGGGTCGCAGGTAGAGGTGGTAGGTGTTGCCCAGGATGATGGAAGCGCCCGCGTCCTTGAGGTCCCGCGGGGTCAGGGCCTTGACCGTGCCCAAGGTGCCAACGGGCATGAAGACCGGCGTGGACAGGGTGCCGTGGGCCGTAACCAGCTCTCCGGCCCGGGCCGGGCCGTCTGTAGCGGTGAGGGTGAACGTTCCGGTCATGAGCAGGGTTCGAAGTTCGAAGTTCGAAGTCGGAAGGAAGAGTATTTCATGGCAGGCCGGGCTACGTGTACCATTGAAAAAATGTTCTTCGACGTTCCGTGTGGATTTTTAGAGATCGTGCACAAGGATTGCATTGCCTCTTCTTCCCCCTTCGAACTTCGAACTTCGAGCTTCGAACTTCCAGCTTCGAACTTCCAGCTTCGAACTGTTAATCAAACACCACCGTCTTGTTCCCAAAGGGAATGATGCGGTCCTCCAGGTGCCATTTCACGGCCCGGGCCAGGACCTGGCGCTCGATGTCCTGGCCCAGGGCCTTGAGCTCGGGCACGGAGTGGCGGTGGGTGACTCGGATCACGTCCTGGCCGATAATGGGGCCCTGGTCCAGCTCCTCGGTCACGTAGTGGGCCGTGGCGCCGATGAGCTTCACCCCCCGCTCGTGGGCCTGGCGGTAGGGGTCGGCACCGGCAAAGGCGGGCAGGAAGGAGTGGTGGATGTTGATGATCCGGTTGGGGAAGTGCTGCACGAAATCTCCCGAGAGCACCTGCATGTACCGGGCAAGCACGATCAAGTCGCCCTGGCCGTCCAAGAGCTCCAGAACGGCTGCCTCGGCCTCGGCCTTGTTCTCCCTGGTCACGGGAATGTGATGGTACGGCACGCCCAGACCCTCGACCGCATCCTGCAGGCCTGGGTGATTGCTGATGACCATGGCCACGTCGGTGAACAGCTCTCCCCGGTCTGCCCGCCAGAGCAGCTCCATGAGCGCGTGCTCGTGTCTGGAGACAAAGACCACGGTCTTTTTCTTTTCCCTGGCGTAGCTGATGCGCCAATCCATGTCGAACCGCTTGGCCACAACTTCGTCAAAGGAGCTTTCAAGGGCGGTCCGGGAAAGGTCCAGGTGGGGCGTCTGAAACTCCAGGCGCATGAAGAATGTCCCGCCCTCGGGATCCGTGGAGTGCTGGTCCAGGGTGGTGATGTTGGCGCCGTGGGCATAGAGGAACCCGGAGACCCCGGCCACGATGCCTGGACGGTCGGGGCAGGTGATGAGCAGGCGGGCCGTGCTGTCGCGCAATTGATCCTTCATAAGAGCTCCATGGGCTGCGGACGCGGGCAGCTGGGGGATTTCATCGGAAGCGGAGTGGGTAGCAGCAAAGACTGGATCATGCAATGCCATATCCAGGCCGGTGAACATGTAGTAGAAGGTCTGGACAAGGCCGGTCAGTGTCAGCAGGGGGTGTTCCGGCGGCCAGGGGCAGCTGTTTTTGGCCGGTAGTGTCATCTTCAGCCCGGGGTGCTCCAGAGACGAGCCCGGGCAAGATTGCATAATCGGATTTGACCCTGCTCAAGGACATGGAGTGCTTACGAACTTTACCTTCTGCCCGGGATGTTTAGTATCCAAGAATTCACAGAATCGATGCAATCATTTCCCGAACCGGAGGGACGGCCATGTGGGAATACACTGACAAGGTCAAAGAATACTTTGCCAAGCCCAAAAACGTCGGGTCCATAGAGGATGCGGACGCGGTCGGTGAGGTCGGCTCCCTGGCCTGCGGGGATGCCCTCAAGCTTTACTTGAAGATTGACGAACAGGGCACAATCGTCGACGCCAAGTTCCAGACCTTTGGCTGCGCAAGCGCCATTGCCTCCAGCTCGGTTCTGACCGAGCTGGTCAAGGGCAAGAGCGTTGACGAAGCAGCCGGGCTGACCAACAAGGACATTGCCGCAGCCCTGGGTGGGCTTCCCAAGGAAAAGATGCACTGCTCGGTCATGGGTCAGGAAGCCCTTGAGGCGGCCATCAAGGCCTATCGGGGCGAGCATGTTCCAAAGGCAGAGCCGGAAGGGCAGGTGGTCTGCGAGTGCTTCGGTGTCACCGACCAGCAGATCCGCCAGGCCATTTCCGAAAACGACCTCAAGACCGTTGAGGACGTCACCTACTACACCAAGGCCGGCGGGGGCTGCGGCAACTGCATCCCGAACATCGAGGGGCTTCTGGCGGAGTCGCGCGGGGAAACGGTTCCCGTGGAGAAAGCACGGGCCGAATCCACCCCGCCCATGACCAATCTGAAGCGCATGCGCCTCATCGAAGAGGTTGTTGAAAAGGAAATCCGGCCCACGCTCCAGGCCGACGGCGGCGACATCGAGCTGGTGGACATCGACAAGACCAGGGTCTTTGTCAGCCTGCGGGGCAAATGCACCAACTGCCCATCCAGCCAGCTGACCATCAAGGACGGGGTGGAGGCCGTGCTCAGGGACAAGGTGGATCAGGACATTCGCGTCCAGGAAGTGTAAACGAACCCCGAACCTTCCTGAAGGAGCCCATCATGAGCACCATCTACATGGACAACAACGCCACCACCATGGTCGACCCCCAGGTGCTGGAGGCCATGCTGCCCTTTTTTTCGGAACGCTACGGCAACCCCTCCAGCATGCACACTTTCGGAGGTGCCGTAGGCTCCCGGCTGTCCGAGGCCCGGGAGCAGGTGGCCGCCGTCCTGGGGGCAACCCCGGGTGAAATCGTCTTCACCTCCAGCGGCACGGAAGGGGACAACACCGCCATTCGCTCTGCGCTGGCCGCACAGCCCGACAAACGGCACATCGTCACCACCAAGGTGGAGCACCCCGCTGTGCTGAGCCTGTGCAAGCACCTGGAAAAGCGCGAAGGCTACGAGGTGACCTTCCTGGGGGTTGACGGCCAGGGCAGCCTGGACCTGGACGAGCTCAAGGACAGCCTGCGCCGGGACACCGCCCTGGTCAGCATCATGTGGGCCAACAACGAAACCGGGAACATCTACCCCATCGAGGCAATCGGGGCGCTGGCCCGGGATCGGGGCATCCTGTTCCACACCGATGCGGTCCAGGCCGTGGGCAAGATCCCCATCGATCTCGGGAAACTGCCCGTGGACATGCTCACCCTGTCGGGCCACAAGGTTCACGGCCCCAAGGGCGTGGGAGCTCTGTACGTGCGCAAGAGCGTGCCGTTTCGGCCCTTCATGATCGGAGGGCACCAGGAGCGCAGCAGACGCGCCGGGACCGAGAACACCCCGGGGATCATCGGGCTGGGCACGGCCTGCGACATCGCCTTGTCATGGCTCGCCCGGGAGAACTTCACCGTCAAGGAGCTGCGTGACACCCTGGAGCAGGGTCTCCTGCAGGGTGTGCCCAACGCCATGCTCAACGGCCACCCCACAGACAGGCTGCCCAACACGGCCAACATCTCCTTCAAGTATGTCGAGGGGGAAGCCATCCTGCTCATGCTCGACCAGCTGGGCATCTGCGCCAGCTCCGGCTCGGCCTGCACCTCCGGGAGCCTGGAGCCCTCACACGTCCTCCGGGCCATGGGCGTGCCCTTCACCTACGCCCACGGCTCGGTCCGCTTCAGCCTGAGCCGCTTCACCACCCGGCAGGAGATCGATTTCGTGACCTCGAACCTGCCCCCGGTCATCGAGACCCTGCGCAAGATCTCTCCGTATTCGGATGCGGATGAGGGAAAAGCCTGCCCAACCGAGCACTCCACAGTGTAGATCGGCTGAAAAATCCGATTATTTCACCCCGCGCCTGGGGCAGATGTCGTTCAGCTCGCAGGCGGGGCACTTTGGGGATCTGGCCGTGCAGACATCCCGGCCGAAAAAGACCAGCAGGTGGTTGACCTCCCCCCACTCCTGGCGGGGAAACAGGAGCATCAGGTCTTTTTCGATTTTGTTCGGGTCGGTGTGCCCTGTCAGTCCCAGCCGGTAGGACAGCCGCTTGACATGGGTGTCCACGGCCAGGCCTTCCTGGATGCCGAAGGCGTTCGAGAGCACGATGTTGGCGGTTTTGCGGGCCACACCAGGCAGTGAGACCAGCCCCTCCATGGTCCGGGGCACACGGCTGTTGTACGCATCCTGGATGCGCCGGGCCGCCAAAACCAGGTTCCTGGCCTTGTTGCGGAAAAAGCCGGTGGACCGGATCACCTCCTGCACCTCCTCGATTTCTGCGCCGGCCAGGGCTGCCGCATCCGGCCAGCGCTCGAAAAAAACCGGGGTGACCCGGTTCACCCGCTCGTCCGTGCACTGGGCGGCCAGCACTGTGGATACCAGAAGCTCCCAGGCATTGCTCCAGGCCAGCTTGCTTCTGGTCTGCGGGTAGCGTTTCTTGAGCCGCTGGAGAACGATCTGGGCCTGCGTTTTGGTGTTCATGACATTTTCTCCATGTTATTTCAGGCAGATAGCACGGAGATATTGTCCATGACAAGATTCGTTCCCTGGGTGGAGGCCTCGGTTGCCACCCCGGCACGAACGCGCTAAATTTTTATTTTGCAGATCAGAGACACGAGGAGAAGGACATGTCAGCGGTGCTGGTATACATCACGGCAAAGGATGCGGACGAAGCCGAGAGGGTCGGCAGGGCCCTGGTGGAGTCGCGGCTGGCGGCATGCGTGAACATCATCGACAACATGCGCTCGATCTATCGGTGGGAAGGGGAGATCCAGTCCAGCAGTGAGACGGTGCTCCTGGCCAAGACCCGGGTTGGCCAGGTCAGCTCCCTGGTGGACACGGTCAGGTCGGTTCACAGCTACGACTGCCCCTGCGTGGTTGCCGTGCCCATTATCGACGGAAACCCCGCGTTCATCGACTGGATCAGGCAGGAAACCACGCAGGCAGGTGCACATGATTGAGAAGAATCCGGAAAATCTGGAGCGCTATCTCAGGGAAAGCCTCGGCGGGCGGGTCCGTCTGCTGGGCATCGGGGAGATAGGGTCCCTGGACGAGCAGGGCATGAAGGACTTCGGTTACGGCAAACCCCTGCAGGTGACCTATGAAAAAGACGGCAGGGAGCAGCAGGCCGTGTTGTCCATGATGCGCGGGGACCGTTACGGCCACCAGTTTTACTGGGACCGGGCCGCGATCCTCATGTTCCAGTACGATGCGGGCGGACGCATGGAAAAACACGTCCGCCCCCTGGGGCTGGGATATGTCGACGGACACGGTCGCATGGTCCCGGTTGCCGACCCGCGGGAGTTCTTCATCCTCAATGAGAAGGTTGCCGGGCACGACTACTTCCTGGACCTGGAACGCATCCGCACAGGGGACTTCAGGCGCGGTGACGAGGATCTGACCCGGAGCTTTGCCCGCTGGCTGGCCAGGGTCCATGCGGACAAGAAGAGCGACCCGGACCTGTACCTTCGCAGGGTGAGACAGCTCATCGGGGACTCCGAGTGCATCTGGGGCCTGATCGACACCTATCCCTACCCCTACCAGGCCTTTGGGCCGGAACGGTTCATGTCCCTGGAAAAGCGCCTGGTGGACTGGCGCTGGAAGCTCAGGCAGTACACGCACCGCCTGGCCGCGGTGCACGGCGACTTCCACCCCTGGAACGTGCTGGTCGCCGACTCGGACGACTTCACCGTCCTGGACCGCAGCCGGGGCGAGTGGGGTGATCCTGCCGACGACGTGTCCACCATGAGCTGCAACTACTTCCTCTACGGCCTGTACCAGGGCGACAGGCTGAAGGGGAACTTCGAACGCCTCTACCTGGCCTTCTGGGAGGAGTACCTGGAGCAGACCGGCGACATGGAGATGCTGGAGGTTATCGCCCCGTTCTACGTCTTCCGCGGTCTGGTCATCGCCCACCCCGAGTGGTACCCCGACCACCCCGAAGCGGTCCGCAGCGGCCTGTTGCGCTTCCTGGAGAACGTGCTGCGTGACGACTGCTTTGACTACCGAAACATCAATGTTTACATGTCCTGATCAATGGCGCTTCCTTTTTTTTGGTTCTTCGACGTCCCATGTGGAATTTTTTTAGATCATACCAGCAAGAAAAACCTTCGGTTTGATAGATTCCTTTGTAAGGCTTGAAGAAGTGTTTCGTTGTCGTTGTCGTAATCGTAATCGGTTTTTTCCCAGTGATCGTTTGCTTGATCTTGTCTTGAAAAGGCAGGGTTTCGTCCCTGTGGGACGAGGTACCCGGCACCTATCTCAGGAAATCCTATTGGGTCTTGAAAGGTGATCTTGTTCGCATATATTAACGGTTTTGATGGTTTACTCAAAAGATAGGTGCCGGGGGTCTGGGCCGGCTCCGGTCCTTTGTCGCCAGACCCTGCGGGTGGAATCGTAATGTTGGATGCCTGCCGACCAAGCTCTCTTGGTTCCTTGCAATTTACAGAATCCCGTCGATTCCACAAAGGCTTCCTCCGGGTCTGGCGGGACCGCAGCAAGGCCCAAAAGGCAAAAAGGCGTAAATCAAAGGCAGAGATTCTTGAAAACCTATGTGACCAGTTTTTTTCAGCGTATTCCACACAAAACGTCGAAGAACCCTTTTTTCTGATGACCATGCAAGACAGCGGCGTGCGGGTCAGTTCCGATCCGTTTGAACCGACCGGTTCGATGACGAGGTTCGTGTGCTGAAGCAGAGCAGAGGCAGCGGGTGGGCGCTCTGGTTCGTGGGGCTTCCCGGGTGCGGCAAGTCAACCATAGCCGAAAGCGTGGCCAAGGCCCTGGAGCAGCAGGGCCTGGACGTGGTCCATCACCAGATGGACCAGCGGCGCAAGGTGTACTTCCCCTCCCCCTCCTATTCTCCGGAGGAGCGGGAGCAGGCCTATGCCCTTTTTGTCGACGAGGCCGCAGCCATGGTCGCCTCGGGCAAGGGCGTGCTCATGGACGCAGCCGCCCACAGGGTGGCCATGCGGGAAAGGGCCAGGGCCTTGATTGCCCGATTTGCCGAAATCCAGGTGGACTGCTCCCTTGAAACCGCCAGAAAGCGCGAGGCCAACCGCCCCGGAGGCCTGGTCATGGCCGGCCTCTACGCCAAGGCCCTGGAACGCAAGCACACCGGCAGACAGTTCGAGAACCTCGGCCAGGTCATCGGGGTCGATGTGCCCTTCGAGCCCAATCCCCGGGCCGAGCTGGTCCTGGACAGCGAAACCCTGTCGGTGGAAGCGGCACGGGACGCGGTGCTCGAGTTTCTGGGAAAATGGCTTGGGTGGGACCAGGAGCCCGGCAGATGAACAGAGCATGAAGTTTCACCTGCACACCTTTGGGTGCCAGATGAATGTGGGCGACTCCACCTGGCTCGGGAATGCCCTGCGCAGCAGAGGGTGGACCCAGGCCTCCGAGGAGGAGGCCCGGGTCTTTCTGGTCAATACGTGCAGCGTGCGCGAAAAACCCGAGCAGAAGGTGTACAGCCTGCTCGGCCGGATCCGTCACCACTGGGAACGCGACCCCGGCGTGTTCGTAGGGGTGGGGGGGTGCGTGGCCCAGCAGGTGGGCACCTCGCTCTGGGAGCGTTTCCCCTTCGTGAGGCTCGTGTTCGGCACGGATGGAGTGGCCATGGTGCCCGAGGCCCTGGAAAGGCTGGTCAGGGAGCCCCGGCTGCACATCAGCCTGCTCGACTTCCTGGACCATTACCCTGAGCGGGCACCCGCTGCAGCCGGCACGGGACAGACCCAGGCCTTCGTGAACATCATGCAGGGCTGTGACAACTTCTGCGCCTACTGCATCGTGCCCTACACCCGGGGACGGCAGAAATCCCGCTCCAGCAGCGCCGTGCTCGATGAGTGCCGCGACCTGGCGGCCGGGGGGGCTCGCGAGATCACCCTGCTTGGGCAGAACGTGAACAGCTTCGGTCAGGACCGGCACGGGGACGGGACCCGCTTCGCGCAGCTCCTGGAGCAGGTCTGCGATCTGCCCGGCCTGGAGCGGGTCAGGTTCACCACCTCCCATCCCAAGGACATCGACCCGGAGGTCATCGAGGCCTTTGGAAAGCTGGAGAAGCTGTGCCCCCACCTGCACCTGCCCCTGCAGTCGGGATCCGACCGGGTGCTCGGCGTCATGGGCCGCAAGTACACCAGGGACGACTATCTCGGGATCGTGGACAGGCTGCGACGGGCCCGCCCCGGGATCGTGCTGACCACCGACCTCATCGTGGGCTTCCCCGGCGAGACGGAGCAGGATTTCAAGGCCACCATGCAGACGGTGCGCGGGGTTGGTTTTGACAGCAGCTACTCTTTCAAATACTCCGATCGTCCAGGGGTCCGTGCCGCACGGATGCAGCCCAAGGTTCCCGAGGAGGTCAAGGCCGAACGGCTGCATCAGCTGCAGCAACTGCAGGAAGGCCTGACCACGCGGTCCCTGGAACGGCTGGTGGGTGCAGAGGTCACGGTTCTCGTGGAAGGGCCCAGTTTGAAGCAGGAGAGAAGGAATTTACAATGGAGAGGCAAGGAGCCTGGAGGCCGGGTGGTCAACCTGGAATCCCCGGAACCGGTTGATCTTTCCGGGCTCATGGCACCTACACGGATCACGGCAGCAAAGAAGCACTCGGTTTCGGGGGAGGTGATTGGGCGACCATGTTAGAAATGCAGGTGTTCGGACTGGCCCTGGACGAGGAGTCGCAGGTTCCCCTGCTCATCCTCAAGGACGCCTCCGAGGAGTACGTGCTGCCAATCTGGATCGGAGCCATGGAGGCCATGTCCATCTCCATGACCCTGAACAAGGTCAAGCTCCCGCGGCCCATGACCCACGACCTGATGCTCCAGTCCCTGGACACGGTGGGTGTCAGGGTGGACAAGGTGGCTGTGGTGGAGCTCAGGGAAGGGACCTATTACGCTGAAATCTTCGTCTCCAGGGGAGAGGAGAGCTTCACGATCGACAGCCGCCCTTCAGACGCCATAGCCCTGGCGCTCAGGGCGGAAGCACCCATATTCGTAAGCGAGTCGGTCCTGGAGCAGGTGGCCGAGCACAAGGAGCAGAAGGTGCAGCCGGTCATCGACTCCGAAGATGCCGAAAAGTGGAACGAGCTGCTCGAAAACCTTGACGTGGACGACAGCAAGTACAAGATGTGACCGGAAGATTTATTGCAACTCCTCCACACGGTTGCCACAAAAGACGCCTATGATCGATCTACACACACACACCATCTTCAGCGACGGGGCGCTCATTCCGGCGGAGCTGGCCAGAAGGGCCGAGGTGGCCGGTTACGCGGCTATAGCTTTCACCGACCATGCCGACGCCAGCACCCTGGCCATGATCCTCGAAAACGTGCGGCGTCTTGTGGATCAGTGCACCCCGTACGTGGGTCTGGATCTGTTCGTGGGCATCGAGCTGACCCACATCCCGCCGCCGCTTTTCCCGGAGATGGTCTCCTGGGCCAGACGGCTTGGGGCGCAGATCGTCGTTGCCCACGGTGAGACACTGGTCGAGCCAGTGGCCCCGGGCACCAATCTGGCGGCTATCGAGGCCGGGGTCGACGTGCTGGCCCATCCCGGGCTGATCACGCCCGTGGAGGTGGAGCTCGCCGCTGCAAAGGGTGTGGCCCTGGAGATCACCACCCGCAAGGGGCACAGCCTGAGCAACGGGCACGTGGCCTCACTGGCCCGCAGCTACGGTGCAAAGCTGGTGGTGAACAACGACGCCCATGGTCCCGCAGACCTGGTCTCCAGTGACCTGCGGCGCCGGATAGCTCTCGGATGCGGCCTGAACGACGAAGAGGTCCAAAAGGCCGAAGACAACTCCCGCGCCATAGTCCAGGGACTGATCGAACAGTACTGTCTGAAACGTGCGTAGACCAAAACAACACCCTGTGCGTCGTTAACCGGAACACTTCTAAACCGAGGTTGCCCAGGAATGGAATTTATACCGCAAACAGGATTCTGGTCCATGCTGGCCGGAGCCACGATCGTGGTCAAGATGGTGCTGCTGCTGCTTGGCCTGATGTCCCTGGCGAGCTGGAGTGTGATCTTCTACAAGCTCTTCACTTTGTTGCGGGCCAGAAGCCGCTCCAGAAAAGAGTTTCAGTCCTTTCAGACAGCCGGGAGCCTGGCCTCAGGCATGCAGCTCCTCAAACGGCGCTCCGGGTCCCTGCTCTATGCGATCGGGGTGCAGGCCGTGGGCGAGCTCAGACGCCTGGAGAGCGCCCCCCTGTCCCAGTCGTCCAAGGCGAGCATTGCAGCGGACAACCTCCGCCGCGTGCTGCGCCAGGGCGTGAGCAGCGAGCTGGGCAGGCTGTCCCACTCCCTCTCCTTTCTGGCCACCTGCGCCAATGCAGCACCATTCATCGGGCTGTTCGGCACGGTCTGGGGCATCATGCACTCCTTCCACTCCATTGGGCTGCAGAAGTCGGCCGCCCTGGCCACGGTGGCCCCGGGCCTTTCCGAAGCCCTGGTGGCCACGGCCATCGGGCTGGCCGTGGCCATACCCGCCACCATTGCCTACAACTCCTTCATGGGCATGCTCAACAACCTGGAGACCGAGCTGGTCAACTTTGCCGGAGCATTTCTGAACAAGGCCCAGCGCGAGCTGTCCGTGCTCAGCGCCGCGGAACATCCGCAGGAGGGATGAGATGGCGCTCCAGGTGCAACGCAAGGGGTTCGTCTCCGAGATCAACGTCGTTCCCTTCGTGGACGTGATGCTGGTGCTGCTGGTCATCTTCATGGTCACGGCGCCTCTGATGACCCAGGGCGTGGATGTCGACCTGCCGCAGACCAAGACCGTGGAGACGCTTCCCGAGGACAGTGACCACCTGATGCTGACGGTGAAGCGGGACGGAGGAATTTTTCTGGACGAGTACGAAGTCAAGCGGGAAGACCTGGGGCACCAGCTCAAGCGGCTGGTCAAGGACGAGGGCAAGCTCCTGTACCTGCGTGCGGACAGGGAGGCCTCCTATGGGCTGGTCGTGGAAATCATGGCCGAGGCCAAGGAAGCGGGCATCTCCCGGCTCGGCGTGGTGGCCGAGCCTGAGGAGGAGTGATCAGCGCCTCATCAGCGTACACCTCTATGCGTCTTTCCAGCCTGCTGCTCTCCCTTGTCCTGCACATCGCACTGGTCGGGGCGGGGATCCTGATCCCCATGGGAGCCAGACACATCCGCATCGACCTCGAGAGGCCGGTGTACGAGGTCAAGCTGGTCAACCTTCCCAAGGCCGCACCTGCACCGGCGAAAAAGCCTGCAGCCAAGGCCGTTGCTCCTCAGCCCACGGCGAAGCCTGCACCGGTGAAAAAAAAGGCGGTCAAACCGGCTCCCAAACCGCAGCCAAAGCCCGAGGCCAAGACGGTCAGCCCCAAAAAGGAGCAGCCCAAGCCCAAGCCGGCCCCGGAAAAGAAGCCTCCGCCCAAACCCAAGCCGGCCCCGGAGAAAACCCCGGAGCAGATCCTGGCCGAGGCCCTGGGGGAGGTCAAGAAGTCCACGCCCCAACCGGCCAGGCCGGCACCGCGGCCGGAAGAGGACGCCCGGTCCCAGGCCCTGGCCAGTGCGCAGGAAGAGGCGGAGCGGGCGGTTTCCTCGGGAAGGGCTGCGGGTGTCTCGGGGTACACGCAGGAGCAGCTTGCCGCGGGCTACAGCGCTGTGGTGGGAAGCGAGATCAAGGCCAACTGGCGCTTCCCGCCCATCAACCAGGAAAACCTCGTGGCCGAGGTCGAGATCAGGGTGGGACCTGACGGCAGCCTTTTCGACTCCCGCATTGTGCAGTCGTCCGGCCGGGAGGACTTTGACTCCTCCATCCTCAGGGCCATCGAGTCCACAGAGCAGGTCCGGCCGGTCCCACCCTATCTGAAGGTGGACAAGTTTCGCATAACCTTCCGCCCGGAGAGCGGATAATCACTCGACATGAAAAGAAAAATCATTCCTTCCACAGCCTGTTTCCAGTTGGGAGTACTTGTGTGTCTTCTCCTGCTGGCCCTCTTTTCCGCGCCCTGTGCCGGGGCGGAACGGGTCCTGCACATCGACATCCTCGGTCCGGGCCAGTCCAAGCTCAATGTCTACCTGGCAGAGCCTCTGACCCTGGGCACCGCCCCTGACTGGCGCCAGCCCCTGTTCGCGCAGGATCTGGGCCGCCTGATCAGGAACAACCTGGAGTACGTACCCTACATCCTCCAGGTGCCGGGGGAGGACATCCTGGGCGGTCCGCAACCTGGGGGGGCAACCGCCGACGACATTGATTTCAAACGTTTCGACCTGAGCCAGGTGGACCTGCTGCTGACTGCCGGTTGGAAACCCAAGTCCGGGGCTGCGGCCCAGGTCGAGCTGCGGGCCTATGATGTCTATCAGCAACGGCTGATCCTCGGCCGGGGGTATGTGATCAAAGATCAGGAGCAGCTTCCCCGGGTGGCGGACAGGTTTTGTGCCAGTCTGCTGGAGACCTTGACCGGACGGGGGGAGCTGTTCCGTTCCGAATTCGCCTTTGTGCGCAAAGAGGGTGAGACCAAGGAGATCTGGACGGTCACGGCCCAGGGCAGGGACCTGCGGCAGATAACCAGGCTGGGGGGGCTCAGCCTGAGCCCATCCTGGTCCGCTGACGGGCGTTACCTGGTCTTCACTTATGTGAACAACGACCGTCACGAACTCGGGATATGGGACATTGAAAAGGGACAGGTCTCCACGGCTATTTTGCCCGGAAACACCTTGATTTCCCCGACGTTCAATCCGGACGGGCGCATTGTCGTGAGCCTTGACCCCCGTGGAAATCCAGATATCTATCTCCTGAACGAGGATTACCGGATCGATCGCACCCTGGTTGAGAACTGGGCCATTGACATCTCTCCCCAATTCGACAGACAAGGGCGCAAAATGGCTTTCGTGTCGAGCCGCTTGGGCAACCCACATGTCTTCGTGCTGGACATGCAGACCGAGGAGGTGCAAAGGGTCAGCTTTCGGGGGACCTACAACACCTCGCCCGACATCACGCCGGATGGTCGGCTGGTGGCTTTTTCCAGGCTTACTTCTGAGGGACACCGCATCTTTGTGTCCGATCTGGACTCCGGCCTGGAACGGCAGGTGACCTTTGGTCCCGGGAATGACGAGGATCCCTCCTGGGCGCCTGACGGGTATTTCCTGGCCTTTTCCTCGGATCGCAGTGGTGAGTACAAGATCTACCTGACCACGCGGCACGGAGACGAAGCCAAAATGGTTCCCACCGGCCCGGGGGTGGCCAAGTCGCCCGTGTGGGGGCCGGTGCAATGGTGATGCAGCTAAGTGTGGCGGGGGGGCAACGTGAATGCCAACCTGGTTTTTTATGGACACAAATCACAACTGTCTGAGGAGGCTGGGATGATGGTCAAGAGGTATTTTTGTTTCATGGTGGTTGTGCTGCTCGTTGCAGCGTTCATGGCCGGCGGCTGCGCCAAGCAGAAGGTCGCCGATCCGGAAGATCAGGCCGCGGCCGGGCAGGAGCAGACAATGGCCGGAGCCGAGGGTGAAGAGGCAATGCCCGGTCATGCCACTGACGGCGCCGGGCAGCAGGAGGCTGAGGAGTTCGGCCTGAGTGCCGAGGAAAAGGCCAGGCAGGAAGCCGAGCGCAAGGCTGCGGAAAAGGAGGCCCTGATCGAAAAGGTTTCCACCGACATTGCCGAGCCCGTCTACTTTGCCTTTGACTCCTTCGAGATCAGCCAGGAAGCCCGGGGCAAGCTGGAGAACAAAGCAAACGTCCTCAAGCAGCACCAGGATCTCAAGCTGGTCATCGAAGGACATTGCGACGAGCGGGGCACGGAGGAGTACAACCTGGCCCTTGGGGAGCGGCGTGCCAGGGCCGCCTACGAGTACCTGATCCTGCTGGGTGTGGATTCCGGACGCATGCAGATCATCAGCTATGGCGAGGAGCGACCCGATGACCCAGACAGCAACGAGGCAGCCTGGGCCCGCAACCGGCGGTGTGAGTTCAAGGTCTACTGAGCACAGTTTGACATGATTTACCGCGAAAGCCCTGCACCGGAATCCGGTGCAGGGCTTTTTTTTCATTCCTGGGCACAGCTGGAGTCTCAGGGCCAGAAAATTCTGAGAAATGCCAGAACCACGGCCGCGTACCCCCCAGCCAGGACATCGTCGATCATGACCCCATACCCCCGGCCGAGCCAGTGCTCCGAAGAGCGGACAGGCCAGGGTTTGACTATGTCGAACAGCCTGAAGAGCACAAAGGCCAGCCCGAGGTGAACCGGGTGCAGGGTGGCAAAAGGGAGCAGGGTCAGCCACTGTCCGACCAGCTCGTCAATGACCACCATGCCGGGGTCTTTGACGCCTGTCAGCCGCTCCACCCTGGATGCGGCCAGGGCGCCCAGGATGAAGATGACGGCCAGCACCACGAGCCGCAGGGGAATGTTCAGCTGAAGAAAGAGCCACGGAGCAAAAACCACGGCCACCAGGGAGCCCCATGTACCTGGAGCCCGCGGTAAATGGCCCACCGGACCAAGCGTGCACACCTCCCTGGCCAGCCTGTCCAGAAGGGCGTCCGGAGAGGAAGGGAGAGAGGCCCTCACCTGTCTGATCCTCCTGCCTTCTCTGGGAGGGGGCCGACGACAATGGCCTCAAGGTCCAGCAGGGCGGCCACGGTTTCCCGGAGGGGAAGCCCGATGACATTGGTGACCGAGCCGCTGACGGTTTGGACCAGGAAGGCGCCGGCTCCCTGAATGGCGTACCCTCCAGCCTTGTCCATGGCCTCCCCGGTCCGGCTGTAGGCCTCCAGCACATCTCGGGGGAAGGACCCGAAGGTGACCTCGGTGGCAACTGCGGATTCCCTGACTGCCGTGCCCTGCCAGAACATGCTCCATCCGCTGACGACCCGGTGCGTGCCCCCGTTCAGGCAGCGCAGCATGTCCAGGGCGTGGAGACGGTCCGTGGGCTTGCCCAGCACCCCGTCCCTGGTGACCACGATGGTGTCGTACCCAAGCACCACTGCGTCGGGTCTCTGCCGGGCCACGTCCGCGGCCTTGTCCCGGGCCATGCGCACGGCATAGTCACGATGTGGTTCGCCAGGACCAGGCGGCCCCTCCGTGATCCGGCTGGGGTGCACCGCAAAATGGATGCCCAGCGAGGTCAGCAGCAGCTGCCGGCGCGGCGAGGCAGAGGCCAGGACGATGGGCTTGACCGTGCAAAACGGTCCCTGGTGGGTGAGGTCGATCATGGGTGGAGCCACGCCTTTTCTGCCATTATCCGAACCGGCCGCTTCAGTCCGTGACTGTCTCCTGTGATGCCAAAACAGCCTCTTTCAGGGCCTCGTCCAGGGTGGGGTGGGCAAAGACAAGGTCGGCGACCTGGTCACGGGTCCAGGCCTGGGAGGTCAGGATTTCGGAGAGGGTGACCAGGCTGGAAACGCCGCGGCCCACGGCAGTGATGCCCTGGATGCTCTCCGTGCCCCAGATGATCTTGACCAGTCCATGGGCTGCGCCGTGGGCCTGGGCTATGGGGTTGCCCGCCAGGAGGAAGCGGGAGACACGCACCGGAACCCCGTGGTCCTGGAGATCGGACACGGAACGCCCGGCCCGCATGACCTCGATGGGACCGTACATGCAGGAGGGGCAGGGCCGGTCGGGAAACGGCCCTGACGTTTTTCCGGTGATGTGCTGAACAGCATACCTGCCCTGCTGCTCGGCGGCGTGGGCCAGCAGGGTGCGCCCGTTGCAGTCGCCGATGGCATAGACAGTGGCGGCGGCTTTGAGAAACTCGTCAGTGGCAATGAACCCGTTGTCCAGTGTCCGGGCACCCGCTGCTTCCAGGCCGAGACCCTCTGTGACCGCGGTCCGCCCGGCAGCCAGCAGGACGGCGTCGGCACGAAGCTGCGTCCCGTTGTTCAGGGAAATTACCGCTTCGTCACCGGCGGGGACGACGCTTTCCAGACGGCTTCCCGGGTGCAACGCCCATCCCCGCCGCTTGAAGAGCTGATACAGGACCTGGCTGACCTCGGGGTCTTCAGCCGGGGCAATGCGCGGAAGTGCCTCCACCACGGAGATGCGGCTGCCCAGCAGGTTGAAGAACTGGGCCAGCTCCAGCCCGATGGCCCCGGCCCCGACCACGACCAGGTGCCGGGGAGGCTCGGTGGCGTCGAGAAGCTGATTCGAGCTGAGCAGGGTGGTTCCGTTCGGCTCAAGCCCGGGAAGCTCCCGCGGCCTTGAGCCGGAAGCCAGGATGCAGGAGGAGAAGCCGAGCTCGAGATGTTGCGCACCTGTGACCAGCATCCGGTCGGGTCCAACCAGTTGTGCCGCACCATTGATGACTGTCACGCCGTCCTGCTCCAGCCGGGTCGCCATGAGCTTGCGGCTGGCCGTGAGCACCTGTGTCCTGCGCTTTTGCAGGGCCGGAAGGTTCACCTCCAGCCGCCCCGTCACCAGGCGCAGCCGGGACAGGGACTCCAGCTCGGACAGGGGGTTGGCAGCGCCCAGGAAAAGCTTGGTGGGAATGCAGCCCCAGTTGAGGCAGGTCCCGCCAAGGGGACCCTTCTCGACCACGGCCACCCGGAGCCGGCGCCGGGCCGCTTTCCGTGCGGCCACATACCCTCCGGGACCGCACCCAACCACCACCAGGTCGAAGCTCTGGTTCATGGCAGGCCCTGCTCGTCGACAAGGATCATATCCCTGGCAGCCTTGACCTCGTCCAGGCGTCCCACCGGAGTGTTCACCGGCGCGGCCCGGACTGCCTCGGAATCCGTTTCCACCTGGGCAAGAATGTCGATGAGGTCGTCCACGAAGCGGTCCAGGGTGTCCTTGCTTTCGGTCTCCGTGGGCTCGAACATCAGGCACTCCTTGACGATGAGCGGAAAGTAGACCGTGGGGGCATAGTGGCCGCGGTCCAGCAGGGCCTTGGCAATATCAAGGGCCCTGGCCCCTTTGGCCGCCTGAGCCGCGGCCGAAGCCACGAACTCGTGCATGCAGATCCGGTTGTAAGGGATCTCCAGATGGTCTTCCAGTCTTGTGCGCAGGTAGTTGGCAGCCAGCACGGCGTTTTCCGTGGCCCGTATCAGCCCTTCCCGTCCCAGCCGCAGGATATAGGCGTAGGATTTGAGCATGACCCCGAAGTTTCCGTAGAACGGGGCGATGTACCCGATGGACTGGGGGTGGTCATAATCGAGGAAGTACTGCCCGTCCTCCAGCCTGACCACCCTGGAGATGGGCAGGAAAGGCTCCAGCTTTGCATTGACGCCCACGGGACCGGAACCTGGTCCGCCGCTGCCGTGGGGGGTCCCGAAGGTCTTGTGCAGGTTGACATGCATGACGTCGAATCCGGCATCGCCCACCCGCAGCTTGCCCATGACCGCGTTGAGGTTGGCCCCGTCGTAGTAGAGCAGCCCGTCCACGCCGTGCACCAGGTCCACGATCTCCCGGAGATGTGATTCAAAAAGCCCCAGGGTGTTGGGGCAGGTCATCATCAGGGCCGCAACCTCGTCGTCCAGGGCTTCCCGCAGGGCAGACGGGTCGATGATGCCGTCCCGGGAGGCAACGCTGACCACGTCGTATCCGGCGATGGCCGCGGTGGCCGGGTTGGTGCCGTGGGCCGAGTCAGGGACCAGGACCTTGGTTTTGCGGTTGCCCTTGAAGCGGTGGTAGGCGGCGATGAGCATGACCCCTGTCAGCTCACCGTGCGCTCCGGCCAGGGGCTGCAGGGTATAGGCCTGCATCCCCGTGATCTCGCACAGCAGGTGCTCCAGGTCGTGGATGACCTCCAGTGCTCCCTGGGTCAGCTGCCCACCGGCTTTGAGCTGGGGTATCATGGGGTGGAGCCGGGTGAAACCGGGCAGCTCGGCCAGCCCTTCGGTGAACTTGGGGTTGTACTTCATGGTGCACGACCCCAGGGGATAGAAGTTGGAGTCCACACCGAAGTTCATGCGCGACAGGCGGGTGAAGTGGCGCACCACGTCGAGCTCGCTCAGCTGGGGCAGGACAGGGGGCTCAGGGCGCAGAAGGTTCCGGTCGATGAAGTCCGGGGCCTGCCGGGCGGGCTGCTCGGGCCAGACACCACGCCTTCCGTGAACCGACTTGGCAAAAACTGTTCTCACAGCGCACCTCCCACCATTTCGACCATGATCCCGATCTCCTCCTGGCTGTGCTTTTCCGTGCAGGCCACCAGCAGGCAGTCCTCGAGACCGGGGTAGTAGCGCCCCAGGGGGAAGCCGGGGACATACCCCTTGCCAAGGAGCTTGTTGATGGCCTCGAAGGCGTTTTGCGGCAGACGCACGGCAAACTCGTTTGCAAAGTCACCGGTGTTGAGCAGGCTGACACCGTCGAGCTCCTGAAACCTGCGGGCGGCGAAGTGGGATCTCTCAATGCATAGCTCGGCGGTGCGGCGCATGCCCTCAGGACCGAGCAGGCACATGTACAGGAGGGACCTGAGGGCACACAGGGCCTGGTTGGAGCAGATGTTGGACGTGGCCTTGTGTCGGCGGATGTGCTGCTCGCGGGCCTGGATGGTCAGGACGTATCCGGTCCGTCCCTGGCAGTCCTCGGTGCGGCCGACGATGCGCCCGGGCATTTGCCGGATGAGCTTTTTGCGACAGGCCATGATGCCCAGGTAGGGGCCTCCGAAGCTCAAGGGAAGGCCCAGGCTCTGGCCTTCCCCGACCGCAATGTCCGCACCCATTGCCCCGGGGGTTTTGAGAACGGTCTGCAGCAGGGGGTAGACCGAGACCACGGACAGGGCACCGACCTTTCTGGCCTGCTCAAAGAGCGGGGTGAAGTCGTTGCAGCATCCGAAAAAGTTGGGGTTCTGCACCACAACTGCCGCGGTGGAGTCATCGAGAGAGGCTTCGAGGGAGTCGCTGTCGGTTGCGCCCTGTCGGTGCGGTATGGTTTCCAGTGAGAGGTGCAGGTTCGAGGTGTAGCACTCCAGCATGCGCCGGTAGATGGGGTTCACTGCCTCTGAAACCACCACCTTTTTCCGGTTGGTGGACCGCACGGCCATCATGATGGCCTCGTACAGGGCCGTGCCGCCGTCGTACAGGGAGGCATTGGCGTAATCCATGTCCATGAGCCGGCACACAGCGGTCTGGTACTCGAAAAAGGCCTGCAGGATGCCCTGGGAAGCTTCCGGCTGGTAGGGCGTATAGGCGGTGTAGAACTCCCCCCTGCCCGACAGAGCGTCCACAGCCGCGGGGATGAAGTGGTCGTAGAACCCGGCCCCGAGAAAGCTGACCAGTCCCTGGGCGTTTTTTTGGGCCAGGGCTTCGATCGTTCGCCGAACCTCCATCTCGCTCAGCCCCGAGGGCAGGTCAAAGCCGGCCGGAGCCAGATCCTCGGGAATGGCGGCAAACAGCTCCTTGATATCCGACACCCCGACGGCGCTCAGCATGCCTTGCTGCTCTTTCTCTGTGTGTGGGACATAGGGCATGGCCGTCTACTCCTGCTCGGCGATGAACTCTTGATACTCAGATGCAGACATCAGGCCCGAGGGGTCTGCAGACAGCCGCATCCTGACCATCCATCCTTTTCCGTACGGATCCTGATTGACAAGCTCAGGAGAGTCCTCGAGATCCCCGTTGACAGCGACCACCTCGCCGGGGGCGGGAGCATAGATCTCGCTCGCGGCCTTGACCGACTCCACCGTCCCGATTTCGTCCCCGGCCTGGAATGTCGCCCCGACCGCGGGAAGCTCGATAAAAGTCAGGTCGCCCAACTGGTGCTGGGCAAAGTCGGTAATGCCCACTACGGCCTCCTGGTTCGTGACTTCAAGCCACTCGTGAGTCCTGGCGTAGAGATGGTTCGGGGGGATCATGCTGCGACCTCCTGAAAGGCTGCGATTGATGGTAGTTCGTGACGAGAGCCCTGTCTGTGGGTATCTGCACGATAACAACGTCTTTCAATACAAGGAGCGGTGAGATTAGGCAAATACGGGGCCGCTGTCCGGTCTTTCCCGGCCGCAGGGCCTGCAGGATCCAGTCGGTTGACCGAAATGTGAAACAAAGGCATCCTTCCGCAGGTTCGGTGGATCAAAGCCAAGCCGCCCCCAACCAACCGAGGACATGCACCCATGAAGACCAAGACCCTGGCCGTGCTCGGAATAGTCGTGCTGCTTGCAATCGCTGCAGCTGTAGGCACATTCCTGCTGCGCACCTCAACGCAGATCGAAGAAAAGAACGCCCGTGCCCCGTCAACACCGACCGAGCAACAGCCTGTCGAGGTCCAGCCGACCATTCCCCCGGACAGCAGCAACCAGAGCCGCGTTGCGATCGAGCAGCCCGCCGTGGTCGAGGAGACCGCACCTGCGGCCAACGCTTCTGCACAGCCTGCCCGGAATGTTCCGGTCACCACCCACTTCGTGACCGATCTGTCCCGTTTCATCATCGACCACTATCACCCTGAGGGAAGCCTCAGGAACCCTTCCTCTCCGGGTTTCTCCTCCCTGACCTTCAAGCAGGTCAATATGCGCTACGGCCTGGACCTGATCGGGTTGCGCCACCGCAGCACCGAGCCCGACCAGGCCCGGGACGAGATACTTTCGTCCCTTCTGAACACCACGGTGCTCGATCTGGTCTATCAAATTCACGCGCAGCGGTTTCTGGAAGCTCTGGTCCCACAGGGTCTTGGTGCGACCAAGGAGTTTACGGACTCAGGGAACGGTACGGTTGAGCGGCAGCTGACCAGGGACGAGGTAAAGGAGATGCTTCGACTCAATGCCGGGCTCCTGGACCGTCATGCCCGGGTGCTGGATCAGCTGGCGGCAAGCGGGGAGCTGGACACTGCCGTGCAGCGTCTCTTCATCCTGGAGCAGGCCGCGGTCGAGGCCAACACCCGCTTCAGCCAGGCAAGGAACGAGTTTGACACCTTGCGCCGGGAGCAGAAAACGCAACAGGGCGTTCCCGACAATGCGGCGCTGCAGGAGGCCCGGCAACGAATGGAGGAGGCCGGGGCGGCCTACATGACGGCCATCAAGGCCCGGGAGGAGGCCAGACAGGAGGTTTTAGGACTGGTGGATACAGACGGTCAGGAAGCTTTGAACGACAGCCGCACCCTCTACCTGGCCAAGTGGGTGTACAGGCGCCTGGGACAGGCACCCGAAAGCAGGCAGGCCCTGGGCCATGCCGCATCACTGCTCAAAGACCTCGCCGATCGAATGGAGCGGTTACCGCTCTGAGCAGGCGCGGGATCAAGAAGGGAACCGATCGACAGGTACCCGCGGGAAAGCCCTGCGGCAGAGAGCGAGGTGCAGGTCCGAGGCGCTGGCGCTAAAAAGAAGGGCGAAAGATTTTTTGCCCCTACGTCTGATAGGGCCGATCAGACTGATAAGACCGATGGGTGATTTCTCTGGTAGGGGCACGTTGCACGTGCCCTTTCTTCGGCCGAACCCCGCTCCCGGCACGATGTCCCGACCAAAGGCAGGGCGGCTACCAGCCGCCCCTACCAGAAAAGGAAATACCCGTTCCGAAGCAATCTCTTTCTCGTTGTCGTTGTCGTAATCGTTCTTCTTGCTCCAGCGGGGATTTTTCAACATCTCTTTGCAGGCCGTTCAAAAACCACGCTGGCAACCCAGGCTTCGCACAAGCTTCCGTCTTCGCTATGGCTTCGCCGGGACAAGTCGCCGTGGCATGGGGCGCTTTACCAAGGCCAAGGCCGAAGCATATTCCTTATATGTGAGGGTTTGGCCTTGGTGAAGCAACGCAGTCCAGCGGGGATTTTTCAACGGCCTGCTAGTCTTCGAAAAGATAGACATAGCTTGAGGCAACCGAATCGGTCCTGGCCACCAGGACCTCGGCCTGGGCCTGGACCTCGTCCGGAGAGACAAACCCCACCTCGCTGTTCAGGTAGTGGCTCAGCACCCCCTCACCCGTGGAAAAAAGCCAGACCACGCTGAAGACCGAGCTGAGGCCGGGGCGGTCGGTGAACTCGTTGCGGGTGGTCAGCAACACCCGCAGGGATTGCTGGTTCTGCTGGGAAAGTCGGAACAAGCCGGAACGGTTGAAGACCTCCCGCATGGCATAGGCAAGCCGGATGCCCAGCTGGTCGACTCCTGCGTGCTCGATGCGCACGGGCAGGGGGGACCGGCCCACGCTCGTCTCGGGAACGTCCCTGATCCTGGCCGGGGCCGCGGTCTGATTTGCATCCTGCTGGGCCTGGGCTGCCAGCGGAAGCAGTACAGCCACCCCAAGCAAGGCCAGAAACCACCCCGTACAGATCGTGCTGCGTGCAAAAGCCATATTGCCTCACTCCTTGGGTTTGTTCGTGCCGTCGATGATGGAACGCTCCCATTCAAGCGCTGTCCGGACTATTGTGTCAATGTCGTCGTAGTGGGGGCGCCAGCCGAATGTGGAGGAAAAGTCGGTGATGTCGGCCACCAGCGCGGGGGGGTCCCCTGGGCGCCGGTCGCCCTCGACAACGCAAAAAGATTTTCCCGACACCCTTTGCACGGCAGCGACCACCTCCCGCACCGAGTACCCGTGCCCGTAACCGCAGTTGAACACGCAGGAGGGGGTGCCCCGGGAGAGATGGTCCAGGGCCAGGACATGGACCCGGGCCAGGTCGCTGACATGGATGTAGTCCCTGATGCAGGTCCCGTCCGGAGTTGGGTAGTCAGTGCCGAAAATGGTCAGGCAATCCCTGCACCCAAGGGCGGTCTGGGTGGCCAGCTTGACCAGATGGGTGGCCCGGGGGGTGTTCTGCCCCAGGCGCCCCTCAGGGTCGGCCCCGGCCACGTTGAAGTAGCGAAGGATGCAGTGTCTGAACTCCGGATGGGCCAGCGAGGCGTCCTGTATGACCTGCTCGCTCATGAGCTTGGAACGTCCGTAGGGGTTGATCGGGTTCAGAGGGGCGCTTTCCCGGATGGGAACGCGGTCGGGCATGCCGTAGACCGCGGCGGTGGAGGAAAAGACAAAACGGTTGATGCCGTGTCTGACGGCGAGATCCACCAGCCCGATGGTGTTCACGGTGTTGTTCGTGTAGTACTTCAAGGGCTTGGACATGGACTCTGGCACGACGATGCTGGCGGCAAAGTGGATGATCGCGTCAAAGCTCTCCTGCAACAGCAAAGCTTCCAGCAACTGTTTGTCCGCCAGCCGACCCTCGACCAGTCGTGCGGGAGGGAGCACGGCCCCGGACACGCCCGTGGACAGATCATCGAACACGACCACCTCGTGGCCTGCCGAACAGAGCTCAAGAACGGTGTGCGAGCCGATGTAGCCGGCCCCGCCCGTGACCAGTACCTTCATGTTCCGGTCTCCAGCGCTGAAAATGACTCTTTCGGGAAATACAGCCTGCACAGCATTCCTACCGGCCGCATCCGGTCCTGACAACCCCACTGCCGGGTGGGGCAAAGCTGAATATTTTCAAAGCACTTCTTGAAAAGTGAACGGGTCTTGGCGTAGGCTTTGTGTCAGTGCATCCGTGTAACCCCAACTCCAAGGCGCCCACATGACAGACGCTTCCATACCCAGCAGTGGCCAGGATTTTGCCCCTTTTGCCAACAAGATGCGGGGAGCCGGCCTTGACCAGCGCCTCATCGAGCTCTTCAGGTCCTACTATGAGCAGGTGCGCCAGGGGCAGACAGGGATGGTCCCCGAAAGCGAGATCGAACCGGTCACCAGCCGGGACGTGACCAGGCGCAAGGACCTCAACCACGGGGAAAAGGCCATCGGGACCAAGGCCCTGGAGCAGGCGGTCATTGTCAAGCTCAACGGCGGGCTGGGCACCAGCATGGGCCTGGACCGGGCCAAGTCCCTGCTCACGGTGCGCGGAAACCACAACTTTCTGGACATCACCCTGCTCCAGGCCTCGGGCTGCCGGGGCAGGCTCGACTACTCCGTCCCCCTGGTGCTCATGAACAGCTTCAGCACCCACGAAGACACCATGCAGTACCTTGAGGGCAAGGGGGTCAAGCCTTCCGACCGCCCCTTGACCTTTTTGCAGCACATGTACCCGAAGATACTCAGGGAGACCATGCAGCCCGCGCAATGGCCCCTGGATCCCGAGCTGGAATGGAACCCCCCGGGACACGGGGACCTCTACGCGGCCCTGGTGACCTCGGGAATGCTCGACAAGCTGCTTCAAAGCGGCAAGCGCTATGCCTTCGTGTCCAATGTGGACAATTTGGGGGCGGTCATGGACATCTCCATCCTGGGACACTTTGTCCGCTCCGGCTCCCCCTTCATGATGGAGGTGGCCGTCAGGACCAAGTCCGACACCAAGGGCGGCCACCTGGCCCGGCTCCCGGACGGGCGCCTGGTGCTGCGCGAGATCGCCCAATGCCCGGAAGAGGACCTGGAGAGCTTCCAGGACATCTCGCGCCACAGCTACTTCAACACCAACAACATCTGGCTCGACCTGCGCCGCATCAAGGAATTCGTTGACCAGCACGGGCTTCCCCGGCTTCCGCTGATCCTCAATCCCAAGCACCTCGATCCCAGGGACGAGAACTCCCCGAAGGTCTTCCAGGTGGAGACGGCCATGGGGGCCGCCATTGCCGCCTTTCCCGGCGCGGAAGTGCTCAGGGTGCCCAGGGAGCGCTTCATCCCGGTCAAGAAATGCAACGACCTGCTGGCGGTGCGCTCCGACTGCTATGTCTTCACCCAGGAGTGCGAGTTCACCGTCAACCCCGAGCGTACCCTGGACACGCTGGTCATCGACCTGGACACGGAGTATTATAAACAGATAGATGAGCTCGAGGCCCGCTTCCCCTTCGGCCCTCCCTCGCTGGTGGACTGCGCCTCGCTGTCGGTCACGGGCGACGTGCTTTTCGAGCGCGACGTGGTCTGCATCGGAGAGGCCCGGGTGGTCAACAGCACCTCCGGGCAGGCCACAGTTCCGGCAGAGACGCGGATCCAGGGGGATCTGCGTTTTGATTGAAGGCACCGGCTGCCCGGCTGGACAAACACCCGCCCCCTCGCGGCCATCCCGTATCGGGACATGTTCTCTGTGCCACCCTGTCTTCTTCACAAACCAACCAGAGAAAGGAACGCAATGAACACGGAACGCGCATTCCGTCTCGCCTGGGAACGAGACGTACCCGAGATAAAATCCCTGGCACGCATGTACGTGCACCAGGCAACCGGCGCCGAGATCCTTTCCCTGGTCAACGGCGATGCCAACAAGACCTTCGGGATCAGCTTCAGGACCCCGCCCCGGGACTCCACCGGTGTGGCGCACATCCTGGAGCATTCCGTGCTCTGCGGCTCCAGGAAGTACCCCAGCAAGGAGCCCTTTGTTGAGCTGCTCAAGGGTTCGCTGCAGACGTTTCTCAATGCCATGACCTTCCCGGACAAGACCTGTTACCCGGTGGCCAGCCAGAACCTGCAGGATTTCTACAACCTGGTGGACGTCTATCTGGACGCCGTGTTCCATCCCCGCATCACCAGACACATCTTCGAGCAGGAAGGCTGGCACTACGAGCTTGCGCAGACCACCGACCCCCTGCGCATCAAGGGGGTGGTCTACAACGAGATGAAGGGCGCCTACTCCTCGCCCGACAGCCTGCTCACGGAGCACTCGCAGCAGTCCCTGTTTCCGGACACAACCTACGGGCTGGACTCGGGAGGGCACCCCGAGAGCATACCCGACCTGACCTACGAGGACTTCAAGGCCTTCCACCACACCTGTTACCATCCTTCCAACGCCCGGATATTCTTTTCCGGAGACGACCCTCCCGAAAAACGCCTCGCACTGGTGCAGGATTATCTCGACGAGTATCAGCGACTCACCACGGCATCGTCGGTGCACCCGCAGAACCGTTTTTCCACCCCCAAGCGCGTGGTGCAACCTTTTGCGGCATCAGCAGGGCAGGACAACCGCGTGATGCTGACCATGAACTGGCTACTGGAACCCGTCGGCCGCGCAGAGGAGGTCATGGCCTTCCAGATCCTCGAGGAGATCCTGGTGGGCATGCCCGCCTCACCCCTTCGCAAGGCGCTGATCGATTCCGGGCTGGGGGAGGAGCTGGCCGGTGTTGGTCTGGAGGAAGAGCTGCTGCAGATGTACTTTTCCACCGGGCTCAAGGGCCTTGCCCCCGGAAGCGAGGAGAAGGTGGAGAACCTGATCCTGGACACGCTTCAGGAGCTGGCCCGGGACGGCTTTGACCCCAGGACCGTGGAGGCGGCCGTGAACAGCATCGAGTTCCGCTACCGTGAGAACAACAGCGGATCCTACCCTCAGGGGCTGCTGTTCATGCTGCGCGCCCTGGTGACCTGGCTGCACGACAAGGATCCCCTGCAGCTGCTGGCCTTTGAGCAGCCATTGACCAGGATCAAGAAGCGACTGGCAGAAGGTGAACGGCTCTTTGAGAAGCTTGTGTCCACATACCTCTGCGACAACCGCCACCGCACGACCGTGATTTTGACACCCGATCCGCTTCTGGAGGAACGCCGGCGGACCCGGGAGCAGGAACGGCTGGAGAAGATCAAGTCCGCCATGAGCATTGAGGAGCTGCAGGACGTGGTGCACAATACCAGGGAGCTCGAGCAGATGCAGTCCACCCCGGACAAGCCCGAGCACCTGGCGGCCATACCCAGCCTGGGAGTGGAGGACCTGGACCCGGAGGCGCAGCGCATCCCAACACGGGACATGCACCTGGACGGAATGTGCATTGACTGCCATGACCTGGACACCAAGGGGATCGTCTATCTGGACCTGGGATTCGACCTGTTCAGGCTGCCGCACCACCTGGTCGGCTATGTGCCCATGTTCGGGCGCTCCCTGCTGGAGATGGGCACTTCCACCATGGACTATGTCGGCCTGTCCCAGTGGATCTCGCGCACCACAGGGGGCATCGACACCCAGACCGTCACCTCCGGACTGGCCCGGTCCCGGGAAAGCGGAGGCTGGTTCTTTCTGCGCGGCAAGGCCGTGCAGGAACGTGTTCCTGACCTGCTGGACATCTGCAGAGAGGTGCTCACGGATTGCAGGCTCGACGACCGGGACCGTTTCCTGCAGCTGGTTCTGGAGGAGAAATCCGGGCTGGAGCAGCACCTTGTTCCAGCCGGCCACCAGGTAGTCAACTCCAGGCTCAAGGCCCGGTTCAGCAAGGCGGACCAGGCCCGGGAGTGGATGGGCGGGTTCAGCCAGCTGCTCTTTCTCCGCGACCTGGCCGACCGGGTCCGCCACCAGTGGGACCATGTCCGGGGGGAGCTGGAGCTGCTGCGCGACTCGCTGATCTCCCCGCAGGGGCTGGTGGTCAATATCACGGCTGAAGGAGAGACCCCGGAACAGCTTGGGCCTCAGCTGCGGGACTGCATCGGCTCGCTGTCCAGCGGGCCTTCCCCGTCGGCCGCGTGGCAGCCGGAAACATTCCCTGACAGAGAAGGCCTGTCGCTTTCCAGTCAGGTCAACTATGTCGGGACAGCCCTGGATCTCTTTGGCACGGGATATGAGCTGCACGGCTCAGCCCTGGTCATCAGCCGCTATCTGCGCACCTCCTGGCTCTGGGAAAAGCTGCGAGTCCAAGGGGGGGCCTACGGCGCCTTCAGTCTCCTGGATCGTTTTACCGGGGTGCTGACATTGCTGTCATACCGGGACCCCAACCTGGTCCGCACCCTGCAGGTCTTTGACGACACGCCCGGGTTTCTCTCCAAGCTTGAGCTGAGCCGTGAGGAGCTGACCAAGGCCATCGTGGGAACCGTCGGGGACATGGACCGCTACATGCTGCCGGACGCCAAGGGCTTCACGGCCTGCGTCAGGCGCCTGACCGGGGATGAGCACGAAGTGCGGCAGCAGCTCAGGGAGGAGATCCTGTCCACCACACCGGCCCATTTCAAAGCCTTTGCCGAGGTGCTGCAACAGGCTGCCCCCGACAGGGTCGTGGCCGTCCTGGGTTCCAGGGAAAGCATTGACGATGCCGCGGCACAAGGGTGCCGTTTCGATGCGGTCCAATCGGTCATGTAGCAGGCGGACCCGGCTCGCATCCAAAAGGACACGCCGTCATGGTTATGAAGATAAAGCGGGACTCCAGACTGATCACCTTCGAGAACATCGTCCTGGACTTTGCAGAGGAGGGCGGATCCTTTCTCTCGTACAGCGATGATGCGATCTTCAACCGGATGCTCAAGGAGACGCTCTACAAGATCCTGCAGGTCAAGAAGGAGTGCGTGTTCACCACAACGGACCGCAAGTACGCCCTCAACGTGCTGAGCCTCAAAGCAAAAAGCAGGCTTTCGTCCATCGTCTTTATCGAGCGGTCCATGGCCGGAAAGAGCACCCTCGAGTTCTTCGAGTTTGTCCGGGCCAGCTTTTCCGACATCCACTGCATCGCCCTGACCTCGGAAACCGACAAGAGCGAGCTGGCCCTGCTGCACGAGGCAGGCGCCGACAACATCATCACCAAACCGCTGAACATGAACACGCTCATCGAAAAAATCGCCTTCACCGTCCGCCCCCAGGGCCACATCGGGCAGATGATCGAGAAGGGCAAGCAGCTGGTGGTGCAGGGCGAGTACCAGGCGGCCCTGAAGGTGGCGGACGCGATCCTTGCCGACAAGTCCAACAGCGCGGCCGCACTGATGGTCAAGGGAGATGCCTACAGGGGGCTGAACAGGACCGACCAGGCCGCGGCCGAGTATTTCAGGGCCCACGAGTGCGCCCAGATGTACCTGGAGCCCCTGAAGCGACTGGCAGCATTGTATGAAGAGCTGGGCGACGACGCAAAGCAGCTTTCTTTCCTGGACAAGCTTGACGAGCTCAGCCCGCTCAATGTTGCACGAAAGATGCGTATCGGCGGGTTGCACATGGCCATGGGTGATGAGGAGAAAGGCAAGCAGACCTACGCCCGGGCCATGGAGGTGGCCACCAGGGAAGCAGCCCAGAACGCGAGCAACGTGGCCATGGACATTGCCGAGCGCTTGCTGGGGGTTGATGCAGAGGCTGCCGAAACATTCTACCGCAAGGCCCTGAGCCTCAAGGGGCGCCACTTGGACCGCTCCGACGTGGAGACCTTCAACAGGCTGGGCATTGCCCTGAGGCGGCAGAAGCGGCCCAAGGCGGCCATTACCGAGTACACCAGGGCCCTGGGCCTGGCACCGGATGACGAGAACCTGTACTACAACATGGCCATGGCCCACCTGGAGGCGGGCGATTATCAGCTGGCCCGCTCCCGGGTCGAGAAGGTCCTGAAGCTGAACCGCTCCTTTGCCCGGCACAGCCAGGTCCTGAGCTACAATGTGGGCATGATTTACTACAAGAACGGTGAGGCCGACACCGGGACCGCCTACTTCAAGCAGGCCCTGGAGCTGGACCCGGGCTACCGCCCGGCGCGGCAGATGCTGGAGAAGATCGCCACGGGGTGACTGATTTTTGAACCCGATCCCAGCCTGATCAGGGTCCCGTGTCTACTCCCCGCGCCGTTTCTTGAGCCAGGCAGTGAGCCGCGGCTCGGCGCCTTGGTCCTTGGGGGTGTAGAAGACCCGCCCCTTGACCTCCTCAGGGAGGTACTCCTGCTCGATCCAGGAACCCGGATAGCTGTGGGGATACTTGTACCCCTGGCCATAGCCCCATTTTTTGTGCAGTGCGGTGGAGGGGTTGCGCAGATGCAGTGGTACAGGGTGCATCCCGTGCAGGCGCACCTCCTTTTGCGCCGCCAGATAGGCCGCGTAGGAGGAGTTGCTCTTGGGGGCCAGGGCCAGGTAGACCACGGTTTCAGACAGGGGGATGAACCCTTCGGGCATGCCCACGAACTCCACGGCCTGCTGGCAGGACACCGCCAGGGGCAAAGCCGCGGGGTCGGCCAACCCCACGTCTTCCGAAGCCGAGAGGATCAGCCTGCGACAGATAAAGCGGGGATCCTCACCGCTCTCCAGCATCTCCGCCAGATAGTAGAGTGCTGCGTCGGGGTCGCTGCCGCGGATTGACTTGATCAGTGCCGAGGCCAGCTCATAGTGGGTGTCCGCATCCCTGTCCCCGCGGAGGACGATCTCCGGCAGGGCTGCCTGAAGGCCTTCAGGGGTCAGGCGTTCCGCTGGAAGCTCTCGTGAGTACTCCATCAGGTTGAGCAGGACCCGGGCATCGCCGCCGGAAATACGGGCCAGCAGCTCCAGGCTTTCCTCGGGAAAGTCCGTTTCGAGTGCGGCAGCACCCTTTTTTGCAATCTGCAGCAGCTCCTCCATGCTCAAGGGCCTGAGCCTGAGAACGTGCATCCTGGACAGAAGCTGCCGGGTTATGCTGAAGGAGGGGTTTTCAGTGGTGGTGGCCAGCAGCAACAGCTCGCCGCTTTCCAGCAGGGGGAGGAAGAAGTCCTGCTGGGCTTTGGAGAAACGGTGCACCTCGTCCAGGATGAGCACCTCGATGTCCCGGATCCGTTTCCTGAGATCGGAAAGGCCGACCTCGGGAGCGCTCAGGCGCAGAAACGGCCGCCCAAAGGACTCTGCCAGCAACAGCCCCAGGGTGGACTTGCCGCACCCCGGTGGCCCGTAGAGCACCAGGCTGGCCAAAGCATTGCCCGAGGCAAGACCAGTGAGGCGCTGTCTCAGGTGTGTCTGGCCCATGAACCCGGCCATGGTCCTGGGACGTATCCGTTCCGCAAGGGGGGGCGTGGTGGACACGATCGGTACGTGCGCGTTGGACGACTCCTTCCGCCGAAAAAGACGGGGAGGGGTCGCGGGTGTTACGACTCGTCTTCCTCGAGGTCCAGCTCGATGCTGTCCAGGAGATTATCCGTGTCGAACTCCGGCTCCTTTTCCCGGGACGAGGGCTCACGGCTTGTGACCGGCCGCTCGTCCAGCTCCTCGACCTCGTCCAGGTCAAGCTCCCTGCTCAAGCTGGCATAGTCGTCCTCGGCGGTTTCCGGAAGATCGGCAAAGGCATCTTCGGCCAGCTGTTGATCCGCGCTGTCCTCGGGCCCGAACATGGCGTCCAACTCCGGAATGGAGAAGGAGTCCATGTCAGCAGTGGAGGTTTCCACCTCGATGGTTTCCTCCTCCTCGAAAAGCCCTTCTGCCTGGAAGTCCTTCGCAGAGCCGGGTGCAGCACCCGCCTTGGTGTCCGGGGAATCTTCCTCGTCCTGGGCCGCGAAGAGTTCCTCCTCGTCCTCTGTGGACAGGTCTCCGCTTCCGGGCTCGTCCATGAACAGCCCGCCCTCGTCCAGGTCGACCTCCTGCATGAAGGCCTCGTCGGCGTCGATGTCTGCGGATTCAGCGCCCTGTGGTTGCTCCGCCACTTCAGAGGAGCGGACTGTCCAGCCCTCCTTGTTCTGCTCGATCCAGGTCAGGTTGAAGAACTTTCGATCCTCCTCCCAGCTGGTGTTGCACTTGGGGCAGGACTCCAGGGAATCGAACGAGGTATACTTGCACTTGGTACAGTACATGGGTCACTCCTGTTGGGATTCCGCCGACCGGTTCCTTCCGTACAGCCCAAGCCCCAGACAGACCAGAGCGGCTGTTTCCCAACGCAGTATGCGTTGACCGAGCGATGCGGATTCAAAACCACTCTTCTGGAAAGCTTCTGCTTCCCGCTTCTCCAACCCACCTTCAGGTCCGAGCACAACCAGGGTCCGTCCCGGCCTGGCCAGACATTCAGGGTCGAGAAGTCTTTCCAAGCCGCATTTTTCCCATAGAAAAAAAGATTGGTCAAAGCCTTTGCCCGCCCGGGCAAGCCCCTGCATGCCACCGGAAATGCACAGCAGTTCGGGCAACCAGGGATTGCCGGATTGCTTGGCCCCGGACACGAGCTGGTCGAACCAGCCCTGCTTGGGATGCTCGGGGAGGCGTCCCACGCTCCGCCCCGACTGCCAGAAAAGGATCTGTTCCGCTTCCAGCTCGACGCATTTTTCCAGCAGCCAGCTGCGCCGCATGTTCTTGGTCCAGGCCAGGGCCAGGCTCAGGCCGGCTTCTGGCCTGGCCTCTATCCGTTCCTCGAGCAGTGTCAGCCGGGCACTACTTTTGTCCACGGATTCGATGCTGAAGACCCCGTGACGCCCTTTGCCGTCGAAGCAGGCAATGCGCTCACCACTGCCAAGGCGCAGTACGCGGTGCAGGTGGTGGTGCTCCCGTCCCTTGAGGGCGTACGGGGGGCGCCACTGGTCAGGACCCAGGTAGAACCAGGGCGGGTCAAAAGGTTGGGGTGTGTTGCTCACGGTGTCGGTTGCAGCTTGGAAAACGACAAAACCGGTCAGCGGGTTGTCGGTTCATCTACAAAATGCTCCGAGATACAACGCATCGCGGGCAGCTCAAGCAAAATTTGTACCCTGAGGAGGATCACACTGTATCGTCGAACAGTTTTTTCAATGATATGGTAAATTATTGAGAGCGAGGTCCAAGGATTTCATTACAAATTGAGATAGCTTTTTTGTAAGCTATTGAAAAGGCAGGGTTTCGTCCCTTCGGGACGAGGTCCTTTTTTGCTGGTCCAAAAAAGTACCCCAAAAAGGACCTGGGGCAGGCTACGGTCCTTTCTCGCCAGCCCCTGCGGGTGGAATCGGAAAAGTTGGGCGTTTGACGGCCAGGAACTGTTATTTCGTAACAATTTACAGTACCCCGGCCGATTCCACAAAGACTTCCTCCGGGCCTGGCGGGACCGCAGCAAGGCCCAAAGGCACAAATTTCGTAAAAGTCATTCCCCCGCCTTTTGGCCCGGGTTTTTGTGGTTCATCCGGTTCGAGCGTACTTTTTCAAAGTTTACCCGGTTTCGGAAAGAGGCTGTGGGTGTTCATGACCAGCCAGAATGGAAGTGCGTCGCGCCACTCACTCTCACATGGTCCATCCGTGTACCGATCGTTCTTACTGACGGGGCACTACCACCGTCCCGCTCCAACTGAGATGTCCGTCCCGGCACCGGCTGTATTCAAGAGACCATCCCCTGTCATTCCTCATATAAGACACGGATTCGGCTGGGCATGAATGCCCACAGCCTCCAACATGTGCGATGACCACGTACTCTTGAACCGGATGAACCCAAAATCCCACTTTCGAATTTCCAGCTTCAACGCAGTCCCCCCTTCGCACAAGGCTACGGAGGGCAGGCCAGCGGGGATTTTTCAACGGCCTGCTAGGAGAGCTTTTTTCTGGCGGTGCCTTCCTTGTAGAAGGGGAGTGCGGTGCGAACGGCTTCGAGCCTGGCCCGGCTGGTCTGGATGAGAAAGTCCCTCTGTTCGGCAAGGGACGCGTCCACATAGGCCAGGGCCACGGCGTGCCCCAGGGATGGGGCGAAGGAGCCGCTGGTGACCTCCCCCGCGGTTGTCCCGTCTGGAAGAAGGACCCGGTCGCCGTGCCGGGCGCTCCGTCGACCGGCCAGGCTCAGGCCGATCAGCTCCCGGTCGCGGCGAAAGGCGTGCTCCCGGCCGCAGTAGGGTGCCTTGGAGGTGAGCATGCCGGCGTACCCCGCCTCTGCCGGGGTGTGCTCCTCGTCCAGGTCCTGTCCGTACAAGGGCAGCCCCACCTCCAGGCGCAGGGTGTCCCTGGCTCCGAGCCCGGCAGGCAGGACACTCGGGTCTGCCAGGAGCTGCTCCCAGACCCCGACGGATTTTTCAGCCGGAACGTAGATCTCGTACCCAAGCTCCCCTGTGTACCCGGTACGGCTGACAAGAAGCGGCACATCACCGAGAAAGGCCTGGGTAAAGGCAAAGTACCCAAGCCCGGTCCAGCCCACCTCCGGCATGACCTTCTGCAGCACCTCGACAGAGGCCGGCCCCTGGAGGTCGATCTTGGCGGTGGCTTCGGAGATATCGTCAAGGACCAGGTCATCCGGCAGGTTCTCCCCGAGCCAGGCCAGGTCATCTTCCCGGCGCCCGGCATTGACCACCAGCATGTACTCCTCAGGGCTGAGGCTATAGACGATAAGGTCGTCGAGCACCCCGCCACGGGGGTTGAGCATGAACCCGTAGCGGCACCTGCCCGGGGAGAGGGTGGCGAGGTTGTGGGTCAGGACCCGCCCCAGGGCCTCACCCGCCCCAGGGCCTGAGACCGTGAACTCGCCCATGTGGCAGATGTCGAACAGCGCTGCTTCAGACCTGGTGTGCCGGTGCTCGTCAAGGATGGACTCGTACTGGATGGGCATGAGCCACCCGGCAAAGGGTGCCATCTGGGCCCCGTTTTTCTGGTGCCAGGCCGTCAGCGGTGTGATTTGAAGCTCGGGCATTGGATGCTCCCTCTTGCAATGGTCTGAAGGCCGGCCTGCTACACCAGCCCTTCGTCGAGAAATACCAGATCCTCCTGCTCGACCTTGGTCCGGCGGATGGACTTGACATCGTCGACCAGGTGCACGAGCCGTCCGTAGTACTTCCTGACCCGGCTCCCGTAGTCGGTCAGCGTGTCCGGGGCGGGCCGTATGTAGCGGCGGATGAGGTAGCTGTCGTTCAGTATGGATTCGCTGATGGCCACGGCCCGCTCCACCAGGGTGTCGTAGTAGCTCACGATCTCGAACTTGAAGTCCTTCATGATCTCGGTGACGTTGACGAGCATCTCCAGGTAGTCGATGCGCTGCCCCTTGTAATCGCGGTTCTTGAGGTCCTCGAGCTGCTTCACCTTCCTGGCCTGCTGGATGTAGCTGTAAACAGCCCAGACCTCCTGGTAGAGGTCGTTGAGGTGGTAGAACTCGTCGTAGTTTTCAGAGCGAAGCAGGTAGCTGTCCAGAACCTTGGTCACGTTGGCGTAGAACTCGTCGGAATACCCGATGATCCGGCGCTGGTGCTTGGTCAGCCAGGCATAGAGGAACTTGAGGCGTTTTTCGTGGGATTCGGTGTTTTCCACGATCTCGTTGTTTTTGTACTTGATCCTGCCCAGGAACTCCCCCCTGACGATGTCGTTCAGCTTGAGGGTCATCAGGGAGGTGTCCTTGATGATGTTCACCGCCAGGCTGACCTGTCCGGTCAAGGGGTGGACGACCTCCTGACGGTGCACGGACATGGCCCGGTCTTCACGGACGTTGGTGGGGTCGTACTTGTGCTGGCGGTAGATGACCCGAATGATGACCGCGGGCTGGTCACCCTCCAATAGGAACCCGCGCTTGCGCAGCCTGTTGAGCTGCTCCTTCTGGCTTTGATCCACCCTGACCAGGGCAATCTTCTCCACCTGCGGATAGTGCCTGGCCTTGGGGTGGGAGCAGAGGGTGGTTATGGTCCGGTCCGATTGCCCCAGGACCTGGACCAGGAACTCCTCCCCCATTCGGAAAAGGCGGCGGGCGAACAGGGCGGCGGATGTCCGTCGTTCCGAGGCAATGGGAAAGCCATAGAGCTCCATGAGGAACTGGTAGACGAAAAGCCTGTAGCGCTCGTACCGGGCATTGTCCCCAGCCCTGAACTTGCCGATGCGGATGCCGAAACGCTTGAGCTCGGTGTCCAGGTCGGAAGGGAAGGAGGCAAAAACTCCACAGGTGTAGTACTCACCCTGGCTGTTCTGAGCCATGGCATGGCCCCGGTCCATCTCCAGCAGAAAGGGCAGGATCTGCGGGTATGTCTGCAGGTCGGTGATGTCTTGATTGCTGAAGCTGCTCTTGAACTCATCCTGAAAAGCCCGGGGCAGCCGGCTGCTGAAGGTCTCGTTGTTGGAGTAGATGACCTGCTGCTCCAGGGGGCAGGACGGACCATTCTGGCTGTGGGAGCCCTCTTCACAGGGATGCAGGATATCGAACTGGAAGATCTCCTGGAAAGGGTCGATGGGCCTGGACAGCGCCACCAGGCTGAACCCAGGCAGGTTGGTGTGCTCAAAGAGATCGCCCTCGAAAGAAGGCAGCAGCTCCCTGGGAATGACCAGGGGGTAGTCGCTCTGCTCGAAAAACGGCTTGAGCAGGCAGAACTTGATGTGCATGAAGTCCAGGAAGGACTTCAGGTTCTCGAGGCAGGTCAGCGAGGGGGGGCGACGCAGCTGGCGGGCTCCCTTCCATTCCAGTCCCGGGACCTTGCTGAAGGCCTTTTCCCAGCTCATCAACATGTGTTCTGTTCTGCGTTTTCGATGCGCATTAAAATTTTTGTCCAGTCGCGTTGGTCAGGCATGGAAGAAGTCTATATCAAATCAAAGAAACTTTCAATGATTCTGGTCCCTTGACAGCACTAAAGAATTGTCCGTAAAAAAAACCACATTTCACGCAACGAGCCAACGTCTTTGTGTACAGGGAGATGTCCATGCAAAGCAAGAAGGAGCGGTGCCCCAGGTCGGAAGTCAATGCCCGGTACTGCACCTGCACCTTTCCGGGATGCCCCCGGCATGGGCTCTGCTGCGAATGCATGCATTACCACCGCCAGCGCAACGAGCTCCCCGCCTGCTACTTCACTCCGGAGGAGGAAAGGACCTACAATCGATCCCTTTCCTTTTACTTTCAGCGCCGTTTCAAATAACACGGAAACATGGCAGGCACAGAGCGTTTCGATCACATTCTCGGCTTGGTGGGCAGCGTATTCGACGCATATTCCACTGTTCTTTTCCTCAGGACCGAGCCACGTGACTTCACGGTCTCCGGCAGCTTCAGCCTGGGGGATCACGTCAAGACAGGCTCCCGCATCACAGAGGGCGAAGGTCTGGTGGGCTGGCTGATCAAGACCCAGGAACCCCTGCTGGTCAACAATGTGGACCGGGAGGAGGGAAAGCTCGGCTATTACACCAAAAACGGCGAGTCCCTCATCAAATCCTTCATGGGCTGCCCGCTGCGCCACGGACAGGGAGCCCTGTGCGTGGACAGCAAGAGCCCTTACGCCTTCAGCACCAAGGACCAGAAGCTGCTGCACCAGTTCGCGCAACTGGTGGAGTCCCTGAAGATCAATCCATGCGCTGCCGATGCAGGGCAGCTCGAGCAGCGCTACTACCAGTGCCTGCTGACCATGCACGGCCTCCGGGACAAACACCCGCGCTGGACACTCTTTCTGCGCCACTTCCTGGACATCCTCTCCGAGTACTCAGGGTTCTCGCACTGCTGCCTGGCAGCCCGCGACGAAATGGGGCAGGGCTACTTTCTCGAGGGCTGGAACACCAGCCTGCTGGTGCAGCCTGAGGATGAAAAGCGCAAGATCCCCATTGCCAGCGGCCAGGTGGGCTGGGTGTTTCGAAACCACAGCCCATTGCTCTCCGGCGAGCACGAGCTGGCCGATCCAGGCTCCCCCCTTTTCGGCAAGGGCATCAGGACCAGAAAGGTCGTGCGCAGCATGTGCCTGCCCCTGGTCGTGCACAGAAAGACACGGGGGGTGCTCATTCTGGCCGATCAGAACGCGCAGAACCCGCCCCGGCAGCTGAAGCCGTTTCTGTTCCTCATCGCCGACCAGCTGGCCCTGTTCCTGGAGAACCTGTACCTGAAGAACAGGCTGCGCCGGCCAGGGTAGCAGGCCGTTGAAAAATCCCCGCTGGCCTGCCCTCCGTAGCCTTGTGCGAGGGGGGGACTGCGTGGCTCACCAGGGACAAACAGTTTTTGAACAGTTCGGCAGAATGCAATGTCTGCCGGCAACAGTCGGACACGTGCCGCAGAGTTGCCATACCCCAGGGCATCATTTAGATTTGATGACTGCTGTGGCGGCGTCCCTGTCCGGCCAGGTGGGAACGTTTGTTGAACGGCCTGAAGGCCGGTCGTCAAAAATGATTCGCAACATCCTAAAAAGGACTCCTGAGAGGTAGCGCTCCATGGTATTCAAACGGCTTCTGGGCATGCTGGGCAAGAACCTGGCCATGGACCTGGGCACGGCCAACACCCTGCTGTACACCCCCAAAGACGGCATTGTGCTCAATGAGCCGTCTGTGGTGGCCCTGGACAGCAGGTCAGGGGACGTGCTGGCGGTGGGCAAGGAGGCCAAGGAGTTTCTGGGCAGGACCCCGGACCGCATCAAGGCCATCCGCCCCATGAAGGACGGGGTCATCGCGGATTTCGAGGTCACCAAGAGCATGATCGCCTTCTTCATCCGCAAGGTCATCCATGGCCACAGCCTCATCAAGCCCAAGATCGTCATCTGTGTCCCAGCCGGCATCACCCAGGTTGAGAAGAGGGCGGTGATCGAGTCGGGGCTGCAAGCCGGCGCGCGGGAGGTCAAGCTGATCGAAGAGCCCATGGCCGCCGCCATCGGAGCCGGGCTGCCCATTGAGGAACCCCGCGGCAACATGGTCGTGGACATTGGCGGGGGCACTACCGAGGTGGCCATCATCTCCCTGTCCTCGGTGGCCTACTCCGAGTCGGTGCGCATAGCCGGCGACGAGATGAACGAATCCATCCAGCGCTACATGCAGGACGAGTTCCAGCTGCTCATCGGCGAAAACATGGCCGAACGGGCCAAGATAACCGTTGGCACGGCTGTACCCATGCGCGACCCGCTGTACATCACCATTTCCGGGAAAAACATGGTGGACGGACGTCCACGGGCCCTGGAGGTCAGCGACAGCCACATCCGCGAGGCCATCAAGGAGCCTGTCAATCTCATCCTCATGTCAGTTCGCAAGGCCTTGGAAAAGACCCCGCCCGAGCTGGTTGCCGACGTGGCCGACACCGGGCTTCTCCTGGCCGGGGGGGGTGCCCTGCTCAAAGGCCTTGACCAGCTCCTTCGGGAGGTCATCAACATCAAGGTCAGCATTGATCAGGACCCCTTGACCACGGTGGTCCGTGGAACGGGACTGGCCATGCAGCACGAGAAGATATTCAGACAGGTTTACATCAACTGAGCACATCCGTCCGGAATGTTTCCCAATGTTAATCCGGCACCAGTGATTATTGGTTCTTCGACGCTTTGTGAGGAATACGTTGAGAAAACGGGAGACATAGGTTTTCAAGGATATCTGCCTTTGATTTTCGGCTTTTTGCCTTTCGGGCCTTGCTGCGGTCCCGCCAGACCCGGAGGAAGCCTCTGT
>CAZQOG010000014.1:0-31620 GCA_964594925.1 uncultured Desulfohalobiaceae bacterium
CCAAGGTCAAACCCTCAGGGAAATTGAAGCTGGAAGCTCGAAGCTGGAAGCTTGAAGCAAGAGAAGAAGGTAAACGTTGAAAGCTGGCCTGCCCTTCGGAGCTTTTGGGAAGAAGGGAAGCTGGAAGTACGGTACAAGAGATGACCGCAACCGACAAATGAAGAAGGGCACGTGCAACGTGCCCCTACAAAACCCGGGTCAGGGAGCGGGAATGACGATCCTATGTAAATGTGCCCCGTTTTCTCATCGCATTCCAATAAACCGTCGAGGAGCTTCATTCTGGTAGGGGCGCGTGGTACGCGCCCTTTCTTTTTCGGGGCTCGGCTCCGGCAGGAGGTTTAGACCAAAGGCAGGGCGGCTGCCAGCCGCCCCTACCAGAAAGGGAATGCGTGTTCCGAGTATACAAGCATACAGAGGGCCTTGAGGCACCGGGTATGCCGCCGCGCACCCAGTTCATCCCGCCCCCGAAGCCATTTTTTCCTGCCACGATAAGAGACATTCCGAAGCATACAGTGCGGTTCGGGGAGAGGAAGCGAATCCCGTAGGTTGGAAGAGGGCACGTGCAACGTGCCCCTACCCAATCGACCCCTGGTATGAACCGGGCATACGTTTCTGGTAGGGGCACGTTGCACGTGCCCTCTTCGATGATTGGCCCTGCGCCAAATCAGCCTGCGACGAGGATCAGTAGGTCAGGAAGTCCTCTTTGAGCTCCTTGAGCCGTTTGACGAAGTTGGTGGAGATGAGGTCGGCGTCCGGGGAGCTCTTGATCACGTGGGGGGTGATGAAGATGAGCAGCTCCGAGCTGCTGAAGCTCTTCTGCTGCGTGCCCACCAGGTACTTGAGGATGGGTACCCGCCCCAGCACCGGGATGCCGGTGTAGCCGTCGGAGTTGCTCTGGCGGATCAGCCCCCCGATGACGATGGTCTGCTCGTCCTGCACGGCCAGCCGGGTGGTGGCCAGCCGCTTGGAAAAGATGGGCGAGTCCACCCCCTGGACCGTGCGGTCTGAGATCTGGCTGACCTCCTGGCTGATGTCCATGCGCACCAGCCCCTTCTCGTTGATGTGCGGGGTGACCGTGAGCAGGATGCCGGTGTTGCGGTACTGGATGGTCTTGTCCACGGTGGTGGCGGTGCTGCCGGCCTCTGTGGTGCGCAGCTCCGAGGTCACGATGGGCACCTCGTCCCCGATGTCGATGCGCGCCTCCTGGTTGTCCGAGGCCAGGATGTGGGGGGAGGAGAGCACGTTGACCTTGTTGTCCTCGGCCAGGGCCTTGAGCACCGCTGTCAGCTTGTCCGTGTGGGTGACCAGGTAGGTCAGCCCCGAACCGATCAGGCTGTCCCCGCCGCCGATGACGCCCAGGCCGGAGTCCACGCTGAGCCTGCTCTCGGTATCGTCGGCCAGGTCGAAGACAAAGCTCCACTCGATACCCAGCTTGGAGGACTCGTCCAGCTGCACGTCCGCGATCAGGACCTCGATGAGCACCTGCTTGGGGTAGAGGTCGAGCTTCTCGATGACCGAGTAGATCTTGTCGTAGTCTGACTTGACGCAGCGGATGAGAATGGAGTTGGTGGTCTGATCCACCACGAAGCTGACCTCCCCGACCAGGGAACCGCTGACCGCGCCGACGCTTTCCACCACGGCCCGGTCTTCGGTGACCTGCTGCTCCTGCTCCTCCCTGAGCTGCTGCCCCACGGGCAACTGCTCCGCGTCCTCCCTGTCCCTGGTGTCGGGTGAGCGCTCGAAGAGCCCTTGCAGTGAGGTCACGATCTCCTCGGCATCGCCGTTTTGCACGTAGTAGACGTAGATGTTCTCCACCTGCGCATCCTGGGCGATCTCGGGCACGTCCTGGTCCAGCTCCTCCACCCAGATGTCGGAAAACTCCAGCAGCCGTTCGCTCTTGGTCACGGCCAGCAGCTTGTTCAACCGGTCCATGGCCAGGAAGGAGATGCGGCTGGACGGGCCGCCCTTGTCCGGGGTGAAGCCCATGGTCTTGGCCAGGGACTCCAGCTCCTTGGCCACCTCAGAGGCCACGGCGTACTTCAAGGCATAGACCCTGGCGTTCATGTCCGCGAAAACGCTCTCGTCAAAGAGCTCGATCAGGCCGGTGACCTTGGGCAGGGTGTGTGGGAAGTCGCTGACGATGAGCACGCCGGTGGGGTCGTGGGCGTAGATGAGGGCGCCCTTGGCCAGGTAGGGCTGGATGATCTTCACGATCTCGCTGGCCGCGATGTAATGCAGCCTGAAGGCCCGGATGATCTGGCCGCGGTTGGGCCGCGCGTCCTGGTCGGGCAGGATCAGGTTCTGGTCGGGGATGGAGTGGGCAGCCTCGGACAGGGGCATGATCTCCCAGATGCCGTTGTCGTCCTTGACCATGGTCACCCCGTTGATGCGCAGGATGCCCTGCAGGAGCTCCACGAGCTGGCCCCGGTTGAAGGTGTCCTCCACCTTCAGCGAAACCCTCCCCCCCACATTTGGCTGGAACACGTAGTCTTCTTCCAGCAGGTCCATGAACAACCGGATCACGTCGGCCAGGTCGGCGTCGTAGAAGTTGAAGGAGACCTCCTGCTTGTCGCCGCCGACATCGGTGGCGCTGGCCTCCCGGTCGCCGGGGGCGGGCGCGTCGTGCATGTCGATGACCTGCTTGAGCCTGGAGTTGAACAGCTCGTTGTCCTGCTCCATCTCGCGCAGTATCTCCCGTGCGCGCTGCTGTTCCTCGGCAGGGCTCGGCGCCTGGCCCTTGACGGCCGGCTCGTCCTTGTCATCGGCTCGGGGGGCCTTGCCGGCCTGCAGGGTGCCCGGGGCCAGGGCCTGCTCCCGGAGGCGGGGTTCCATGGCCGCGCAGGACAAAAGGGTCAGGGCGCAGCAACACAGCAGGCAGACACGAAGTAGAGCTTTCATGGTCGGAAAATCCCTAGTTCACAGGTTTGTAAACGGCCCCGAACGGGGTGTTGATCTTGCGCAGCCTGCCCTCCTGGACCAGGCGCTCCTTTTCCTCGGGATCCATGCGGTTGATGGTCGCGGCGCTCAGGTCCCCCTCTTCGGGGCTGTCAGCGGGGGGTGCTTCAGAGATCCCTGTTCCTCGGGCCTTGGAGGAAGATTGGGACTGGGGGCCTTGTCCCTCTGCCGCCGCAAGGATGAGCGGCAGGGAGTCGCCGGCCACGGCCTCGGACTGGAGTCCGGTCTGCAGGGTGGGCCAGAGCAGGGCTGTGGCAAAAAAAAGACAGAGCAGGGGAAAGCGGCTCAGTGAGTTCATATGCATGCGTCCTATTTCACGGGTTTGTAGACATTGCCAAAGGGCGTGTTGATCTTGCGCAGCTTGCCTTCCTCGACCAGGCGGTCCTTGTCCTCCTGGTCCATGCGGTTGACATCGGCCGTGCTCAGGCCATCCTTGCCCTCCTGGCCTCCTTTCTGCGAGGAGGACGGGGACGCGGAAGGGCTGCCGCCGTCACCGGTAGAGGCGGAGGCCGAGGCCACAGGGCCCGCAATGGCCCCCTGCTCGACCTCGATGGTCGTTTTCTGTTGCGTGGCCCGGGGCGAGGCCTGCTTGTTGTCGAACAGGCCCACGCTGAAGGTTTGCTGCCGGCTGTCCTCCAGCTCGACCCGGTCCTCGTGGATTTCCTTGACCGTGTAGCTTAGCCTGGCATTGCCGTCCTCGTCCCTGGCCTCTTGCCCCTCGGTCAGGATCCGGCTCTTGGGTGCGCTTCTGAAGTGCCTGAAGGAGAGGATGGCCCGTTTTTCACCCCCGGAAAGGTAGGTTCCGTGAAGGGCCACGTCGTTGCGGTTGGCCGGCGGCGGCGGCGGAGCCTCTTCCTCCTGCGGCGGTTCGGGTCGGGGCGGCGGGGGCGCCCAGGCTTCGCGGTCAGGCGAGAACAGGTTCTGCTCCGCAATGATGGAGTAGCGTGCGGCCTCCAGGCTCGGGGCCTCCAGCTGCCCCTTGAGCTCCTCGATGACCAGGCTGGTTTCGGTGTCACCGTTCCCGGGAGATGGGGAGAAGGTCTGCTCCGCCTGCTGGCCGTAAGCGCCCAGGGCCAGGGCAAAGCCGATCCCGGCCACCAGGAAGAGTGCGCCGGAGATGTAAAAACGCAGTCCGAGCTTGCTGATTTTCATGTCGTGGTCAGTGCGGAAAGTTGTGCGTTGAAGTAGAAGTAGCGTTTTTCCCTGATGCTGATGATCTTGATCTCCAGGTCGTCGAAGAAGAGGTAGCGCTGGTGGTCCTGGATGCGCACCAGAAAGTCCCGGATGGCCCCGATCTCGGCCCGGGCGTTGATGGTCATCTTGAGCAGGGAGAAGCTGTCGCGCTCCAGGCGGGGCAGGATCTTGATGGCCCGGATGTCCACCCTGGTCTCCTGGGCCAGGTCGCGCACCAGGTTCTGGAACGTGACCTCTGAAAGAGAGGGTGTCCCTTCCTTGACGAACTTTTCGCGGACCAGGGTCTCCCGGAAGGAAACCAGCGAACGGTGCAGATCGGAGTAGTCGTCCTTGTTGGCGATGATCCGCGACAGCCGCTCGAGCTTGGCTTCCTGCAGGGCGATGGAGTCCTCCAGGGAGCTGTTGTACCCGGCCACGGCCTGGTAGCCGTAGCGCAGGAAAACAGCCAGCAGCAGGACCAGGGCCACGATCAGCAGGAGGCGTCTGCGATTTTCGGGTGCGAGAAGTGCGCTTTGAGCAGCCATGGTCTGTCTACCCTTGGGTCAGGGCCTTGATTTGAAACACTTCCTGGTTCCTCCTGGAGGTGATGGGGGACTCGAAGGAGACCTCCCGGTAGAGGGGGGAGTTCTCCAGTGCCTCCACCACGGCCGAGGCCGAGCCGGCAGTTCCCTGGATGTGGATCTGGCCGTTCTTGTAAATGAAACGGTGCAGCCAGGCCTTTTGCGGGGTCACTTCGGTCAGCTCCTTGAGCAGCTCTCCCGGCTGGGGCTGGCTGTTCACGAAGTTCACGACCGAGCGCAGGTCCCGCACGATGTCCTGGTTCTCCTGCCTGAGCCCGGACAGGGCCTCGGCCTGCTCACTCAGCTGATCGACCCTCTGCTGCAGCTTGTTCAGCCGCACCCGCTTCCCGGCCAGCTCGGCCAGGGGGTAGCTGAGCACGGCCACGAGCACCAGGGCCAGGCCGGCGACCTGCAGCCAGAGGGCCAGCCGTCGCCGCTTGAGCACGGCCTGGGGGACCATGTTGATGACGTAGGGCTGCTCGTGAAAGGCCGCGCTGGACTGTGCAGGGAGCGTGTCCAGGATCTGGCAGTGGTCGTCACGGGCCTGCAGGGTGTGGCACAGGCCCGTGGCGTCGATGCGGGTCTGCCAGAGGAAGAAGTCCTCCGGCGGTGCCGGCAGGTTGTCCAGCATGGGGCGGGTGCGGGTCAGGAAGGCGTTCGCGTCGTGGCCCTGCTCGTCCCCCTCCCAGGCGCTGAACACGATCCGGTTCTCTTTCCAGACCAGGATTTCGGTCTCCCTGCCCCCGCCGGACAGGTAGGCCCCTTCCTCCTGGTTCAGGGCCGCCCAGAACACCAGGGAGGGGAAGACCCCCGAGAGGGTGATGCCGCCCCCGGCAACGGCCTCCAGGAAGGGGCGCAGCTGCCTGCGGGTGGCCATGGTGGCCTGGATGTCGATGTCCTGGTCGCGCTGCTCGCTGCTGTAGTGCAGGTAGACCGAGGAGAGCTCAAAGGGGACGTGGCGCATCATGGCGTACTGCACGGCCTGCTCCAGGTTGTCCTCGGCCGCCCGGGGCAGCTGGGTGTGCACCAGGGTGAAGTACTTGAGCGGCAGGCCCAGAAACCAGGAGTCGTCGGCCCGGGCAGGAAACTCCTTGCGGATGCGCTGCAGCACCTGGGGCAGGTGGCTGGTCCCGGACAGGGGGTACTCGGTCTGCTCCTGAAAGGTGTCCCGGCGCAGCAGGGTGTTCCTGAACCTGTAGAGCAGGACCCTGTCCGGGAGAAGGAACAGGTAGATGTTGTTGGGTGAAAACGAGGGAAGACTGCGCATCTTATGTATCGCTTACCTGATAGGTCCTTTGGGTTGTCAGGGTTACATCCCGGCCGTTGTCGTTCATCCTGGAGACGCTGATGGTCAGGTGCGTGACCTTATGCACGGCAAATGCCGCGGTCAAGCTGCTGTAGTGCTCGGGCGGCACGATGTCCGCAAGGTCGGACATTTCCTGTACCGGCTGCTCCTGCCTGTAGGCGACGATTTCCTGCACCACCTCAAGGGGCATGTCCTCGACGAGTGCAAAGGCCTGCACCGGGGCGGTGTTGATGTCCAGCTGCAGGGACTCCCCGTACAGGGTCAGGAAATCACGCAGCCCGGGGTGGCCGGAGCTCCCCAGGAACAGCTCCGGGGTGACCCCTTTGACCAGGAGCAGCTCCTCCAGGCTTTCAAAGGGTCCGTTCTTGCAAATATAAGGCCTTTCCAGCGACTGGTAGTAGTCGTTCTCCGCGCCTTCCACCCGGTGGTTGTCGTCCCCGTCCACCCAGTCCAGGATGGAGTTGGTGATGCTGGTGATCTGCGTCTCGTCGTCCAGGCCGCACCAGGTGAGCACCTTTCTCCACTGCCCGGCATTGAGCTGGTTGGCATTGAACCGTCCGGCGGCATTGAGCAACCGCACCTGCAGCTCGGTGTCCTGGACGGTGACCGAAAAGGGCTCGGACCTGGGGTACCAGAGCTCCAGCCGCTCATCCGTGAGCGCCTCCAGCTCATCCTTGCGCTTGAACAGGCCCTGGTTGGCCCGGTACTTCCGGAACTCGTGGTAGCCTATGGCCAGGCCGGACTGGAGCAGGAAGTCGTCCCGCTCCAGGGACTGCAGGTTCAGGGCGGTGAGACCCTTGAGCCTGGCGGTGGTGGCATACCCAAGGGCCAAAATGGAGAGCACCGCGGTGATCCAGAGCACGGCGATGAGGATGAACCCCCGTGTCTGTGCCGGGGTCTCTGTTGTGCGTCTCATCATGCCCCGGTCTCCGGTGGTGCGTCCCTGGCCACGGGCACGTGCAGGGTGAAGGGGCGGCCCTGAAAACGGTAGGAGAAGAGGATCTGCCCCGGCAGCTCCTTGTGGGTCCAGGTCTCGAGCGGCAGGACCGGCAGCTCCTCTTCGTTTTCGGCCAGCAGGGACACGTCGCCCTCGAACGGTGGCGCGTTGGCGGCAAAGGGCTCAAACTCCTCCGATGCAAAGCTGAAGGAGGCTTCGGTCAGCTCGGAGAGCACCCGGATGCTCTTCTCCCGCACGCTTTCCACGGGGCTGAAAGACGTGTCCTCCCCGGCCCCGGCGGCCCTGAACCGGGCCAGCTCCTCGGCCAGCTCCTGCTCGGGCACGGCACGTTTGTAAATGAACAGCTCCTGCGCCTCCTCAGCCTCCCCTGCCAGGTACAGGCAGGTGAAAAAGAGGCCCCGGCCGGTGCCATCCGGTGAACCCAGGCTGCTTCTGGTCACATAGAAGAGGGTGGTCGGGCCGCCGGCGACAAAGGAGTGCTTCCCCCGCTCCCAGCTGAAGGTGTAGGGCACGGACTGGAGCAGGTCCCTGGAGAGGAGCCGGACCAGCTGGAGGTGGCGCTGCAAGGGCTCGGTGCGCTTGCCCTGGCGCTCCCAGGTCCGGGTGGCCGTGGAAAAGGCCGCGTAGAGGATCGTGACCACCAGGGCCATGACGGTCAATGCGATGACCGTCTCGATCAGGGTGAAACCAGCCGCGGCCGGCAACAGCTTACGGGGTGGTTGCGTCATCTTCGAAGGCGAGCCTGTTTTTGAAGTCCGCAGAGAAAAAGCTCGTGTCGTAGGCCTGGACCATGGTCAGGGTCATGGTGCGGCCGGAGTCACGGTCGGTCAGGGTGAAGAGGTAGCGGTAGAGCTCTGTGGGCACCTTGATCTGCACCTCCTGGAACTCGAGCTCCTCCTGGAGGCCCTCCAGCGGCTGGAGGCGCAGCTGCCAGGCATAGCCGTCACGCTCCCCTTCCCAGGGGAAGTCGGGATCCCTGACATCGAAGAACATGAGCTCGCGGAAGGCCTGGGTGGTCTGGACGGTGAAGTCCATGGCCCGCCTGCTCCTGAACTCGAGCCGGGTGCTGGAGGAGAGCAGCTGGAAGAAGACAGTGACGGTGATGGAGACGATGACCAGGGCCACCAGCACTTCGAGCAGTGTGAACCCGGGGTCACTCTTCCTGGGCGTGCTCTTCAATGCGCACCTCGCCAAGGAACGGGTCGATGATAAGGGACAGGGACCGCCCGCCTCCCCTGAGGCGCACCTCCCCTCCCCGGGCTGATCCGTCCGGGTAAAACACCGTCAGGGTCGTGGAGACCGGTTCCTCTCCGGCCTCCTCCTCCAGGATCAGGTCCACCGCCTCGGGCAGGGCAAGCACCTTGTTGTGCAGCGACTCGGACACGGTCCTGTTGCCCGGCTCGAACAGGCAGGGGTTGGTCTGGCCCTGGACCAGGGCGTAGCCCCGGGCGGCCTGGAAAAAGGTGAACAGCTCCCGGGCGCTGCTCTTGAGCTGCAGCCGTTCCCGCTGGCCGAAGTTGTAGCCCAAAAACAGGGTCAGGCTCAGGCCGAGCAGGGCCACCACGATGATCATCTCCAGCAGGGTGAACCCGTTCTGCCGTTCATCCCCCCACGGAAGGGGTGACACCACCGGGTTGGTCACGGCAAGCGCCCTCAATTGGACCAGCTCTGGATGTCCTGGTCCTCGTCCTCACCGCCGGGCTGGCCGTCGAACCCGTAGGAGACCAGGTCGTAGTCGCCGTGGTCCCCTGGTGACTTGTAGATGTACTCGTTGCCCCAGGGGTCCAGGGGCACGTCCTTGGGCAGGTAGGGGCCGTCCCAGGCGTCAACGGTCTGGGGTTGCTCCCGCAGGGCTTCCAGCCCCTGCTCGGTGGTGGGGTATTTGCCCACGTCCAGGCGATAGGAGTCCAGGGCCGTGCCGATGAGCTCGATCTGGGCCCTGGCGGTCTTCTGCTTGGCCCCCCCGACCTTTTGAAAGAGCTTGGGCCCGACCAGGGAGGCCAGCAACCCGATGATGATCATGACGATCAACAGCTCGATCAGGGTGAAGCCGCGGTTGGAAGTTCGTTTGTCCGGCATGGTTTGTTCCTTTTGTAAACTTGTAAGGTAATTTCTCTACTTATGAATAGAATTTTTAAAGGTTCTTACGTTTTATGTTTTAGGTTTTAGGTTTTATGTTTTAGGTTAAGATAAAAAATTGATCTGCATACATTTTTCAGCATAGGATTTCGTTCCACAAAAAATGACCAGAAGAGAAATCAACCACCCCCCACGTTCCTTTCCTAAAACCTAAAACCTAAAACCTGAAACCTAAAACAATGCTTTTTTACATCCCCACGTTTCTTTCCTAAAACCTAAAACTTAAAACCTAAAACAATGCCTTTTTTTACATCCCCAGCTCGTTCACGCTGAAGATGGCCAGGAGCATGGAGACCACCATGGCCCCGATGATCAGGCCCATGACCAGGATGACCAGGGGCTCGAACAGGGAGGTCAGGGACTTGATGGTGACCCGAAGCTCCTTGTCGTAGACCTCGGCCACCTTGGTCAGCATGACGTCCATGCGCCCGGTCTCCTCGCCCACGCCGACCATGTGCACGGCCAGGGTGGGGAAGAAGCCGCTCTTTTCCAGGGCGCGCGACAGGACCTGCCCGTGCTTGAGGTCCTGGTAGATGTCCCCAAGGAGGCTGTTGAGCACCGGGTTGAGCACCACCCCCCTGACGATCTGCATGGCGGCCAGGATGGAGACGCCGCTGGCCAGCAGGGTCCCCAGGGTGCGGGAGAACCTGGAGATCTCGATCTTTTTCAGCACCGGGCCGAGCAGCGGCGTGCGCAGCTTGGCCAGGCCCCAGACCCGCCGGCCCCGGGGGCTTCGCACATAGGTGCGGAAAGCTGCGGTCACCAGGGCCGCGCCCAGGAGCAGCACCCACCAGTAGCTCTCCAGGAACTGGCCGCTGGCCAGCATGACCCGGGTGGCCGTGGGCAGGGCCACGCCCATGTCGGAGAAGATGTCCGCGAACTTGGGGATGACAAAGGTCAGCAGGATGAGCATGGAGGCGCCGGCCGTGAGCAGCAGCACGGCGGGGTAGATCATGGCCGCAACCACGTATTCCTTGAGCTCCTGCACCTGGTTCAGGTACTCGGCCAGCTTGACCAGCACGGAGTCCAGGACCCCGCCCGACTCCCCGGCCTTGACCATGTTCACGAAGACCGGGGGGAAGACCTTGCGGTGGTGCTGCAACGACTCCCAGAGCGTGCCCCCTTCCCGGATGCGGTTGTGCACGTCCTGGATGACCGCCTTGAAGCTTTTCTTGGTGGTCAGGTCGGCCAGGATGGTCAGGCTGCGCGACAGGGAGATCCCCGCGCCAAGCAGCACGGCCAGGTCCTCGGCGAACATGATCAGGTCCCGGCGGCTGGGCTGCTTCCAGAAGGACAGGGAGACCTGCTTGCGCGAAAGGGCGTGCAGGTCGGGCAGCCGCAGGGAGGAGAGCGCAGAGGGTCTGCCCTGGGAGAAGGGGTCCCCGAAAGGCACCACCTGCAGGGGGGTCTGCCCTTCCATCTGCAGCCGGAGGGCGACCTCCCGCTCGTTCCCGGCCGTGGTCCTTCCTTCGACCACCTGGCCGTCACGTTTCACGGCCTTGTAGGAAAACTCGCGGGTCTCGGTCATTGACTGGCTGTCCTGAAAAGCGGTCTGTTTCCGTTCGAACTGCGTGTTGTGTGCAAGAAATCTCACCCAGGTGCAAAAACGTTCCTCCCGGGCTCCCCGGACCACGGGTGTGCGGGACGAACTCCGGTCAGGCACCTCGGGGATGGCGAGCAGAGCACTCGAAGTACCGCTGCCTCCCCTTTACAAGAATTGGGCCGCCGGACGTTTTCCAGGAGCTGCCGTGTTCAGGCCTTGCAAATGACCTGTCCCCGGGGTGGTGTATGAGTAAGACCGTTGCCCTGGAAAGGCAAGGGAGGCGGAAGAGGCATCCGGGACTCAGTTCAGGCATCCAGGGGTGTCAGGGAGCACTGTGGATGATCGTCAGACCCTGGCCGGCCCGACTTCCACAACCATGTCCGGCAGCCCCATGAGCCCGGTCATGTTGACGGACATCAGGGATTCGATGATCAGGGCGTCGTTGACATAGTGGTGCTGCACGATGTTTCCGTTCTCGTCGTCGGCAAGGGCCAGGTTGACGCTGTACGCGCCGGCCACCAGGTGGGGCCATGTGAAGCGGAAGACGGCCGTGAGGGGCTGCCCGCGGCGCAACCGGGGAAGGCCGGGCCCGGAAAACGAGGTGTTGTAGCCGAAGAGCTCGATGCCCAGCTTGTTTCTGACCTCAAACCCGAGGATGGGGTTGTCGATGTCCTTGACCACCTCGAGATCCACCTCCAGGGCGACGGCTTCCCCGCCCCAGGCAGCACTGGAGGCTCCCCGGTCCGAAGCAACCAGCCGGTACGACCTGATGCTGCCCTGACCACGGCCAAAGGTGAAGGGCTCCTTCTTGTCAGGAGACCGCACTACCTCCTCGGCAAGGTCCCTGTCCTTCTCCTTTTCCGCAAGGTAGTTGTCAATGCCTTCGTACACGGCCTTGGTGTACTTCTGGACCACCTCCTTGGGGGTTCCGTCTTCGATGAGCCGACCGTTGTGCATCCACACGGCCCTGTCGCACAAGGCCATGATGCTGTTCAGGTTGTGAGAGACCATGATCACGGTGCAGCGCTTTTGCAGCTCCCTGATTCTGGAGACGCACTTCTGTTGAAACCTGATGTCCCCGACTGCCAGGGCCTCGTCGATGATCAGGATGTCCGGCGAGACATTGATGGCCACGGCAAAGGCCAGCCGCACCAGCATGCCGCTGGAGTAGCTTTTCACCGGCTGGTCCAGAAAGCGGCCGATATTGGCGAAGTCCACGATCTCCGGGTACCTGCGGTTCATCTCCCTGCGGCTGAAGCCGTAGAGGGACCCTGTGAAGTAGACGTTCTCCCGGCCGGTGAACTCCGGGTTGAAGCTCGACCCGAGCTCCAGCAGGGCGGAGATGGTCCCGTTGGCTTCAACGCTGCCCCTGGTGGGCTGCAGGATGCCGCAGATGACCTTGAGCAGGGTGGACTTGCCGCTGCCGTTGAAGCCGATGATGCCCAGGGACTGGCGTTCGGGAATGACCAGGTCAACCCCGTCCAGGGCGAAGAAATCCTGGTGGTACTTCCTCTTTCGTGGATGCAGGGCCTCCTTGAGGCGATCCGAGCGCGAGGGGTAGATCTTGTAGGACTTGGCAATGCCCCGGAGTCTGACCGCACTTTTTTCAGCCATGGCTAGATGACTTCCGCGAAGTGGTTCTTGAGGCGCCTGAACACCAGCACGCCGGCACTGAACATGATCAGGGAGACCGCCCAGAAGGTCAGTGCCAGCACAGGGTGGTGCCAGGCGGGCACGAAGTTGAGGAAGGAATCGCGGTAGCCCTGCACGAAGTAGTAGATGGGATTGAGCACCAGCAGCTTCTGGACCTGCGGGGGCATGATCCCTATGTCCCAGAAGATGGGCGTTCCCCAGAAGCAGAACTGGATGAGGATGGACACGACCTGGGAGGTGTCCCTCAGGAAAACGTTCATGGAGGAGGTGATCAGCCCGATGCCCAGGGCCAGAAAGGACATGCAGGCGTAGTAGTAGACGAACTGGAGCATGAGAAGCCGGAAGGGCAGGTCGTGCAGCCAGATCAGAAACAGGAGGATGCACAGGAAAAAGGTGTGGTAGAACAGGGCCGAGAAGAGCTTGATCACCGGCAGGACGTGGTAGGGGAAGACTATTTTCTTGACCAGGTTGGCATTGCCCGTGATCAGCTTGGTGGACCCCATGACAATGTCCCGGAAGGTGAACCAGATGGAGATCCCAGCCACCAGCCAGACCAGGAAGGGCAGGTCGCTCCTGGGTTTGACCTTCAGCCCGAAGCTGAAGATGAACCAGTAGATGAAGACGAGGGCGGCGGGGTGGAGGAAGTTCCAGAGGATGCCCAGCCAGGAGCCGGCATAGTTCACGGTCAGGTCCCGCTTGACCAGCTCGTAGATCAGGTAGCGCCGCTGGATCAGAAACCCGATGAAGGCCGCCAGCTTGCGGGCGCCGATCACCGCTGCCCCCTGCCTTTGGTGCTCAGCCAGCTGGTGCACCTGAAACCCGCCCACACGGATTTCTGCAGAAAACGTCGCACCAGCCGCCCCCGGATGCGGGGGGAGTTGCCGATCTTTGCGCCGGCAAAGGAGCAGAAGCGTTCCAGGCCCTCGATGAACGGCAGGGTGGTGTCGACGTGGGTGGCGTTCATGATGCTGGGGTGCCCGTACACGGCCCGGTGGTTCAAGCGTCCCTGGAAGTAGGTTGTAGAGCAGTGCGCAGGCAGGGGCAAGAGGTCGTGGTAGCGCTGGACCATGTCCTGGATGGAGTCGTGGGCAAGCGTGCGCAGGTTTTGACGGATGCGCTCCTCCAGCTCAGGATCTGAGAGCAGCCGAACCAGGGCGGCCATCAGGCCCTCTGGCGAGGGCTCGAAGAGGATGCCTGTCTCGCCGTCGCGGATGCGTTCGGCAAAGGCCCCGATGCTGGTGGCCACCGGGGGTATGGTCATGGCCATGACCTCGGACAGGGTGTAGCTGAAGGTCTCGGGCCAGACCGACAGGAGCAGGGCGGCCCGGGGCTTTATATCCCCCAGCATGCCGGGCAGGCTCTCCAGGGTGTAGCGGGGGACCACGGCGATGTTCGCATGCCCTGCCATGGACCGCCCGGTCTCGCCGCACCCGATGAGGTGGACCCTGTACCCGGCGGTGAGTTGTCCCAGCACCGACCGGAAAAGCTCCAGCCCCTTCTGGGGGAGGAGTTCGCCAAGGACGACCAGGTCCGGCTGCGCGTCATCCCCCGGCTCGACAGGAGGGAAGAGGGAGGTGTCGATGCCGTGGGGAATGTGGTGGAAACAAAGCCCGGCAAACTCCGGATCGAGGTCGGTCAGGCGTTGCTTGACCGCCTGTGTCGGCACCACCAGGGGTATGTTTTTGTCCCGGATCTTTTCCAGATAGCCCTGACGGACCATTTTCCACTTCAGTTCCGAAAGCCCGGGAAAGATGCTGCGCAGGGGATTGGTTTCAAGGCAGTCGTGGAAGTCGGTCTCCCGGCACTTCCGGCACATCTCCCGGTGCATGGAAAAGATAAACGGGCAGTGGGGGAAGTAGTCGTGGCAGACGATGGCCGTGGGCAGGGGGCAGTCCAGGACGTCCAGGGAGTGGCCGATGAAGGAGGAGACCAGCAGGGCCCGGACATTGAAGCGCTCCACGATCTCTTCCAGGATGCGTGCGTACTGCAGGTGGTGCAGGTCTGTGGAGCGGATGCTCCGGCTCAGGTCCCAGACCCCCACGGGGTCGCTGTGGCCGATGTCTGCGAACAAGGCCAGGCGTTCGCCGTAGACCCCGGGGCGGCCGATGGACTTGAGCACCATGTTCTGGCGGCTCTGGTCGCAACGGCAATACTCCGTGACCCACTTGTCCAGGCCGCCCCCCCAGCTGTGCATGACGTGCAGCTGGACAGGGCGTGTGTCTATACCGGGCAGGCCGGGATCCGGGAGGGTCTCGAAGAGCCGGGGGTCGTTTGCGAGCCGGTGGCGGATGCGCAGCAGGGGGTGCTTGCGGTCGTAGGCGGCCAGCTGGTCGTCCTTTGCTTTGGCGAGCCGTCGTGCAAAAGCCTGCATGGCCGGGCTCTCCTCGTGCCGCACATACACGTGGTCGCAGATCGCAGGGGAAATGCCAAGATGCAGAAGAACACGGGCAAACTCCCTGCCGCCGCTGAACACGTCCGTGTCGTGAGCGGGGAACATGCCGGGGGGAAGTGATTGCAGGAGGTCGCGCCGCAGGTGGGCGGCAAAGGGGAAGGCCACGGGAGTCTCGTGGCAGGCCCTGGCCCCGTGGGTGTAGAGCAGGGAGTTGGCGTCCGTGAGGTCGAGCCCGGCAAAGTCCGGGTGGTCGGGCGCTGGGGAGAAGACAGACCCCAGGTCGTTGAGGGGGAAGACCGCCCCCAGCCCGGCCTCCCGGTGGGCTGCCCAGTGGAGCCGGAGGTCCCACCCGTGCGGGGGCAGGATGCCGGGACGGATGACGAGCAGATCCACGGGGGGGCCGTCATCATCGAGGCATGGGAAGTACTCCCAGAGGTGTGTGGGCAGCTGTTGGAGGTAGCTGATGTCAACCCCGGAGTAGCCGTCCCGGAAAGGCTCCAGGTCGGGCTCGAGGCCCGGAGGCGCACAAAGCAGGAAGTTCTTGTGCACTGTCCGGGAGTAGATTTCGGGAAAGAGCCGCTCAAACAGAGAAAGCTCTTTGCCTTCCACCGGGATGCAGACCAGGGGGCGGGGGGTCATCGACGGCCGGCGGTTGAGCGTTTGAGACGGCATTTGAGCAGACGGTACGGTGACAGGAGCAGGTTGTACAGCTTGAAGCTGCGGGCATTCTTGATGGAGTCGAGCTCGCTCCTGGTGAGCGCCAGTTCGCAGCGCAGGCCGTCCACGGTCTCCAGGTCGGGCCGGGTCGCGGTGCCCCCGTCCGTGCCCATCTTGTGCTGGAACCAGTGGTAGTAGGACTGCTTCCGATCCTTGGTGCTGAAGGGGTCGGGGAAGGCCCGCTGCAGGTCTTGCCGGCTGCGGTAGAGCCGCCGGTGGAGCTGGGAGATGCTTTCCCCGTTGTCGAACAGGGCGAAACGGCAGCGCAGCTGCTGGTAGTCGCTCTGGCCCATGTGCTCGCAGCGCTCTATGTACCAGCTGCGCAGCGTGCGCAGGATCGGGCTGTGCCGGCCGTAGACGTCGAGCATGATCTCCTGGTCCCCGCAGTCAAATCCGGAGAAGTGGTAAAAGGCCAGCGGCCGGCCGTTGATCAGGATGTCCTGGATGGTGTCGCCGGTGGCCCGGCGGTGGCTCAGGTTCCAGGTGGCCACGTTGTACTGGGGTTCCCTGACCACCTGGTAGTCCTCGAAAAAGCAGGGCAGGAGATCGACCCAGCGCTGGTCGGTGAACAGCCCCCCCGGGATGTCGTCATAGCAGTAGTGCTGGAGCCTCTCGGCCCACCAGTCGATGAAGCGCCGCCCCTCCCCGGCGGTCTTCACGGCCAGAAAGCCCAGATTGAAGACCCCGTGCTTGAGGCTGCAGATCTCGTTGTCACGGATGGCCCGGTGCCCGGTCTCGGGCACGCACTGGTGGGGGGTGACCAGTATGCTGGCCTGGTCGAGCCTCTCCAGGAGGTCGTCCAGGCGGGACATGACCACCATGTCCGGATCGAAGTAGAAGACCTTTTCAGCCCCCTGGGCTGTTGCGATGTGCTGAAATGCCAGCCCCTTGACCGCAGTGCACATCTCCACCACGGAGTGCTTGAAGGCCCAGGAAGGCAGCTCGGGTATGCCCAGGTCGTCGATCGTGACGATGCTGTCGAAGAGGTTCCGCTCCCTCTCGGCATGGAAGTGCTCCGGCAGGTCGTCGGAGACCACGAGGTGGAACCGTGCTTCGGGGTGGAACTTCTTGACCGACTCGGCCAGGACCCGGGCCTTGGGCACGTAGTTGGCGGTTATGGAGGTGAAGGCGTGCATGGCTACTTCTTTTTGAACAGGGAGGCCAGCTTGTAGGCGGCTCCCTTCTTGATGGTTTGCAGCTCGTCGAGCCGTTCAAAGGCCAGGGTTTGAGCCTCTGAGAGCCCCTGGCGAAGCCTTACGATTGCCTGGTTCTTTTCGTCCAGAATCCGGGTCATGTCGGCCTTGTAGGCTTCAAATTGCCGCTTGTAGGCTTCGAAGTCCTGCAGCACGCTTTGTCCACTGGCGCACTTCTCCTGCAGCACACGGTAATCCCGCTCGCGCTGTCGCACGAACCCCCTGGCCTGGGACAGGGCCTGCTCCAGGGCGGTGATGCGTTCGAAGAGGCCCTGGAGATAGCGGCGCCTGAGCTCGAACGGGTCCGGGGCCGGGGTTGGGTCAGGCAACCGCGGGGAAAGGTCCTGGTCCGTGCCGAGAACGAGGATGTACTGGTAGACCAGGGCTTCGGGCTGCCCGACCAGGAAGCTCTCCACATCGTCAGGGAGTCCGACCAGGGTGTCGCCTATCTCGGTTTCATCGGGGGACCGGGTCACCGTGTCGACTGTTTCGATCCCGAAACCGCAGGCCATTGCCAGGTCGCAGATGCTCTCCCGGGTGAAGAAGTGCAGGTGGGTGGCGTCGAGAAGACCTTCTTCCGTATACTCGAAACGGCCGCGCAGCAAATTGCCGATGACTGCGGCGTGGGCGATGTTGGGCACCGAGAGCAGGCAGCGGCCATTAGGTTTGAGCAGCTCCCGGACACCCTGGAGGACCCGTTCCGGGGAGCGCAAATGCTCCAGCACGTCCGCGGCAATGACAACGTCGTAAGCGCCGGTGTTGAAATGCCTGCTGAAATCGATGCTGTCCAGGTCTTCCAGGACCATGCTGCGGCAGACATCCCGGGTCTGGGCGGCCATGTCCTCGGAGATTTCCACGCAGTCCACGGTGCAGCCGAGCTCCCGGGTGAGGTAGCGGGTGAAGTACCCGGTGGCCGGGCCGAGCTCGAGCACCACGCTTCCAGGGGGGACGTGGGGGATGAGCCTGGCCAGGGCGCTGTCGTCCCCGGGACGGACCGAGGCCCTGTAGACATGGCCGTGGTCGGCCTGGGCCTTCTTTTCGGTCGCGGGTTTCCTGGCCACGAGAACGGTGTCTTTCCAGGAGGCGCTGTCGTCTGCATAGTCTGAGGGTTCCCAGTCGGTGTAGGCCTCCAGGGTCTGGAGCCCGGCGTAGCGGGCCAGGGCCCGGAACCCGTCGGGGTAGAAGCGCCAGCAGTCCACGGGGTACCTGTGCTCGGGCCCGCCGGAAGGGGCCACGATGCAGCACAGCCCGCCGGGCTTGAGGATGCGGGCGATCTCGAGCATGGTCTGCCAGAAGTACTCGATGTGCTCGAAGGTCTGTCCGGAGACAAAGACGTCCACAGAGCTGGAAGCGACCTCCTTCCAGGTGTAGGGGTCGGAAAGCACCACATCCACGTTGTCGCCGGGACAGAGGTCGAGCCCCAGGTATTCCCACTGCTCAGACCGGAACAGGTCCCGGTAGCTCCCCCCGATGTCCGTGCTGCCCAGGTCCATGACCCTCAAGTGGTGGGCGCTCTTCCCCGCAAGATACTTGCTGCAGAAACACTGCATCTTTTCCCTGGAACTGAGATGCATGGGTCAACCTTTTTGCCGGGGGCAGATCCTGGTTTTCATGACTACGGCCTCGGAGAAGGTAGGCACCGTGGATTTTGAGGAGAACAAGTTGTTGTCAACGGTGGACCAGAATCGTGGTTTCCTGCGCTGGCTGCAGGAGGCTTCCTCAGGCGGCACAAGGACTGTCAGGATTCACCGAGCTGTTTTCGAACCTTTGCCATGCCCAGTATGGCATCATGGAGCGATACGGCTATATAATCTTTTATTTCAGCTGGCAACGGCGAATTTTTCAGGTGGCACGAGGTTCCTTCCAAGGTTGTGAGTCTCACTGGCCACCACAGGCGTTCACAGGGCCTGCGAGCTAAAAAGCGAAGTTATGGACAGGTTTGTTGAGTTTTGTCAGGGTGTCTTTCTCCGCTGAACCATGGGAGAGCATCTTTGGACAGGATTTTGAAGTTCGTCAAGGATTTGCACAGGGGGCTTTGGTCGCGATGAAAACGCTTTATCTCCACATCGGAATTCACAAAACAGGGACGACAGCGCTGCAGAATGTTCTCAGAAAAAATGAAAAGGTGCTCAAAAACCACGGTGTCTTGTATCCGAGAAAGGGGTGTGTGGGAGAGAGCAATCATTCCCTGCTGGCCTGGGAACTGACGCATAAAGATACGTTCGATCCGAAAAAAGGGGGGATGGATGACGTTATCAGTGAGATCAACCAGAGTGGATGTCCAACGGCAATTCTCAGTGGCGAAGACTTTGAGTTTCTATTCGACATCGAACAAATAAAAGCTTTGGATAAAAAATTTCGGGGCGCATTTGACGTCTTTATAATCGTCTACCTCCGTCGACAAGATGAGGTGCTTCGTTCTGAGTACATCCAATGGGTGAAGACAGGTTCTGTCGATTCTGATTTTGACCTGTTTTGTCAGTTTTTTTCACACCATCCACGGTTTTTTTTCCACAACTTATTAAATCGTTGGTCGGAAGTGTTTGGAAAAGAAAAATTGATCATCAAAATTTATGACAAGAGTGCACTTAGGCAGCATAATATTGTTCATGATTTTTTCCATGTTATCGGACTTGAAGATGTATTGGGTCAGATCAGCATCGGAAATAAGAGGCATAACATTTCTCCCGGTCACAAGAGTGTATTGGCTATGCTTTTTGTCATCCGATTGTACAGTGTTATGCAGAAAAGAAGAGGAAAACATGTCCTGTCGCAATTATTAAGGGAAGTCGATGAGTTGGTGCAAAAAAACTTCTCTGGGTGTGGAACACAGTTTCAGCCACTGAACCGACAGGAGGCAATTGATCTGCTGCAACATTTTCAAGCTTCCAATCAATACATCGCCGAGTCGTATCTCGAATTGTCTGAGGAACCGCTCTTTCCGGCCGTGCAAGATCGGATTGATGCAAAAAAAATAGCACTGAGTAAAAATGAGATTGATTTGCTTTATTCATGGTTCATGAAAAGATGTGGGTAATGCAAGAGGAAACGATGACGGCTGGTAGGATTAAATGCTAATGGGTTGGTATCGAAAGACACAAAATTAGCCGAGTAAAATTTCGTCCATATATTTAATGCCAAAAAAAATAGGATAGAAAATAATGATATCCCATGAATTAAGTAAAATTGAATATCCCAATGAAATTTTTTTTCCAATAAGCATGCTGTCTCCAATAGAGCATAAACTGCTTTATTTGATTGGAAAAGAGCATTATCAGGGAAAAGGGATTATCATTGATGCAGGAGCTTTTGGTGGTGCGTCAGCATTTTGTTTGGCGGCTGGTGTAAATCGAAATTCAAAAATTGATACCCAAAAATTTGGTAATATAATACACTCATATGACAATTTTCTTTCAAACAAATTGATAAACGGCTATTTAAATAATGTACTTTGTGCATTTTTTAGCTCTGAAGGTAATGCTCTGCATAATCCAGTGAAATATGAATTTCAATCAAACTTTAAAGATTTTTTTGATTACCAAACAGCAAAATATAGCTTTTACATAAAGACACACGTGGGAGATTTTCTTAATATTGGAACGCTAGAGTCAGATATTGAAATATGTTTTGTGGACATCTGTAAGTCACAGGATTTGACGAAGAAAGTGTTTAAATGTCTTTTGCCTAAAATATTACCAAACGGGTTATTCGTTCAGCAAGATTTTTATGTCATGCTTCAGCAACCTCAGCTTATACTGCATCATGCTGCCATCGAAGATTTACTCAAAGTAGAAGCTGATAGAATTGGGTGTACTCGTGTATACAGAATAATAGACATAATTTCTGAATCAGAAATCGAAAGACGTATTGGTAGAAATCTTTATCAACCCGATTTAATTGAATCTCTAGTGAGGTACAAGACAGGTGATTTGTTCGACACCGTTTTCATCAACATGGCAATGGCACTGGCATGGATTGAATGTGGAGAGTTCGCGAAGGTTAAGAATTTATTGAAAGAAATGCCTCCTCAAGACGCACCGCTGGGGCATATGACCGGATACGTCCATAAGAAATATTCACATGTCAAAGCAAAATTCCCTGATGTGTGATTGTGGTTTCCAAAGATTCTACATGAAAGAAAAATTCACTTTCGAGACGACCTCCAGAGAAAAAACTATATCGGGTCTGATCTTGGATTGTGCCAGCCCCCCCACATTTCCTTACAGGGAGGCAGCATTCGCTGGTGATCATCGGGGTGAGGCGAGCATTTTTTCGTACACCCCGAGCAGGGCCTCGGCGTGGTCGGCCGTGGTGGTGGGCCGGTCCCAGTACCTGCGGTAGGCCTCTTTCCCAAGGGAGGCAGCCAGGGGGTCGTTGTCCCGCAGCTGGATGATCTTTTCTGTGAGGGAGTCCCGGCTGCCGCTGGCAAAGAGGAGCCCGTTCCTGCCGGGCGCGATCCACTCCCGGGCGGCCGTGACATCGGACACGATGGCCGGGACGCCCAGGGCGGCGGCCTCCCGGACCACCAGCCCCTGGGTCTCGTACCAGACCGAGGGGAACACCAGGCACCTGGCCTCCCTGAGCATGGTGCGAACCGTGTCGGGTGGCTGCCAGCCCTCCCAGCGGAGGGATGGGAAGGCCCTGCGCAGTGCCTCCTCCTCAGGCCCCGAACCGATGACCACGCCTTCCACCCCGGCCGCTGTGACGGCCTCGGCAAACAACCCGATGCCCTTTTCCCTGGCCAGGCGCCCCAAAAACACGAAGCAGCTGTTTTCAGAGACAGCCGCGGGGGGTGCCTGCTCCATGGGGATGGGGTTGTCCACCCGGTAGAGCGCGCAGGATTGCGGAAGATAGGGTTTGAGCTGGGCCAGGGCGGTCTCGGAGTAGTAAATGAAGTGGGACAGCCCGCCGGGCAGGCGCCCGAGCTTTTGCTGCACGAGCTGGCGGGCCACCCGGTAGAGCTTGTGGCCGTAGTTGCGCACGTCGCAGTTGGCTGTCAGACACGAAAGGCTCATGCCCCGAAGCGTGCACACGTGCTGCCCTGGGTAGTTGTAGAACCCGCCGTTGGGGCAGGCAGCAAAGTAGTCGTGCAGGGTGAGCACCGTCTTGAACCCCCTGTCCAGGGAGGCCCGGACCACGGAGGAGGACAGGGCCTTGTGCCAGCCGTGCACGTGGACCACGGTGCGGGAAGGGTCGCTCTGCTCCAGGACCAGGGACAGCTTGCGCGCTGCCGCCCGGTTCCAGAGCCCTTGCCGGAAAGCGCGCAAGCGGTTCGGATCCGAGAGGATGTCCTGCTGCCCGAGTATGACTGAGCTGCAGCCCCGGGCGTCCGGCTTTGGGGACGATCGGTCCACGGCAGCGAACAGCACCACCTCCTTGTTGCGGGCACGCAGGCCGGAGAGGCTCAGGAGGGCGATCCGGGCGGCCCCGCCGTTCACAAAGGCGAAGTCGTTGACCACGATCACCTTGCTGACCGAACCGCTCATGCCCGGCCCCCGTCCCCGGGCCGGCAACTTCGCAGCGCAGCGGCTGCGGAGCGGAGCACCAGGGGGATCCGGTCCCACTGGCCGCGCCGGACGCGGTTGCCCAGGGTGGCAGCCAGGGAGAGCATCACCAGGGGCAGGGAGGAGGGAAAGTGCTTGCGGCAGAGCAGGAAGCGGCTGGCAATGTAGTGCTGGTCGGCCTGCGGGCTCTTGGTGTCCGGGTCGAGGCTGTTCCCGCCGATGGAGGCGCCTTCCCTGTGGTAGACCAGGCTCCCGGGGGCATAGCCGAGAGAGAACCGCCCCCTGCCGCGAAGGGCCCAGTCGATCTCCTCGAAGTAGAGGAAAAACCGCTCGTCCATCAGGCCCACGGTCTCCAGCCAGGCCCTGGAGACCAGCATGCTCGCCCCGGCCACATAGTCCATGGAGTCTTCCACGGACTTCTGCTCAGCTTCCCGGGGTGGCAAAAAGGCGGCGTTGCCCTTGATGGGCCGGGGCGTGACCAGCCAGCGGTTCAGCGTGCCGCCTCCCAGGGCCTGAACGCGGTCGGGCTGAGCAACATGGAGCAGGGTGGAGCCGCACACCCCGGTCCTGCCGTCCGCCTGCATGCGTTCCACCAGCCGGGTCAGGGCCTTGGGTGCCGCCAGGGTGTCGTTGTTGAGCAGCCAGACATAGGCGCACTCGGTGTGGTCGCGTATCCAGGCCAGGCCCCGGTTGTTGCCCCCTGCAAAGCCAAGGTTGCCCCGGTTGTCCAGGAAGGTCAGACCGGCAGTGGACCGCCCGCCCCCCCCGGCAATGCTCCAGGGAATGGGCCGGCCTGTCCCCGGGTGGACCAGGGGGCGCAGCAGGGGAGGGACGTCGGGGGCGGACTCCCTCCCGTCGGCCCAGGCCTGCAGGTGCTCCAGGGAGCCGTCGGTGGAGCCGTTGTCGCAGACTATGATCCGGAAGGAGGGGTAGTCGAGCTTGAGCAGGGACTCCAGGCAGGCCTGGGTGTCGGCCCAGCCGTTCCAGTTCAGGATCAGGATGGCGACGTGGGGGGCACTCATGTCACTCGTGTTGGGCAGTGGGCCGGAGCAGGGCCGGCCGGTCAGTCCGGCACCCTCAGTTGCCCGTGACCCGCAAGACCTCCTCCACCGAGGTCAGCCCCTTGCGGACCTTTTCCATGCCGTCGCTTCTGAGCATGCGCATGCCCTGATGCACGGCCAGGTTTCTGAGGTCCACGCTGCTCTTGTTCTGCAGGATGGAGTTGCGGATCTCGTCGTTGATCTCCATGAGCTCGAAAATGGCCGTGCGGCCCCGATAGCCGGTGCGGGCGCACTTTTCACACCCCCTGGGGCGGTAGACCGGCCGCTCCTCGGTGGGCAGGAAGGGCAGCTTGAGCTTGTAGACCAGGGCCTCGTCCGGAACGTAGGGCTCCTTGCACTTAGGGCAGAGCACCCGCACCAGCCGCTGGGCCATGACCCCGATGACCGCCGAGGAGATCAGGTAGTCCTCCACCCCGATTTCCATGAGGCGGGTGATGGAGCTGGCCGAGTCGTTGGTGTGCAGGGTGGAGAAGACCAGGTGGCCGGTCAGGGCCGATTGCACGGCAATGTCCGCGGTCTCCTTGTCCCGGATCTCCCCGATCAGTATCACGTCCGGGTCCTGGCGCACCACCGACCTGAGCCCGCTGGCGAACTTGAGGCCGGCCTTGACGTTGACCTGGACCTGATTGATGCCGTCCAGCTCGTACTCCACGGGATCCTCGATGGTGATGATCTTCTTCTCGATGGAGTTGATGGCGTTCAGGGCCGAGTACAGGGTGGTGGTCTTGCCGCTTCCGGTGGGGCCGGTGACCAGTAGGATGCCGTAGGGCTGGTGGATGAGCCTCTCGAAGGCTTTGAGCTCCTCCTCGGGAAAGCCCAGGCTCTCCAGGGTGAAGGAGATGGAGGAGCGGTCCAGGATCCTGAGCACGATGCTCTCACCGTACATGGTGGGCAGGGAGGAGACGCGCAGGTCGATGTTCTTGCCGGAGATCTTGAGCCGGATGCGCCCGTCCTGGGGCAGGCGCCGCTCGGAGATGTCCAGCTTGGACATGATCTTGATCCTGGTGGCCACGGCCTGCTGCAGGTGGGAGGGCAGGGTCTCGTGCTCGTGGAGCATGCCGTCGATGCGGAAGCGCACATGCACGTGGTCGTTGAAGGGCTCGACATGGATGTCGCTGGCCTCCAGCTCAACGGCCTTGGTCAGGAACTGGTTGACCTTCTTGATGATCGGGGCTTCCGAGGCCAGGTCCCGCAGGTGCTCCACATCCTCGCTCACGGCCAGGTCGGCGGCGGAGTCCTCTTCCTCCTCGGCCTGCCTGGCCGCGGAGTCGTCCTCCATGAAGTAGGTGGTGATCCAGGACCGGATGCGTTCCTCCCGGGCCAGGTGGGGGGTGAACCGGTAGCCTGGATAGATCTGCTTCAGAGTCTCGTAGATCAGGTTGTCGAAGGGGTCGTTGAGGACAAAGGAGAAGGTGTTGTCCCTGGCCTCCAGGGGGAAGAAGACATGCTCCTCCATGAACAGCGGGGAGATGTGGCGGAAGGGCTCGGGGTCGTACCCCGGGTCGAGCTTCTCGTAGATGGGGATGCCGTACTCCTGGCTGGCAAGGGCCAGGAAGTCGTCCTCGGAAACCATGCCCGTCCGGATGGCCAGCTTGTAGACCGATTCAGAGGACGTCCCCGTGGAGAGGATCTTCTGCAGGTCACCCTCCTGGAGGAGGCCTTTTTGCTTCATGAGCTGAACGATGTTGGCCATGTCAGGTACCTGTGTGAAAACGTTTCAAGAGCAGGGGGATGGTTCCGGGTCCTTACTTTGCAAGATCCGTGCGGTTGCTTTTGCAGGCGGACAACCCAAGGAGGGCATCCGCGGTGTGCAAGATGTAGTGTCCGGGGGAGGCGGCGTCAATACGCCCCGTACCCGGACAGGATGACGATGGGTGTGCGCAGGATGATGTAGAGGTCCACCCATATGGACCAGTTGCGGACGTAATAGGTGTCCAGGCGGACCCGGTCCTGGTAGGAGAGGGTGTTGCGCCCGGAGATCTGCCACAGCCCGGTCAGCCCGGGCTTGACCTGCTTGTACAGGCAGAAGGACCTGCCGTAGCGCGGGACTTCCTGTTCGATGATGGGGCGTGGGCCGACCAGGGAGAGGTCCCCCCTGAGCACGTTGAACAGCTGGGGGATCTCGTCCAGGCTGATGCGGCGCATGACTTGCCCCACCCGGGTGATGCGCGGGTCGCGGCGCAGCTTCTGGGAGCAGCCCCATTCCTGGCACTTCCCGGGATCCGTCTCCAGGACGGAGTTGAGGCGGGCATCGGCGTCGCGCACCATGGAGCGGAACTTCCAGATATGGATCGGCGCGCCTCCCCTGCCAATGCGCTGCTGCCGGAAGAAGACCGGCCCCCGGGACTCGAGCTTGATGCAGAGCATCAGCAGGACCACCAAGGGGGAGAGGAGGAGGCCGAAAACAAGGGCCAGGATCAGGTCAAGGCCCCGCTTGATGGCCTGCCGGCCGGGGTGGAGCAGCTTCTGCCGGACCTGCAGTCCCAGCATGCCGCTCAGATCCTCGGCCGTGGCCCACAAGGAGGAGGTCCCGAACAGGTTGGGGATGACGATCTGATGGTAAAAGGGCTTGGCAAAGGTCTGCTGCATGTACAGGAGCCGGCCGGGCGTGATGCCGGGCATGGCCAGGATGGCATAGGCCTTGCCGTATTGTCTGGCAAGCTCCGGGCCCATGCTGGACGGTCCCAGCACCGGCACGCCGTGTTTGACCAGGCCTTTCTTTTCCGGATCGTCGTCCAGGAAGGCCACCGGTTTCAGGCCGATGCGCTTCTGCCCTTTGAGGATGCGCGCCAGGTCCTCCCCTGTTTTCCCGGCCCCGAAGATGATGGCCGGAAAGCCCCACAGGCCCACCTTGTGCAGGACCGAGCGCAGGATGGACCGGGCCAGGGGGATGAGCACGATGGTGATGGCCCAGCTGACCAGGAAGATGGATCGGGAATAGAGGTGGGCCTCCCTGGAAAAAAAGGTGAAGGCCCCCAGGGCCAGGAAGACCAGGGAGGTGCCCCAGCAGGTCCGCTTGAGCTCCTCGGGACCGCTCATGAGTACCCCCGGATAGAGCCCCAGGGCGACATAGGAGAGTACGAAGAGGGGTAAAACGAACCACAGGTTCCAGTACAGGGAGGGGTGGAAGTCGCCGCCGAGCATGTGCCTGGCCTTGACGCTGACCATGACCGCGCAGATGATGGCCAGCACGTCGATGACGACCAGGAGCCCGTACATGAACCAGTCCCGGGCCGCGCTCCTGAGAAAGAAGGACGGCGGCGGGATGGACTCGCTCTCCACGGCCGGCGTGGGCACCTGGTTCATGTGCTCGTTCTGGACGTCATCGGCCGTGAGGCCTTCCGGCATGGGATGTCTGAACAACAAGGTCCTCCGGACGATCCGTCAGTGTCCCGGTTCGGACATGTTCGGCGCTCTGGATGCAACAGCCGCAGAGCTTTCCGGGTACATCGAATCCGGGAACTGGTCAAAGCTTCACCCGTATGTACCGACTTTTTCACAAAAACGTCACCCAAAACAGAACAAGAGCACACCCCGTCAGTTGACCAGGGTGTGCTCCAGTCGCGGCCACTCGTCTGGCCGGGGAATTCAGTCAGATGCCGCTGTGAAGCCCTGTCACCGGGTGGAGACGATCTTCCAGCGGCCGTCGGGCTGGCGGCAGGCCGTGCCATACCCTTTCTCCCACTCCCCGTCTATATGGATGTCGGTGCTGAACTCCCTGCAGTAGCGGCCGTCGGAGCGGTAGGTCTCCCTGGGGGTGACCCTGTACTCCCGGTCTGACCGGTTGTTGCGCCAGGGCAGTGTTTCCCCGTCCCGGTTGTTCTCCAGGGCGTAGTTCACGACCTCACGGTCGTGACGGTCCATGCCTTTGGTCAGCCACCAGGCCAGAGCCCCGCCGAGTGCGGTGCCCGTGGCCACGGCAATGACCTTGCCGCTGCCCCCGCCGATCTGCGAGCCGATCAACGCCCCTCCAGCGGCACCGAGGATGGTGATGATCGCCCTCTTGGCCGTGGCCTCGTCCCGGGCGGAGTAGCCCCTGTTGGCGGCGCAGCCCATGACCGAGGAAAGAATGAGAGCAGCGATGCAGAGCATTGCAAGGGATCGTTTCATGACTTCCTCCATAAAGTAGGGTCGAAAATATTCAGTGGAAAATCAAGTCTCCTGTTCGAGCGGACAGAGCAAAAGACGCACCCAGGCAAAGAAAAGTTGACCATCGCGGCCGGGAGTGCAATGTGCTCCGGTGGGCTGAACGACAGAGCGTGGTGCAGTAGTTTGGGGGCTTTGGTTGTCTGCTGTCACGCAGGAAGGAAGGGGTGTCGTGAACGAAAGTGTCGGTTTTCACCTTGTCTCCGGAGCCGTGCTGGGGCTTGCCGCGGGTGTCTCCCCAGGCCCCCTGCTGACCCTGGTGGTCACCCAGACCCTGCAGTACGGCACCAGGGAAGGGGTCAAGGTGGCCCTGGCACCCATGCTGACCGACCTGCCCATCATAGTGGCAGCGCTGCTGCTGGTGGTGTCCCTGGCCGAAGTTGGACCGGTCCTGGGAATCATATCCCTCTTGGGTGGGCTCTATGTGGGCTTTCTCGGCTGGTCCACCTTCAGGTCGGGGTCGGGCGCTGCCCGGCAGGATGCGCCCAGGCCTTGCTCCCTGAAAAGGGGGGTGGCGGTCAACTTCCTGAGCCCCCACCCCTACCTGTTCTGGTCGGTGGTCGGCGGGCCCCTGCTTTTCCAGGTCCTTGAAACGTCCCTGGCCGCTGCCGGGGTGTTCCTGCTCCTCTTCTACGGGGGGCTGGTGGGATCCAAGATGTTGCTGGCCCGGCTGGTGGGGGGCATCAGGGGGCTGCTGCACAGCACCTGGTACCGGCTGACCCTGCAAGGGCTCGGCCTGGTGCTGCTGCTCTTCGCTGCCCTGCTGATCCGGGACGGGTTCGGGATGCTGGCCGGGTGAGGGCGCAGGCGGCTAGTTCCCGAACAGTCCCTCGAGCAGCTTGTCCGGCTGGACCGGGGATTGCTCGAGCTCTTTTCCGATCTTCTCCTCAAGCTCCTGTTTTTTCTCCTCGATGATCTCCTTTCCTTGTTGCAGGCCGAGCTGGGATGCAATGGCCTCGACGTCCGGCTTGAACGACGGCTGGTCAAAGGTCCCGGTGATCCGGATGGGCACGCTCAGCCCCTTGAGCTCGGAAAGCTCTTTGCCCTGCTGACCCTCCAGGGTGCCAACGACCCTGGTGGTGATCAGGTAGTCGATGGCCTGGGGGGGCAGGTCGACCGAGCCCTGGCCCGTGACGCGCAGCAGGGGGGACTTGAGCAGCAGGTCGTTGTTGCGCACCAGACCCTTGGCAATTGTTGCCGTGGCGGAAAGCTCGGCAAAATCGGTCTTCTGCACCTCCGTGGGGTCGGGCTGCTGCCCCTTGACCCTGTTGAGGGTGTCGCGGAGCATCTTGGGGATGTTGATGCCGTAGACTGCGCCGTCAAGAAACTTCAGGCTCAGCGTGCCGTCCAGGTTCTGCTGCATCTCCTCTGGAGTCAGACCGGCCGTGGTCATGTCTGCGGAGACCGTGCCGGTGCCGCTGAGCAGGTCCTTTCCGGCCAGGTCCCGGAGCAGGGGTCCGGCCTGAATCCCGGCCAGGTCCTTGCGCACCGTGAACCCGGGGGTGTCCTGCCTGGCGTCGACACGGGCAAACCCTGTGAACGAGCCCTGGTAGAGTCCGGCCTCGATCGGGTCCACGGTCAGGATGCCGTCCTGTGCCCTGACCCCGACCAGGATGTCGGTGCAGGTGATGTTGGCGGCCTTGACCCTGCCCATGGTCAGCTCGCCCTCGAGCTCGAGTGTGCGCAGGGTCTCAAGGGGGAGGGGAACCCCTTGAGCGCCGCTTTCCCCGTCGGGAGGGGGTTGCTCGCCTGGCGCGCCTTCAGTGGCGGGTGGCAGGTAGCGGTCGACATCGACGGCGTCGACGTCCAGGTCGAAAGAGGCAGCGGGAAGGGCGAAGTCGCGCACCATGGCCCGGCCTTGCACGGAGGTGTCGTCCAGGGTGGCCCCCAAAGGGTCGAGGGTCACCGAGGTGGGCGTGGCTGCAAACCCGGCCCTGGCGGACAGGCGGGTCAGGACCTCGGGGTCGCTGGTCTCCAGTGGTGGCTGCCCCAGCTCCCGGAGCAAGTCCTTGGGGCTGAACTCCCGCAGGTCGAGCTCCCCCCGAAAGCTGGGCTGGGAAAGGATCTTTGAACCGGAGACATTTCCTGTCAGGGTCAGCTCATACAGGGCCAGCTGCAGCTCCTGCACTGAGAGCGACTCGCCGGCCATGTCCAGCTCCACGTCCGCGGACAGGTCCAGGTCGGCCGTGTTTCCCGGCACGGCCCCGCCTGATGCCGTGACCCCCAGCACAAGGTCGTTGAGCGTGAACCGGTCCAGGCTCTTGGCCACCCGGGCCCGGGTTTCCAGGGTGATGTCCGCTTCCAGGGCGGGCTCCCGGCTGCGTATGGTGCAGGACATGTCCATGTCAAAGGGGTCGTCCGGCTGGATCGCCCCCACGCTGAGGTTCAGGTTTTCAAGGGCGACGGACCGGTCCTGCTGCCTGTCGTCCCAGCTGACAGCGGCGTTTTGTATCTCCAGCCCCCCCACGGCCAGGACGGCCAGCGGCGATCCGGTCTGTGACGGGGCCGGGTCCTTGCCTGCCTGCGGGGCGGAGTCCTGAGCCCCAGCGGTCAGATCGTCCCAGTTGGTCGCCCCCTGAGCGTTTCTGGCCAGGTTGAGGGTCAGGTCCTGAATCCTGATGGTCTTGACCTCCAGCTCCCTGCCCAGCAGGGGCAGCAGCTTGACCCGGACCTCGGTCTCCTCCACCCGGGCAAAGGGTGCATCGCCAAACCCCGGGGCATTGCTCAGGGCGACCCGGCTGAGCTCGAGACCCAGCCAGGGGAAGACGGAAAGGTCGATGTTGCCGATGGCCAGCTCCCGTCCGGTCTGCTTCTCCACCTGGCTGCTGATCTGCCCGCGGAAGTCGTTGGGGTCGACAAAGAGCACCACGCCCGTAAGGAGCAGGGCCACCAGGACGATCAGGGATACGACACCGATCAGGACAATCTTCAAGGTCTTTTTCATGAGGGTTCTCCAGCTCCGGAGGCATCAGCACCGGGTACAAGAAAATGTTCCTTGCATTGTAATCGCACATGGACGGGGTCAGTTCAAGAGGGAAGGGGCCGTGGACGAAAGGACCTCTGAACCGGGGCGTGTTCAGGCAAGGATCGCCTCAGCCAGCCGCGGCAAGACCTCCTCGGCCGGGGCGTCGAACCGGTGGTCGGTCAGCGGCCCGTACGAGGTCCGGCCCAGATTGATTTCGACCACGACCCCGCCCCGGGCCTTGATCTGGTGGGGGATGAGGTTGGCTGGGGCGACCTCGCCGGAGGTGCCCACGATGCAGACCAGGTCGGCACTCTGGATCAGCTCGACGCACCGCTGTTGCGCCCGGGCAGGGATGCCTTCCCCGAACAGGACCAGGTCCGGCCGGATCACCCCCCCGCAGGCGCAGGTCCAGGGAATGTCTGCCCGGGTCAGCTCCAGGGCCTGTTCGTAGGGATACTCGGTGCGGCAGGAGGGGCAGTAGTAGTGCCGGCAGGTGCCGTGGTACTCCACGACCTCGCTGGAGCCGGCGTCCTGGTGCAGGCTGTCGATGTTCTGGGTGATGATCGCCTGCAGGCGCCTGGCCCGTTCAAGCTCGGCCAGTGCGGTGTGGGCGGGGTTGGGTCGGGCGTCCTTGAAGACGAGCACCGCGTCCAGGAGAAACTCCCAGACCAGGGTGGGGTTGGAGCGCAGCGCCTGCAGGGTGGCCACCTGCAGGGGGTTGTACCGGGACCACAGCCCGCCCGGGCTCCTGAAGTCGGGAATGCCGCTGGGCACGGAGATGCCGGCCCCGGTAAAGGCGATGGGGTGGCGGCTGTTGCGCCAGATTCGGGCCACAGTTTCGATCTGGTCCTGGTCTATGGTCGACGGCATGGTCCCTCCGGGAAAGGTGTTCTGGGTGTCCGGGGTGCGTTGAGAATAGCAGGTTCGTTTCGGGTCAGGCAAACGTGAAAAACCGGTGGGGTGTCTGTTCGGGAAGAAATGGGGCCCGGAAAAACAGGGCGAAATATTTTTTGCCCCTACGGATTTCGAACGTGGTTTGGCAATTGTAGGGGCGAATAATCATTCGGCCTTGATTCTTGCCCGTCTTCTTCCTTTCGTTGTCGTTGTCGTAATCGTAATCGGAAAATTTTCAACTCTGCTGCCGTTGAACCTCGATTACGATTACGACAACGACAACCGCTTCGCTGACAACGACAATCAAAAAGATGCTTTCCTGGATGTGCCCAAAAAAGAGGGGAGCCCCTCGACTCCCCCTCGCCATTTTTTCTGTATGAACCTCTCTCAGTGCCCTTCCTCGTAAGCCATGTCTTCCACGCCGACCTTGTGGCTGAGGA
>CAZQOG010000014.1:31720-39787 GCA_964594925.1 uncultured Desulfohalobiaceae bacterium
TCTCAGTGCCCTTCCTCGTAAGCCATGTCTTCCACGCCGACCTTGTGGCTGAGGAGCTTGTGCACGAAGAACTGGTAGAGGATGATCAGGGGTACGAAGATCAGGGTCACCACCAGCATGATCTTCAGGGTCAGGGGACTGGAAGATGAGTTTTCTATGGTCATGGACCAGGCCGGACTGAGGCTGGAGGGCAACAGGGCCGGGAACAGGCCGATAACCCCGAACAGGGTCGTGGTGAGGATGAAGAGCATCGAAGCAAAAAAGGCCTTCCACTCATTGCCGGCCGAGAGGAAGGCTCGCACTGCAAACAACCCGGCCACTGCCAGCAGCAGCACGGCGAACAGAACAGGGTTGCCGAAATAGTTGTCAAAGAGCTTGGTGGCGAAGAAGGAGAAGGCGAGGAACAGCACAACCCAGCCGGTCAGGACCGGCCAGAGCCGTACGGCCCAGGCATGGGCCCGGGCGTTGATTTCCCCGCTGCTCTTGATGCACAGCCAGAGCATGCCGTGCACCGCGAACATGAGCACGAACAGGATGCCGCCGGCCAGTCCGTAAGGGTTCAGAAGGGTCAGCAGGTTGCCCTGGAACACCCCTTGCGCGTCAATGGGCACGCCCTTGAAGATGTTGGCAAAGGCCACGCCCAGGAGCAGGGCCGGCAGCAGGCTGCCTGCCCACTGCACCGCGTCCCAGAGTTTGCGCGAGGCTTTGCTCTCCACGTTTTTGCGGAACTCGTAAGCCACGCCGCGCAGGATGAGGGTGAACAGCAGCAGCATGAGGGCGGTGTACAGGGAGGAGAACATGACCGCGTACGTGCCGGGAAAGGCGGCAAAGGTAACGCCCCCGGCCGTGATCAGCCAGACCTGGTTGCCGTCCCAGAAAGGGCCGATGGCCTGGTAGACCACCTTGTTTTCCTGTTCGTTTTTGGCCACCAGGGGCCGCATGGTGCCCAGGCCCAGGTTGTACCCGTCAAGGGTGAAGTAGACCGCCCACAGCACTCCCCAGAGCATGAACCATGTTGTTCCAAGCATTGCCAGAGCTCCTTTGCTATCGCATTATATTCGCCAGCGGCGAGGTCCCCTGTTTCCCGTCAGCAGGCCCACGTTTAGCCAGGCGCCAGATGAGGAAGATGTCCACCGCGCCGAGCACCAGGTAGAGCAGGGTGAGCACCACGAAGGTGAACCCCACCTGGGACGTGGTGATGGGCGAGACCGCGTCGCTGGTGCGCATCATTCCCCACACGATCCAGGGCTGCCTCCCGACCTCGGTCACGGTCCACCCGGCAAAGCAGGCGATGAACGGCAGGGGGATGGCCCAGGGCAGGACACGCAGCAACAGCCGCGACCCCTTGCTTTCACCGAGGCGGTTGCGCCAGAAGAAGGCCAGGGCGGAGAGCGCGATGAACAGGGTCCCCAGGCCGACCATGAGGCGGAAGGAGTAGAAGGTCAGGGCCACGGGCGGGCGGTCCTCCTTGGGATAGTCGAGCAGCCCCTTCACCTCGGCACCCGGGTCGTTGTAGGCCAGCAGGGAGAGCAGTCCCGGGATGGGCAGGGCCTCCACGTAGTTGGTCTCCTTCTTCTCGTTGGGGATGACCAAAAGGCTCATGGGGGCAGGCTGCTGGGTGTGCCAGTGGGCCTCCATGGCCGCCAGCTTGACCGGCTGGTACTTGGCCACCTCGTTGCCGTGGAAGTGTCCCTGCAGGGCCACGGCCAGTGAGAAGATCAGGGCGAAGGCAGCGCCGATCCTGAAGGAGCGGGTGAAAAATTCGGTGTGGCTCTTGCGCAGGATGTGCCAGGCCGAGACGCCGATGACGAAGAAGCCGGCCAGGGCCCAGGCCGCAGCAATGACGTGGAAGAAGGTCATCCACCCGAAGGAGTTGGTCATGACCGCCCAGAAGCTGTCCAGCTCGGCCCGGCCGTTGCGCAGGACATACCCCACAGGCCGCTGCATCCAGCCGTTGGCCATCAGGATCCACAGGGCCGAGAGGTTGCCGGCCCCGGCCACCAGCCACATGCTCGCGGCGTGCATCTTGGGGGACACCCGGTTCCAGCCGAAGATCCAGACCGCGATGAAGGTGGACTCCAGGAAGAAGGACGTGGTGGCCTCGATGGCCAGGAGGGAGCCGAAGATGTCACCCACATAGGCGGAGTACCTGGACCAGTTGGTGCCGAACTGGAACTCCAGGGTGATGCCGGTCAGCACCCCCAGGGTGAAGTTGATGACGAAGATGGTCCCCCAGAACTTGGCCATGCGCTTGAAGACCTCGTCCCCGGAGCGCACCCACTTGGTTTCCATGATGGCCACGATCACGGAAAGGCCCAGGGTCAGCGGCACGAAGATGAAGTGGAAGTAGGTGGCTGCAGCGAACTGGAGCCGGGAGAGGAGCAGCACGTCCATAGGTCACAACCTCCGCATTGATTGTGGGTGCTGTGGAAGGCCTGTATGGTCTGCGCCCCGTGGGGCGCTGGTTTCTCACGAGCGGAGGATGCGCGCAGAGGACGGGGTTGCAGCCGTGTCCAGAAGTTCCATGGTCCAGCGGGCCATGGCACCCAGAGTCGTTTTGTGAAGCTCCCCGTCCCAGTATATTTCCAGTCGGTCGGGCACGCCCCGGTAGCGGTTGATCGCTTCCCCGGCTCCGCCTGCGCCCACAAGCCCCAGGGCCAGGCAGACAAAGCCCAGGATCTGAGGGTGGGTCTCGCTCTGCAACGCCCTTTTCAGGTCAGGAACGGCTGAGCCGGCCAGGTCCGGCCTGGCCTGGGCCAGACGGGCAACTCCCCAGAAGGCCCCGGCCCTGAGGGGCTCGTGGTCGATGTAGTTGTCAGGGCCTTCGCTGTGGTGGATGTAGGAAAGAAAGACCTTGTGGAACTCCTCCCCCAGCTGCTCGTGGGTGGCCAGGACTTCGGCCATGGCCTCGGGGCATCCCCAGCCAATGCCGCCGCTTTCCTCGTTCAGGTTCCAGATGAAGCGCCGCATGACCACCCGGGCGCGGTCCATTTTGGTTTCGGCCAGGGCGGGAACGACCACGCCAAAGGCCGAGACACCGTGCCAGCGAACCAGGGGGTCGGGGTTGAGCAGGCTGGAGAACAGCGGGCAGACCAGCTTGGCCGGATGGGCGAGCAGAGGGTCGAGCCGCTGCTGCCAATCGTCCCGGGCCAGCAGGGCCAGGACCTGGCTCTTGACCCTGCGGCCGCACTGGTCGACAAAGCTCATGGTCGCAGAGTGCTCCGGTCAGGCTTCTTGCGCATCAACCATGGCCCTGTCGATGGCGTCTGCAACGGCATACCCGAGCTGCTTGCACTCGGCCAGCTTGTCGTGGCCCGGCACGAACTTGCTGCGCACCCCGGGCTCGACAATGTCGAACTTCATCTCCGCAAGCTTCTCCGTGACGTGCTTCACGGCCTCCCCGCTCCATCCGTAGGAGCCAAACGCGGCGGCCACCTTTTTCACTGGCTTGAGACCTTTCATGTAGGTCAGGACGTCCGCCACCAGGGGCATCATGGAGTTGTTGTGGGTGGGCGAACCCACCAGCACGGCGGCCGCGTCGATGACCTCGGCCATGACGTCTGAGTGGTGGAAGGCCTTCAGGGACATCGGCTTGACGGAAACCCCGCGTTCCACCAGAGCTTCGGTCAGGGCATTGGCCATCTTCTCCGTGGAGTGCCACATGGTGTCGTAGACGATTACGGCCTTGCGCTTGGGGACCTGTCGGCTGAACGCGTCGTAGGCTGACAGGATCTTGTCCGGGTGGGAGCGCCAGATCAGGCCATGGTCCGGGGCGATCATGTCGATGTCCAGGCCGAGATCGGCCACCTTGGCAAGGACCTTCTGGACCAGGTTGGAAAACGGCAGGACGATGTTGGCGTAGTAGTGCGATGCTTCCTTGAGCAACTCCTGCAGGTCGACCTCGTCGTCGAAGCGCTCGGTGGAGGCCCAGTTCTGCCCGAAAGCATCACTGGAGAAGAGCAGCTTGTCCTCGGGGATGTAGGAGAACATGGAGTCGGGCCAGTGGAGCATGCGGGTTTCCATGAACTGCACGGTGCGCTTGCCCAGGGTGATTGAGCCCCCCGTCTTGACCGCCTCGTAGGGCCAATCCTGCTGATGGTAATGCTCGATCATGGTCTGTTTGCCCATGGGCGAGCAGACGATGCGTTTGGGCTGGACCTCCTCGACGATCGTCTTCAAGGCCCCGGAGTGGTCGGGCTCCACATGGTTGACGATGATGGTGTCGATCTTTGCGGGGTCAACGACCTGGCGGATATGGTGCAGCATCTCGCTGGTGAACTTTGCCGCCACCGTATCCACGAGCGTGATTTCGTCGTCCATGATCAGAAATGCGTTGTAGGTCGTTCCGCGTCGGGCCAGGGAGTAGCCGTGGAAGTTTCGCAGATTGAAGTCCACGGCCCCGATCCAGTGGATGTCCTTTTTGATTTCTATGGCGGGCATGGCGAATTCCTTTGCGTCGGGTCTGAGTTTTTTCCTGAACCAGCGCCGTGATTGTGCAGCCGGGCCAGAATCGAAAAGGGCCCCGATGGTCACCGGGGCCCTCGAACAGCTCGATCAGGACTCCTTGGAGAAGTCGTCCTTGGAGGCGCCGCAGACCGGGCAGACCCAGTCGTCGGGCAGGTCCTCGAACGCGGTGCCCGGGGGGATGTCGTTGTCGGGGTCACCCTGGGAGGGGTCGTAGACATAGCCGCAGATATCACACACGTAGCGATCCATACTTGCTCCTGTTTACAGCCGTCTTGATTACAAAATACACCCTACCAGCTTGAAAGACACCATTTCAAGAACTGGATCTCGCAGGCTCAGACTTTTTTACCGCACCTCGGACAGATGCCGAGGAACTCCAGCCGGTGGCTGACGATCTCAAAATCAGTGTCCAAAGCATCGGCATGGCTGGAGAGATCCAGATCCAGATCCAGGTCAGCGACACAACCGCACTCCACGCACCGGACATGGTGGTGGGGCGCGGGGTTGCCGTCGAAGCGTTTCTGGGTCCCGGCCATCTCGAGCTTGGTGATCAGGTTGCAGGAGCTGAGCAGCTCCAGGTTGCGGTACACGGTGCCCAGGCTGATATGGGGCATCCTGCGCCGGGCCATCCTGTAGACCTCGTCGGCAGTGGGATGGGTGACAACCTTTCGCAGCTCCTCAAGGATGATCTGCCGTTGCTTGGTCATCCTGAGGGGTTGGCGCTGTGTTTCCATAGTAGACCTCAAATAATAATAGTTACCAATTAGATACTGCCGGACAGGGGGGTCTGTCAACCTCAACCGGGTCCCTTTTCTATTGATTATTCTTCCTATACAGAGGTTTCGGGGAAAAAAAAAGCCACGTAACCGTGGCTTTTTTTGCTTCTTCTTTTCCGGGCTAGTGCTTGAACTGCTCCACCAGCTTCATGAGCTGCTGTGAGAGCTCGGCCACCTCGTGGATGGCGCTGTTGGCTTCCTGGATGCCCCGGGAACCTTCCTGGATCAGCGTGTTGATCTCCATGACGCTGGTGTTGATCTCCTCGCTGGTGGCGGATTGCTGCTCCGCGGCAGTGGCAATGTTGCGCACCCGGTCGGTTATCTCGTCGGAGTGCTGCACGATCTGCCCCAGTATCTCGCCCGAGGCCTGGGCCATGCGTTCGGTCTCCTCGACCCGTTCCCGGGTGTTGCGCATCTCGTTCAGGGCTTCGTTGGAGCCGCTCTGGATCTGGGAGATGGCCTTCTCCACCTCCTTGGTGGCCTGCATGGTCTTCTCGGCCAGCTTACGCACCTCGTCGGCCACCACGGCGAAGCCTTTGCCGGCTTCGCCGGCCCGGGCGGCCTCGATGGCCGCGTTCAGGGCCAGGAGGTTGGTCTGGTCGGCAATGTCGTTGATGACCGTCATGACCTCGCCGATATTCTGGGCCATGGAGGCCAGGTCGTTGATGGTCCGGTCCAGCACCTCGGTGGTCTCGGCCACGTGGCGGATTTCCTGGACTGTCTTCTGCACCTCCTCGCCGCCCGACTGAGCCACGCGGTTGGAGTTGTCGGAGGCCTCCGAAGTGCTGCCGGCGTTCTTGGCCACCTCCAGCACCGTGGCGTTCATCTCCTCCATGGCCGTGGCCACCTGTCCGGTCTGCGAGGCGCTGTTGTCCAGGCTGTGGGTCAGCTCCGTCATGTTGTGGGAGAGCTCCTCCGCGGCGGAAGCCAGCTGCAGGGAAACCTCGCTCACCTCGGTGGCCACCTGCAGCAGGTGTTTCTGCTGGGCTTCGATCTGGGCCTTGGCCTGCTCTTCCTGGCTCATGTCCATCATCAGCCCGATGGCCCCGACCACGGCCCCCTGTGCATCCTGCAGGGGGGATATGTCGTAGCGGACCGGGACCTTGGAACCGTCGTGGCGCTCGACGGTCACCCGGTCATTGACGTGCTTGCCGTCGGCAATGACCTTGCCGGTGGCCTCGTTCTCCACCTCGCTTGCAAAAAGGTTGGAGAGCGGCTTGTCCAGGGCCTCGTCCACCTTCATGCCCGAGAGGTCGGCCATTTCCCTGTTGGCAAAGGTGACCGTGCGCTCCCTGTCGGTCACGAACAGGGGGACCACGATGCCGTTGAGAACGCTCTTGTTGTACTCGAGCTGGTTTTTGATGTTGGCCACCATGCGGGAGAGGTTTTCCCCCAGCCGGGCCAGCTCGTCCTGGCCCTTGACCGAAAACTTGAGGTCGTAGTCGCCCTGGCTGATGCGGTCGCTGATGTTTGCTATGGCGGTGATCTTGTTCACCACCTCCCTGCGCATGGCCAGCAGGAGCAGGACCAGAAGAATGACCAGGCTGACCAGGGCGATGGCGATGCTCTTGAACTGGGTGTTGCGCAGGATGGCAAAGTCCTCGCTGCTGTCCTGCAGGGCCACCAGGGTCCCGAGGATCTGCTTGGAGGAGCCGTGGCAGTGGTAGCAGGAGGGCTCGTTCTCGATGGTTGTCAGGTCTGCGAAGTAGGGTGTGCCGTCCAGCTCGATGATCTTGCCTTCGTGTATGGGCTGCTGCAGGGACCTGGTCAGGAGCTCGTTCAGGTCCTTGTTGTCAACTGTTTTGAGCAGGTCCTGCCTCACCACCTCGGTGTCGGTGCTGTAAGTGACGTTCCCGCGGAAATCCGTGAGATGGATGGTCACATCGGCAAACTCGGCCGCGACTGCTTTGAACTGGTTCTTGGTGCCCTGGTCGTTGCCGATGCTCATGGGCTGCTCAATGGCCATGCGCAACAGCTCGGAGGTCTTGGCGGCGGACTTGTGCAGGCTCTCGATGGTGTTGGTTTTCTGCCAGTAGGAGTTGGCCATCATCAGCCCGGTGAAGGCCAGGATGGTCAAGACACTGACCAGGAGCAGGATCTTGATGTTCAGGGATCGTGAGATGACGCTCATGTCCGTCCCCCCCTAGTGGGCCCCGCCGTAGAGCAGGGGCTTGTAGTTGAAGGACGAGACCCGCTCGGGGTTGTGGCAGCTTTCACAGTCGGAGATGTCCAGGCTCCCTTTGATCTCTGCGGGGTCGCCGAAGTACTCCACATGCAGGGATCCAGGTCCGTGGCAGACCTCGCACCCGGCATCGGCCAGCTCGGGGGTTTCCTCGAAGCTCTTGAACCCCCCCGGCTTTCCATACCCGGTGGTGTGACAGGTAAAGCACTCCGTGAGCTCCTGCTGGGTCAGCTTGGGAGCCATGGTCTTGACGCTGTCTGCGGAGTGGGCCTTCTTGGCGTACTGAATGAAGTTGCCGTACTCATGCTCATGGCAGTCAGCGCAGGCCTTGGAACCAACGTAGGTCGCGTCCTGGGCAAAGGCCGTGGGCACGGCGAGCAGCAGCGCTGCAATCAGGGCACATCCAACGGGCAGAAAGAAACGGGCCATGGGAGGCTCTCCTTGTGCTGGGGATTGAACATCCTGAGCCACATTGTAGCGGTTGAAAATGTCATACTTCTGTAACCGAACGATTCGATCTTTAGCAAGGAGGAAATCGCCCGGGGCCATTGGCTGTATCGGCAGAGCGGCAAAAGAGTTTACACCTTGGCAGGCCGTTGAAAAATCCCCGCTGGACTGCGTTGCTTCACCAAGGCCAAACCC
>CAZQOG010000015.1:0-39533 GCA_964594925.1 uncultured Desulfohalobiaceae bacterium
CCCCGGTCAGATGGGGGAGGTACCTGACCAGCGTTCCCGGTTCCCCGTCCGCGGCCCCAGGTCCGTCAGCCAGTCCGCTTTCCATACCGGTCTCGAACCGGCGCTGCACAGAGGGCCAGGAACCGCCATAGCTCAGGGAGTAGTCCTCGGGCCAGAGCTCAAGTGCGATCTGGAAGGCCAGGGCGTTCTCCAGATCGTCAAAGATCAGGTTTCTTCCCTGGCTGCCGTTCCCCAGCCCGACCAGGACTTCGTCCAGACCGTCCAGGTCGAGGTCCTCGGCCACCGGCCTGGTCTCTCCGTTGTGAGTGCTGTAGTCGTCCCAGCCGATGTTGAGCCAGGTCCGGTGCTCCGGCGTGCCCTGGGAAAGACCGACGACCTGCACCATGCCGCCGCCGCCCCGCCCAAGTCCCAGCAGGACCTCTGCACGGCCGTCGCCGTCCAGGTCGCCGGTCGCGGGCCGGGTTTCCCCGTTGAAGGCATTGTAGTCAGGCCACTCCACCTGACCCCAGGCCAGATGGGTGCGGTCATGGTCGAGAATCTGGTAGCGCCCCCCGGGCAGTCCGGAAAAGGCGCTGGTGGATCCGAGTCCCAGGATGATTTCATCCCTGCCGTCGCCGTCCAGGTCGCCGCTGGCCGGCCGGACCTCCCCCACCAGGGTGCGGTACTCGGTCCAGCCGACCTCAAAGAACCCGTTTGAGACCAAGGCACCGTCCAGGAGGGTGAACATGTAGACACGGCCGTCGCCCCCGGCACCCAGGCCGATCAGGACTTCGTCGCGGCCGTCGCCGTCCAGGTCGCCTGTGGCCGGCCAGGTCTCGCCATTTCGTGTGTTGTACTCGGTCCAGTCGACCTGGCCCCAGGCCAAATGCGTGTAGTCGTGGTCCAGAACCCAGAATCGTCCCTGGGAAAGACCGGAAACCGGTCCGAACCCTACGACGAGCTCATCGAGGTGGTCTCCATCGATGTCGCCGGTCACGACCCGCATCTCACCGCCCTGGGAGATGTACTCGGGCCAGTCCGTTTGAAGCCAGTGCAGGTGCTCGTAATCTGGAGTGAGGACCTCTATCCAGCCTCCATCCTGTTCGGATTGATCAATGCCAAAAAGCATGTAGCGGGGGACCGCGGCCACCTCCACGGAGTAGTCGCTTTCCTGGCCGGAGCTGTCGTAGGCAGTGACAGCAAAGAAGTAGACAGTCTGGTCCTGGAGGTTGGTGACCGTGCAGCTGGTCTGCTTTCCCACATCCTTCTGGAAGGTGTAGTGCCTGCTTTCAGGGCCCCAGTGCACGGTGTAGCCGGCTACCCCGGGTTCGGAGTTCGCATCCCAGGTCAGAGTGTACTCTTCGGCCCAGGCCTGCCCGGCAGAGCACGCCAGGCAGAAAAGAGCCAGGGAAAAGGTTCCCAGAAATGTGTGTATGGATTTCTTCATGCCCATCGACGGTCTCCTGCAGCGAGGGGAAATGCATATATAAAGCCAAAACAGAAAAAATGTAATACAAATTCTCTTTGCCCTCTACGCCCCGAATTTATTGAAATTTTGGGAAAAATTTTTCAGGTTGCGCTGTCCCCTGAACAGGGTTGGGTGCAAAGTATCGTTGCAGGGTGACGTTTTTGGGCGGGTTTGAGCTGCCGCGTCTTTGTGATGCACAGCAGCCCGAAATGGTGTTTTGCGGGTCAATAGTACTGGGAGCAAAAAGTTTTTAACTTTTTGCGCGCTGCGCTCAGACTGCGCGGGAAGTGACTTCCCGCTTGCTTCTCTGGCTGGCCACGCATTTGCGCGGCCTTACTGGGAGCGGAAAGTCAAAGCACTTTCCGCTCCCAGTAATACCACCGCCAGGGCCGGGGCCTGCCTGTACCTGGAAGCTGTTCGGTCACGGCGGTCAGGCGGGGATGCAGGGGGCAGATTCCCGGCCTGGTAATCAGGAGTCGGGCTTCAGGACACAACATCAGGCCATGGGCCGGGGGTCAGGCCTTTGCCTGGGTCTGCTTGCCCGTAAAAGGGACCAGAAAACGCAGCGGCTCAGGATCAATGCTGACACCAAGGGGCAGGGGATGGGAAGGTTCGCCGTCGGCCTGGGAGCTCAGGCCCTGGGCCTCGAGCACGACACTGTCGGCTGTCACGTTCAGACAGTCCGGGTTTGAACTGACGCGCCCCAGCAGCACCGAGGCCAGAAAACGCAGCAAGGGCCACAGGCCGGGCCGTGTCAGAAGGCAGATGGTGAGGGTGGTGTCCTCGGGGTGCGCCCGGGGCGTGATGGGAAGGAACCCGGCATAGTGGCGGCACTTGCTGACCAGGGCGAAGCTGGCGGTGTGCTCCTGGCGGCCGATGTGCACCCTGACCTGAGGGTAGCCGTACTCCCAGAGCGCCTTGAAGAAGGAGCAGGCATATGCCAGGCGGCCCCACTTTTTCCAGGGCATGGTCACCCGCCCGACCACATGGCTGTCGATGCCCACGCTCACCATGAGCAGAAAGCGGGAGCCGTCGTACCTGCCGGGTTGGACGGCTGCGATCCGCCCGTTAAGGAGGGTTTCGAGCGCTTCGTCGACATCCTTGGGGATGCCGTACTCTTTGGCAAAGATATTCACCGTGCCCAGGGGCAGGGCCACAATGATCTTCTGCGAGCCCGAAGGGAGACCGTTGACCACCTCGTGCAGCGTGCCGTCACCGCCGCAGACCACGTAGTGGCTGTACTCGGTTTTGGCGTACTCCCTGGCCAGCCTGCTGGCGTCTCCGGGGGACCGGGTCTGCTCCATCACGTAGGGCAGGCCCAGCGAGTCGAGGCGGTCGGCGACCCGCTGGCCGGCCTTGGGCGAGTCCCTTTTCCCGGCCATGGGGTTGATGATGATGAGGTATTTGTCCACGTCGGTTGTCAAATGGTCACGGCCAAAGCCGGATGTTGTCGTTCTGCATTCAGAAGGCTGTCCACCGAAGTCCAGCCGAGCGTGTCATCGGCGTGGACCAGTCCGTTGTACACCAGGTGGCCAGTGAAATAAAAGGTGAATACTTACGGTCTCCAGCGTATGCGCTGACCACGTACTCTTGAAACGGATGAACCTTTTTTAAACCGGCGGTTGTTTCCAAAGGGCAACTTTACTACAGATATGAGAGGGAAAGGACAGTTTCGGCTTTCCTGGTGCAGCTCGCAGGACAACGCCCGGAGGAAAGCGGCCCCGCGTGCTGGGGTGTGGATTCTTTTGAAACCTTGAAAATCGGCCGGGGGTCACAAAACTGCGAGCTGGAGGTGCAGCAATGAAGCGGCGTGAAGCACTTATCTGGCTGGGCGGTGTGACCGTCCTGGCCGCGGGAAAGGAGATGGTCATGGCAGGAGAGCAGGCACACAACGGCGCGAGGGTCGAGCTTCCCGAAGCCCCCAGGGGAGAGTCGGGCAGCATCGAAGGCCTCTTGCACAAAAGACGTTCGGTGCGCCGCTTTGCCCCGGGAGCCCTGCAGCTCGGGGAGGTGGGGAGGCTGCTGTTCGCGGCCCAGGGCATCAACCGTCCCCGGGGGTTTCGCACCGCGCCGTCCGCCGGTGCCTTGTATCCGCTCACTGTTCACATTGCAGCGGGTAGTGTGCAGGGAATGGAGCCCGGGGTATACCGTTACCGACCGGACGGACATGTGCTCACGAAGGTGGCTCTGGGGGATGTACGGCGGGAGGTGGCTGATGCGGCCCTGGGACAGATATGGATGGCCGGGGCCCAGGTCATCCTGGTCATCAGCGCGGAGTACGCGAAAGTGACTGGGAAGTACGGTCGGCGCGGTGAGCAGTACACGCACATCGAGGCGGGATGCGCCGCTCAGAACGTGGCTCTGCAGGCCCAGGACCTGGGTCTGGGGGGTACGGTGGTGGGGGCTTTCAAGGAAAACCGGATGCAGGACGTGCTGCGCACATCCCCCGAACTGGTGCCGCTGATTGCCATGCCCATAGGCCGTCTGCCACGCTAGGCGGCAGGTGGCTGCACAACCCGCCACAGACAAGATTCGGGTTGCAACGTTACAAGGAGAGGACCTCATGACCAGATTTGCGGTAGTGCTCCTGTCAGCCGTCTGCCTTCTGCTCACGGCCCATCCAGGCCTGGCCCGGACCAAGCTGGTGGCCCTGCCCGAGCGGGGCCGGGTGGTCATCGGGCTGGACAACCCTGCGGCCACACTGATCGAGGAGGAGCGGACCCTGGCCCTGCAACAGGGTCTGAACCGGGTCGACTTTTCCTGGGAGGGGGTGCGCATCGACTCCGACTCCATCGTGCTGACCCTGCTGCGCCACGCGGACTCGGCCAGGCTGCTGTCTGTCAGCTACCCCCCGGGAGAGACCTCCCTGACCTGGGACATCGTCTCTCCAGACCCCCTGGAGGTCAAGGTGCGCATCTCCTACCTGCTGGAGGGGCTTGACCGTCTGGTGACCTACAAGGCCGTGGCGGACACGGGGGAAACCCGCCTGGACCTGAAGACCTTCCTGGTGCTCAGAAACTTCTCGGGCGAGGATTTCCAGGGGGCCGGGATCCGCCTGCAGGGGGACCGGGAGCTCACCCAGGATCTGGCCCACGAAGAGACCAGGCAGCTCCTGTTCGACCGGGTCACGGAAGCCTCGGTGGAAAAGGTCTGGACCTTTGACGCGTCCAGGCTGCCCTGGGACCCGGAGCAGACAACCGGCAACGTGGGCATCCCGGTGTCCTACCGCCTGGTCAACGACAGCTCATCGGGTTTGGGAGAGGGCACGCTTTACAGCGGCAAGATCAGGGTCTTCCAGGAGGACGGCCACGGATCGACTATTTTGCTGGGAGAGGACGTCATCCCCCTGGTTCCGCCCGGGGAGGAAGCCCTGGTGCGCATTGGCGACAGCCGGGACATCGTGGTCACCCAGCGCAAGAAGCGCGAGCGGGTGATCAACGTCAGGCGCAACACCACCGACCAAGCCGTTCTCTACGACACGGACGAGATCATTGAGGCGCAGGTGGAGAACTTCAAGGACACCCCGGCCACCCTGACCATGATCCAGCACATCCCCGGCCAATGGGACATGCAGGAGGCGAGCATGAAGTACGAGAGGCTGGACGCCTTCCGGCTCAAGTTTGAGATCGACCTCGAAGCACACGGCAAAAGAACCCTGGTCATGCACTATCACCGCCGCAATGTCAGGCCATAAAAGTTCGAAGTTCGAAGCTGGAAGTCGGAAGCAAAGGCTTTAAAGTCGAGGAGAATACATCGTTATGCAGGAAATTTTTGTTTTTTTGTCATCCTTCGAACTTCGAACTTCCGACTTCGAGCCCTAAAGAGGACCGACCATGCCCAGACTCACCGCCCTCCTGGTTGTGGCATCTTTGCTGTGGATTACCAGCCCCTCCCTTGCCAAGACCGACCTGGTCACCCTGCCGGACCGGGACAGCGTGCAGCTGACCATCTACAATGCGGCCGATCTGACCCTGGTGCGGGACCAACGTTCCCTGACCCTGGGCAGAGGCCTGAACAGGTTGCAGTTTTCCTGGGCCGGGACATTGATCGACCCCACCAGCCTCGACCTGTTGGCCGGAGCAAGGGCAGGGGAGGTCGACATCCACTCCCTGACCTTTCCTCCCCGGACCGACAATCTCGGCTTGTGGCGGGTGCACAGCCGGTTCAGCGGCGATCTGCCCATGACCATCAGCTACCTGACCAGCGGCCTCAGCTGGCGTGCCTTTTATTTGGGGTTCCTGGAAGCGGACGCATCGCACATGCGACTTGAAGGCTACGTGCGGGTCTCAAATCAGAGCGGCGAGGACTATGAGAACGCACAGGTCAGGCTTCTGGTGGGTCGGATCAATCTCATCGACCGCATCAGCGACCTGGCCAGGCGAAAGCATCCCTACGGGCGCCCCGAGCAGGCGCCACCGCCCGCTCCCCTGGCCGGCCGGCCCGAGGCCATGAGGAGCAAGCAGGCCATGCTGGAAGCACAAATGGATGCCGAGGCCAGGCCCAAGACCATCCTCAAGCAGGGGCTGTCCGAGTACTTCCTGTACTCCATCGAAGGCACCGAAACCATTGCTGACGGCTGGTCCAAAAGGCTGCTCAGCTTTGAGGCGGACAGGGTCCCGGTGGTCAACCTGTACAAGTTCGAGGAGGAGCGTTTCGGGGACAAGCCCCACCGTTTCCTGAGCTTTGTCAACGATCGGGGCCACGGGCTGGGGCAGACACCCATCCCGGGAGGGGTTCTCAAGGTGTACCGCCGGGTGGACGGGAACGGTCGGCAGGCCTACGAAGGCCAGTCCAGGTTCAGATACGTCCCGGTTGGCGAGGATGTCGAGCTGGACCTGGGGCCGGCGCAGGATGTCCTGGTCAGCCCCACGCTCATGGACTTCGCCACCACGCGTTTCCTCTTCGATCGCAAGGGCAATGTGGACGGGTGGGACGAGGTACGGACCGTGCGCATCGAGGTCGCCAACACCAGGCAGGTTGCTGCGCAGGTGGAAGTGACCCGGAACTTCCCCACTTCCGCCTGGGAGCTTTCCCCTCAAGGTGAGTACGGCAGGTATGAAAAAAAGGATCTGGACTCGGTGACCTTCACCCTGGAGCTCGACCCCGGGGAAAAGAGAAGCTTCAGCTATGTCCTGACCACACACCACGGCCGGCGGGCAGAGTAACCTTCCCGCTGCAGGCCATGACACCGGAGCCGATGTCACTCAGCCGCAGACTGCTGCGCCTCCCGGTCATTGCCCTGGCCATGGCCGCAGCCCTGACCGTCCAGATCTTCTGCCTGGCCCTCCTGCTTTTGGGGATGCTGGCCAGCAACCCGGATGTCGTCCTTCCCCGGCTGCAGGCCGTCCTCAACGATGCGGGGTATCTGCTTGAGGTCAGGGCCATGGACCTGTCCCTGAAGCCCCTCAGCCTCAAGGTCGAAGGGTTGGCCCTCTCGAGCCGTGACCACGAAGGCCTCGATGTAGAGCTAGGGCATCTGTCGGCCGGCTTGTCCCTGCTGCAGGGGCTTGAGGGGAAGGGGTGGGTGCGCCGGGTACGGGTGGACCGCCCACAAGTACGCCTCGTCCTTGGGGAGGACAGTGGAGGTGACCGGGACGGCACACCAGATCCCCAACGGTTTTTGAGGCTGCTTTCCATGGACGAGCTTGCCGTCAGCAACGGCACGGTTCTTTTGGACAGTCCAGGTTCCACTCTGCGCCTGAGCGGGCTTGACCTGGCACTTGCCGAAGCCGATGGAGCTTCGGTCCTGTCCGGTACCACGGTGCTCCGTGTGCAGGATGACCAGGGCAGGGCCATAGGCTCGGCGGAGATAGTCGTGGATGTGAACGGCACTGCTTCGGCAGCCCGGGCCAGATTCCGGGTCCAGGAGCTCGGCTTCGACCATCCATTGCTTGCCGGAACGGGCCATGCCTCCGCCCTGCTCGTCTACTCCAAAGGGCAGCTGCTGTTGCAGGAGCTGGCCGGAGACTTTCAGCTTGCCCGTCTGACCTTTCCTGAAGGCGGGCAGCTGCAGGACCTGCCGGTGCGGGTGGAGACCGTTGCAAAGGGAACACCACTTGGGCTCAGCCTGAAGGCAGAAGGGCTTCTGGACCTCACTGCAACCATGGACGGCAACCTGTTGCACAAACCGCAGGCAAAGATCTCCGGCAAGGTGTGGAGCGGCGCGGTGATGCAGGGAATGCGTCCGCTGCTGCCCGAATCCCTGCGGGACATGGTTCTGCAGGGGCCGGTGCCGGTGGAGGCTTCCTACGCGCCCGACGCGGGATACCGTGTGGCCCTGATGCCGGAGCAGCTGCAGGTCCGTCTGCCTCTTGCTGGGGCGCACGCCACCCTTACCGGCAGCCTGCAGGTCAACGCCACTAGGCAGGGGCCGGCCCGGCTCGGTGTTGATCTGTCCGCCGAAAACGTCGGGATCGAGCTGAATAGTCTCCAGGTGGGCCGGGGCGGCATGTCCATCAAGGCCGAAGGCACCATGGAGCAGCTGACCGTGTCCCGGCTGACGGTACGGGTCCCCGCGGGGCAGTACCGATTGCCGGGCCTGGAATGGAGCCCGGGCGGCCTGTTTCTGGAGGGCCGCCTGACGGTTGCAGGGACGAAACAGGTCGAGGTGTCAGCACTGACCCTCCGGATGGACACGGTCGGAAGCCTGACCGGGTCAGGCAGTATCCAAAACGGGCAGATCCGGGGCTCCCTCAGCAGCGGTCCGCTGGCCCTCCCAGACCTGTTGGGTGTGGCGCCGGACGGACTGCTGCGCGGATGGAGCGCGGATGGGAGCGTGGCTGTTTCGCTCAAGGCACAAGGCTCCCTGGAGCAGCCGGAGATTAAGGGCGAAGCTGCAATCAGGGACTTGAACCTGGGCTCGCCGGACGGAAATATTTTGGCCATGATCGAAAGGGGGCGTCTTGGAGCGGCCAGGCAGGCATCCGGACGCTACGCCCTGGAGCTGGACCTGGAAACAGGCGAATGCCTGGTGGACACGGTTTACCTCAGCTTTGCCGACCACCCCCTGCATGTCCGGGCCCTGGCACGGCCCGATGCCGCATTCACCGGCCTCGACCAGGGCGAAGTGGACCTCTCCCTGGGCGGGATGTTTGACATCCAGGGCCGGCAGGTCCGGATGGGGTTTCAGGAGGGGCTGACCTACTCCGGCCGCATCAACGCCGGCGTGGACTCCCTGGGACAGGTCTTCAAGGTCCTGGTCAAGGATCCGTTTGCCGCTTCCCATCCAGGCCTGGGGCAGGTTTCTCTCGCCGGCAGGGCCCGGCTGGAGGGAATAGTCCAGGGGCGCGGGAAGCGTGCCGATGTCGCGGGCTCCCTGGAAGTGGAGGAACTGGATGCTTCCAGCGGGGAGGACGTCAGGGTGACCGACTGCAGACTGGATCTGCCCCTGGGTTATCATTTCGGCGGGTCTGAGAAGGACTTTTCCCCTCCCAGGCGGCCGGAGCGGTGGGGTCGCCTGTCCATAGGCCGGGCCGTCACCCCCTTGGGGGAGCTGAGCTCCCTGGACATGAAGGTTTCCCTGGTCCCGAACCGACTCTTTGTTCAAGGCGGGGTGACCATGCCGGTGCATGGCAGTGGACTGACCCTCCGGGACCTGATGGTGGATCGCCCCCTGGGACCTGACTTTCGGGCCACGCTTGAGCTCGGGCTGGGCAGGCTCGACCTGGAAAAGGTGCCCCTGGGGCCCTACAGATTCGAGGGGTCCCTGACCGGGGACCTGGGCCGGGTTGTCGTGGACAGGGAAAGGATGAGCGTAACCGGCGGGCTAAAAGGAAGCTTTTACGGTGGGGACCTGCGGGTCACGAACATTATGGCCAGGCAACCCTTCAGCCCCTCCAGGGTGCTCGGGGCCGATGTCTCCATTCGGGAAATGGATCTCAAAGGGTTCACCACAACCCTCGGTGCCGGGCTGATCACCGGGCGCATGAACGTGGAGCTCGACGATTTCCAGATGGCCTATGGCCAGCCGGTCGGCTTCAAGCTCAGGGCCGAGTCGGTCAGGTCCGAGGAAGTGGAGCAGGAGGTCAGCCTGGAGGCCGTGGACTCCATCTCGGTTGTTGGGACCGGGCAGGGCATCACCTCCACCGCGGTGAATATATTCCGCACTTTTGTGCAGCGGTTCGACTACGAAAAGATCGGAATTGCGTGTACCCTGAACAACGACGTGTTCAAGGTCAACGGCCTGGTGCACGAGGACGGAGTGGAGTATCTGATAAAAAAACCCCTGCTGTTCGGGATCAACGTCATCAACCGCAACCCGGAGAACCGCATCCGCTTCAGCGACATGGTCGACAGGGTCCAGCGGGTGCTTGAATCGGACAAAACACCACAGAGCGAGACAGAAAATCAGGAGGCATCATGAAAACCAAGGCAGTGCGCATCGCATCGGTACTTTTCGGCCTGCTGCTCACGGCGGCCTGTGTGACCGTGAACATCTACTTCCCCGCGGCGGCCGTGGAAAAGACAGCCGACGAGATCGTGGATGACGTCTACAAGCAGGGTGGGGAGCAGGACGGTCAGAGCAGCCTGTTCCTGCGCATGCTGGCCGTGGTGGGCCCGGGACGGGCGCACGCCCAGGAGCAGGCCACCGAGGTCAGCAACTCGGCCATCCGGGGGCTCAAGGAGCAGATTTCCCAGCGCCACGAGCAGCTCCTGCCCTACTATGAGCAGGGGGTTGTGGGTATCACCAATGACGGAATGCTGGAGGTGCTGGACACTGAGGGCCTGCCCCTCAATCAGGTCGCGGCGGTCAAGCGGCTGGTGCAGGCGGACAATGCCGACCGGAGCAGGCTCTACCAGGAGGTGGCCAAGGCCCTGGACGTGCCTGACCAGGCAGAAAAGGTGCAGGGCATCTTCGCGGACAAGTGGCGGGACAAGGCCGGAAGCGGCTGGAAAATCCAGAAGGACAACGGTCAATGGGAGACGAAATAGAGCTCGAAGCTGGAAGAAAGAATGGTTCATCCGGTTCAAGAGTACGTGGTCAGCGCATACGTTGGAGGCCGTGGGCATTCATGCCCAGCCGAATCCGTGTCTTTTGCGAGGAATGGCATGGAATGGTCTCTTGAACGCAGCAGGTGCAGGGTCGGATATTCCAAGCTGGAGCGAGGCGGTGGCGGTTAAGCGCTGGCAAGAACGACCGATACAACCCTGGACCATGTGAGCAGGGAGGGACGCGACGCACTTCCATTCTGGCTGGTCATGAACACCCACGGCCTCTTTCCGAAACCGGGCAACCCTTGAAAAAGTGTGCTCGAACCGGATGAACCAGAAAAATGGGTGAAAAGTGAAGGGTGAAGAGGTTCCTTCACCAAAGCAAAAGAGAGACGCCATGACGAGACTGACGGAGATGAAGGCCTGGAAGGCCTTGGAAGCTCACTACGAAGAGATGCAAAACGTGCACATGCGGGCCTTGTTCGAGGAGGACCCGGAACGGTTTGAGGCCTTTCATATGCACCTGGGGGACGTCCTGTTCGATTATTCCAAGAACATCGTCACCAGGAAGACCTTGGACCTGCTGCTGGACCTGGCCGTGGAGGCCGGGGTCGAGGAGCGCAGGGCGGCCATGTTCTCCGGGGGGAAGATCAATGTCACCGAGGAGCGGGCCGTGCTGCACGTGGCCCTGCGCAACCGTTCCAACCGGCCGGTCACTGTCGACGGGTACGACGTGATGCCCGATGTGAACAGGGTGCTGGACCAGATGCGCGACTTCACCCGCCGGGTGCGTTCCGGCCGGTGGAAGGGCTATACCGGTAAGCGCATCACCGACGTGGTCAACATCGGCATCGGCGGCTCCGACCTGGGACCGCAGATGGCAACCATGGCCCTGGCCCATTACGGGCACCCTGAGATCGACTGCCACTTCGTGTCCAACGTGGACGGGACCCACCTGGCCGAGACCCTGAAAGGCCTGTCTCCGGAGAGCACCCTGTTCATCGTTGCCTCCAAGACCTTCACCACCCAGGAGACCCTGACCAATGCCCTCTCGGCCAGGGAGTGGTTCCTCAAGGCCGCGGGCGACCCCTCGGCAGTGGCCCGCCACTTCGTGGCCCTGTCCACCAACACGGATGGCGTGCGGGACTTCGGCATCGATCCGGCCAACATGTTCGAGTTCTGGGACTGGGTGGGGGGGCGCTACTCCCTGTGGTCGGCAATCGGCCTGTCCATTGCCCTGTCCATCGGCATGGATGGCTTCGAGGAGCTTCTGTCCGGGGCCCACGCTGTGGACGAGCACTTCCGTACAGCCCCGCTCGGGGAGAACATCCCGGTGGTCATGGCCCTGCTGGGGGTCTGGTACGGCAACTTCTTCGGGGCTCAGACCCAGGCCATCCTGCCCTATGACCAGTACCTGGCCAGGTTCCCGGCCTACTTCCAGCAGGGGGACATGGAAAGCAACGGCAAAAGGGTCACCCTCGAGGGTCAGCCGGTGGGGTGGGACACGGGGCCGGTCATCTGGGGCGAGCCGGGCACCAACGGGCAGCACGCCTTCTATCAGCTCATCCACCAGGGCACCAGGCTGATTCCCTGCGACTTCCTGGCCCCGGCCCAGAGCCTGAACCCCATGGGGGACCACCATGCCAAGCTGCTCTCCAACTTTTTCGCCCAGACCGAAGCCCTGATGCGCGGCAAGACATTGGAGGAGGTCCTGGTGCAGCTGGAAAAGGAAGGCAAGACCCGGGAGGAAGTGCAGCGGCTGGCCCCGCACAAGGTCATGCCGGGCAACCGCCCGACCAACTCCTTTTTGTTCCGGCGCCTGACTCCCAGGACCCTGGGCATGCTCATCGCCTTGTACGAGCACAAGATTTTCGCGCAGGGCACCATCTGGAACATCAACTCCTTTGACCAGTGGGGGGTGGAGCTTGGCAAGCAGCTGGCCACGGCCATCCTGCCGGAGCTGTCTGCCCCTGGGATCGTGGAGTCCCACGACAGTTCCACCAACGGCCTGATCAACCAGTGGAAAACAATGCAGGGGGAAGGCCGGGAGTAAGGTTTGGAAGAGGCTTACGGATCAGGCGTGCCCAGCCTGAGCGTGTCCGTGCACTCTGGGAAGAATGTGAACTGGTTGTGAAAACCGTGTTGGTTGCCCGGGAAACTGGAGCACAGCACCAGGGTCGGGTTCAGGATGAAAATGCCCCAGGTGCCGCGGGTTGCCGGCACAGGGGGCTGGGTCAGCCCGGCCGCGTCCTGTTCAGCTCGTCTCGCAGCTCACGCACACCATCCGCGGGAAGGGTGAAGTGCAGGAACGAGGTGCCGCAGTGGATGAGCAGGGAGATGTTCTCGGACCCGGAGCTGCCCACTACCCTGACGGACCTTGCCCCAACCGGATTCTCCATCTGGGTCTTCTGACTGCGTTCCAGCATCCCGACCAGCTGCTCGCCGGGCAGGTTGCTGGCGGCCATCTGGTGGCCGCGCAGCAGACTCACGGCGATGTGGGGGAGGTGCTCGGTGCTGAACAGGATCTGTGAGCGGTCCCCGGTGGTATTTTCCACCTCAAGGAGCAGACCGTCTCCGCTGCTCAGGGGGCCGAGGGAGACCTTGTGGGCGAACAAGGCCTGGAGCTTTTCGGCCAGCTGCTCCCAGGAGGATTCAGTTGAGGGGGGCATGTTCGGCTCCGAATGGTTTACGTTTGCAGATGCAAGGTCCGCGCTCAGCAGGTGGTGACCAGCGTAGACCATGCTGATGGGAGAGGCCAGGTAAAGATCAGCAGGCAAGTGCCGGCTGTTTTCCCGGACATGTCCGTCAGGCCGGACGGCCCGCGTTCTCCCAGTCCTTTTCCCTGATCTCGACCCGCCTGATCTTGCCGGAGATGGTCTTGGGCAACTCATCCACGTAGCTGATGACCCGGGGGTACTTGTAGGGTGCGGTCACGGTCTTGACATGCTCCTGCAGCTTGCGGGTCAAATCCTCGCCGGGTTCGAACCCCGGCCCCAGAACCACGGTGGCCTTGACCGCCTGACCACGAACCGGGTCGGGGACACTGGTCACGGCGGCCTCGACCACGGCCGGGTGCGAGACAAGGGCGCTTTCCACCTCAAAGGGCCCGATGCGGTAGCCGGAGCTCTTGATCAGGTCGTCGGTGCGCCCGAGGAACCAGAAGTAGCCGTCTTCGTCCATCCAGGCCTTGTCCCCGGTGTGGTAGATGCCATGGCGCAGGACCTCGCTGGTCTTGTCCGGATCGTCGAGATAGCCGGTGAACAGCCCCAGGGGCCTCGTGTCTTTCAGGCTGATGCAGATTTCCCCTTCGGTGCCGGGTGGGCAGGGGTCGCCGTCGGTGTCCAGCAGGAGCACATCCCAGCCCGGGACGGGCTTGCCGATCGACCCCGGCCGGGGCTCCATGAACGGGAAGGTCGCGATCAGCAGGCAGGTTTCGGTCTGCCCATACCCTTCGTAGATGTTCAGTCCGGTCTGGCGCTTCCAGGCGCGGAACACGCCGTCGTTGAGCAGCTCGCCCGCCGTGGTGCAGTGACGCAGGAAGGAGAGGTCGTGTTCGGCAAGGTCCTCGCGGACCAGAAAGCGGTAGACCGTGGGAGGGGCGCAGAAGCTGGTGACCTTGTTCTCGGACATGACCTTGAGCAGCTGTGAGGGCAGGAACTTGTCGCGAAAGTCCCAGGTCATGACGGTTGCCCCGGCCATCCACTGACCGTAGAACTTGCCCCACACGGCCTTTCCCCACCCGGTGTCCGCCAGGGTCAGGTGCAGGTCCCCCGGTGTGAGATCGTGCCAGAAGATCCCGGTGGTTGCGTGGCCCAGCGGGTAGGTGTGGGTGTGCTCCACCATCTTGGGCATGCCGGTGGTGCCGGAGGTGAAGAAGATGAGCAGGGGGTCGTCACCGCCGCAGACCCGCTCGGGCCGCGTGAACCCCTCCTCCCCGAGTTTGAGCACCCGGTCGTAGCTGTGCCACCCGTGGGGGGCGGGCGCCTCTCCGGCCTGGACCAGGACCTGCAGCCCGGGACAGTCGGGACGGATGGAGTCGATCCGCGGGGCCACGGAATCCTCCACCACGGCCCCCTTGACCCCTGCGAAATCGACCCGGAAGCGGATGTCCCCGGCGGTGAGCATGGCCGGGGAAGGAATGGCCACCGCACCGATGCGGTGCAGGGCCAGCATGGCCGTCCAGAACTCCACCCTCCTGTAGAGAATGAGCATGACCCGGTCCCCTTTGCCCAGGCCAAGCTCGGACAATCCCTGGGCCAGACGCGAGGATTCGCTGCTGAAGTAGTCCAGGTCATAGGTCCTTCTGATGCCCTGCGGATCGATGTGCACCATGGCCGGATGGTGCGGGTCGTTCCTGGCCTGGCGGTCCAGGACGTCATAGGCAAAGTTGAAACGGCTGGGGGACTCGATATTGAACGTGCGGCAAAAGGTATCGTAGCCCGACGGCTGCGCGGCAATATACATTGGATGCTCCATTCAGGCGGTCACGTCCGGATGTGAACCCGGCTGCCCGGTGAACTCCGGGCGAAGAAAAGTTGCAGGAGACGCAGGCCTCACCCTCGTTTGGCTGCTGGAGGCAACTGCCACATGCGGCGCAGGCATGCAAGCCCCTCACTCGTGGAGGCCATCCGGGTGGGTAGAGAATATCGCAGGGGATTCCAAGGATGGCGGCCTTGGTAGAGGTCGGGTACCCCGGAGCAGCACCAGCAATGGACCGCAAGGGGCAGAATGGGCTTCAGCGGTCGAAACGGACGCAGATCAACGGTCAGGAGGATTCGTTGCTCTTCTTCTCGAGACGCAGCTGGTCCTTGAGCTGGTCCATGCGGGCCCGGAGCAGTCCGGCCGCGGCATCCCCAAGGTCCCCGGCACCAGAGCTCTCACGTCCGTATTCTGCCAGATCCTGGGCCACCTGCTTCTCCATGCGCTCGGACTCCATGAACATGATGTACACCAGCAGGACCGTGGCCTCGTTCTTCCGGCCGGTGGTGCACAGCTCCCCGATCTGCTCCTGCGGGACGGTCTCGAAGAGCCGGTCCAGGAAGAGGGTGACCCATTTGGCGTGCAGTGTTGGCATCAGGGCGGGGATCAGGGCGGCCAGGCGGTTTTGTTCCTGCAGGCTCGTATTTGGCAGGGTCACGGCCAGGTACTCCTGCAGTGCTTCCTGCCGGGACTCCTGGTGCTGATCCAGGACACCCATGACCACGCTGTAGAGGTGTTCGCGCATGGCAGTGTCTGAAAGAGGCATAGTTCTCCTCGGAGGGGTGGAAAAAACGGGAACCTAACCAAACTGAAAGTGAGGAGCAAGGTTTCCTTGGAAGAGTGGGCTACTGAATGGGCTCTTTCTTCTTGGTGTGCCGTTGCTGGGCCGACAGGACGGTCTTGCGCAGACGGATGGACTGCGGAGTGACCTCGACCATCTCGTCCTCGCGGATGAAGTGGATGGCCCGCTCCAGGGTCAGGGGCAGGACCGTGGTCAGGACCACGGCCTCGTCCTTGCCCGAGGCGCGCATGTTGGTCAGCTTTTTTTCCTTGGTGGCGTTGACGTTGAGGTCGCTGTCACGGTTGTGCTCGCCCACGATCATGCCCTCGTAGACCGGATCGTTGGGAACCACGAACAGGCGGCCCCGGGGCTCGAGGTTGAACAGGGCGTAGGCCACGGCACGGCCCGGCCGGTCGGCCACGAGCGAGCCGGTGCGCCGGGAGGGGAACTCCCCACGGAAGGGTTGGTACCCGGCAAAGGCGGCATTGAGGATCCCCGTTCCCCTGGTGTCGGTCATGAACTCGTCCCGGTACCCGATGAGCCCCCGGGAAGGGATGGAGAACTCTGCCCGAACCCGGCCGCTGCCATGGTTGACCAGGTTGGTGAGGCGCCCCTTGCGCAGGGCCAGCTTCTCGGTGATGACCCCCAGGAAGCTCTCCTCGCAGTCCACGAAGAGGTGCTCCATGGGCTCCAGGCGCTGTCCGCCCTGCTCCCTGTAGATGACCTCGGGACGCCCCACGCACAGCTCGAAACCTTCCCGGCGCATGGTCTCGATCAGGATGGCCAGCTGGAACTCACCCCGGCCCTTGACGATGAAGCTGTCCCTGTCGCTGCCGTCCTCCACCCGGATGGCCACGTTGGAGAGGGTTTCCCTGAGCAGCCGCTCCCTGATCTTGCTGGACTGGACCAGGCTGCCCTCCCGGCCGCTCAGGGGGGAGGTGTTGATGGTCACGCGCATGGACACGGTGGGCTCGTCCACGGCTATGCGCCGCAAGCGTTTGGGGGCTTCTTTGGTGGCGATGGTGTCGCCGATATGGACCTCGTCCAGCCCGGACAGAACCACGATGTCCCCGGCTGCAGCCGACTCGGTCTCCCGGATGGACAGCCCCTCGAAGGTCTGCAGCCGGGTCACCCTGAGGGGGGTCTCCCGGTCGTCCTGCTGCAGGCAGACCAGGTCGTCGCTCTGCCCGACGCTCCCGTTTCTGATGCGCCCGATGGCCAGTCGACCCAGGTAGTCGGAGTAGTCCAGGTCGGCCACCAGCATCTGGAAAGGCTCTGTGGGGTCGTGGGCAGGGGCGGGCACGTGCTCCAGAATGGCGTCAAAGAGCTGGTGCAGGTCGTGTGCCTGGTCTTCGGGGTCCCGCATGGCCACACCGTCGCGACCAATGGCATAGAAGACCGGGAAGTCGAGCTGCTCCTCGGTGGCGTCGAGGTCGATGAACAGGTCGTAGATCTCGTTCAGGACCTCTTGGGGCCTGGCGTCCTGGCGGTCGATCTTGTTGATGACCACCACCAGGAACAGGTTGGCCTCCAGGGCCTTGCTGAGCACGAAGCGGGTCTGGGGCAGGGGGCCCTCGGAGGCGTCCACCAGGAGCAGGGCCCCGTCGGCCATGGACAGGGAGCGCTCCACCTCACCCCCGAAGTCGGCGTGGCCCGGGGTGTCGATGATGTTGATCTTGATGCCCTTCCACTGCACGGCGCAGTTTTTGGCGGCAATGGTGATGCCCCGCTCCCGTTCCAGGTCCATGGAGTCCATGACCCGTTCGGCCACCACCTGGCCTTCGCGGAACAGGCCGCTTTGTCGGAACATGTGGTCCACCAGGGTGGTCTTGCCGTGGTCGACGTGGGCGATGATGGCCACATTGCGGATGGCAGTGTTTCTGGCTGTGTCTGTCATGTCTGACGTTGTCCCGATCCCGGGGGGATCTGTGGTTGTTCAAGGGAGGCTGGCTCTATCCCAGATGGGGTGAAGGCGCAAGTGCCTTGCAGGTTCAGAGATATAAGAACGGGAACGGCCACTGTCACCAGTGGTCATCAAGGAAATGGGCTTGGTTGGCTCGGGTATACGGGTGCTGGGGCCTTGAAGGGCAGCGTTCAGACAACAGTCATGTGTCCCGGGTGCAGGGGCGCAGCCGCCTGGAGAAGGTGGCTTCGATCAGGAAGGAGGGGCTGAGAAAGAGCAGGGGGTTGCGCATGACCGGGTCGGGCAGCAAGTGGTACCAGCGATACCCGAGGCTGCGGTAGTAGCTTCTGGCCCTGCCCCCGCAACCCACGGCGATTGCGGCGGCTATTGCGGCGTCGCGCTGGCAGCGGGAGGAGGCCGCCGGCACAAGCACACGGTCCTTGTACCCATACCGTTTGAAGATCCTGACCAGGCGGCGGTACTCCCTGAAGCGGGAAAACGCATCGGCCAGGGAAATCAGCCCTGCAGCCCCGGCCCACAAGGACAAGGCCGGCAGAAACAGCCGTTTCAGCTCCAGGGGGTGGCCGTCATGGCGCACCCACAAGAAGAGCAGCAGTGTGCAGGCGACCATGCACAGCAGTGCAAAGGCGTGGGGCAGGGGAGTGGCCCGCAGGTAGCGGAAAGGGAAAGCGAACAGCAGCGCAGCCATGACGGGTTGAAAATGGTCACGGCGGCCGGGTTTGTCAAATTGAACCATTTTTCAACGGACTGCTAGACCAGGTTAAAATCCTCTGTGATGATCCGTTCAGGAGGCACCCCGCGGTCCAAAAGTTGGCTGGTCAGGCCGTCCATCATGGGGGTGGGGCCGCAGAGAAAGACATTCCTGTCCCAGATGGACCCGCCCAGCTGGTGCTCCAGGTACTCTGCCGAAAAACGGCCCTGCTCGGAGCTGACGAAGAGTTCGTAGTGGTGCCCGCGTTGCGCAAGGCTGGTGAACCCATGGAAGTGGCTGAGCAGGGCCTCCTGCTTGATGTCCCGGTCGAAGCTGGCCTGGAGGCGGGTGCGACAGACATAAAAGAGCGCCACCCGGGGGCTTTTCCAGGACCGGATGATCTCCGGGTGCATCTGCCGCAGGGGCTCCGGCACATGGTGTTCGGGAAGGCGCTCCTCCGAGTGCAGCGCCACGTGCCACATGCCCAGAAAAGGGGTGATGCCGATGCCCCCGCCGATGAACAGGCAGTCCCTTTCCCCGGAAAGAAAGGGCTCGCTGAAGCGGCCGTAGGGGCCATAGACCGTGACCGGGTCACCCGTGGTCAGCCTGTCCAGGGAGCGGGTGTGGTCGCCGACCTGCTTGATGCCGAGCTTGAAACGGGCGGCCAGATTGTAGCCGCAGGCAATGGAGTAGGGGTGGAGCTCAGGGGAAATGTCCGGGTGCTTGACCGACAGGTACACGAACTGGCTGGGTTTGAAGTCCATCTTCTCCTCCACCGGGGTGAAGGTCAGCTCCAGGAGGTCCTCGATTTTCTCGATCCGTGAGACACGGTAGCGGAAGTGCGGGCCCAGGAACCGGTAGAGGAAGCGGATGTAAATAAAGGCAGCCAGGGCCAGGAGCAGCAGGCCGTACATCCAGAGCCGCAGCAGCGGGTAGGCGGCAATGTCCGCGTCAACGAGCAGGATGTGGGCCGCGACCATCACAAGCACCAGCCCGAACCATTCGTGGCTGTGCTTCCAGAGGTGGTAGGGAGGCCTGACCCAGAGGGTCAGGGCCACCAGCAGCGCCATGACCAGCAGGGCGGCCACCCCCAGGTTCTGGCCCCAGAGGTAGGTGTCCCCTTCGGGAACCCGGAACCACATGTCCCGGAGGACGCCGACCAGGTCGGGGAGCTGGTCCAGACCAAGGCACAGCGGGTGGAGCAGGATGATGAAAAAGGCCAGCCGGCCCAGCCGCTTGTGAACCTGGTAGACCTTGTCAAGGCCGTGGAACCACTTCTCCAGAAAACGCCAGCGGGTGGAAAGCAGGATGCACCAGCACATGAGCACGGTGGCGCTCAGGGAGGCCGCCTTGGCTGGGTACTTGAAAGGATCCGCGAACCAGTCCTGGAAATACCACTTGCTCCCCAGCCACAGGGCCAGGGTGAAGGCAATGCTGCACGTGACGGGGAGGGTGCGCTGGCGGGTCCTGGAAATGGAACGCATGATGCCATGCTATCCGGATGCAAAACCGGTCTCAAGCAGAGATTCCAGCATGGTTGCCTGAGGCCGGAGCCGGAAGAGGTGCCCAGCTCCGAACCAGGGAAGCGGTCCGTGCGGCCAGGGGGATTTTGAACATGAAAGACTTTTGTGCAGAGATATAAATAAAAATTTCAGATGCAACAGTAAAATATATGTCTTTTATTATAAATGAATTCTGATAAAAAAGAATATTAAAATAAAAATTGAATAACAATCAGGGAAATACAGTGGTTATTTGACTGTTGATTTTGACTTGACAGCCAGGGATATATGTGTAGATTACCATTCTTTCGCCAGCCCGGGCCATACGAATAATAAAATCACGGGAGATACGATGGAGATCTACTCTGAAAAACAAAAGTCGATTGCCCAAAAAATACACAAGGGTTCCAAGCGTTCCAACTGGACCGACTGGCAGTGGCAGCTGTCCCACTCCATCCAGGATATCGACACCTTTCAAGCCCTGACAGGGATCAGGTTCAGCCAGAAGGAGCGTCAGGCCTACGAGAAGACCCTGGAAAGCTTCCCAATGTCCATCACCCCGTACTACCTTTCGCTGATCGACGTGGAGGACTATCAGAACGGCCCGGTGTTCAAGCAGGCCTTTCCCTCGCCCCGGGAGCTGGAGATCGCCCGTACGGACATGAAGGACCCCCTGCACGAGGACGAGGACAGCCCGGCCCCGGGCATCACCCACCGTTATCCGGATCGCGTCCTTTTCCACGTCAGCAACACCTGCTCCATGTACTGCCGCCACTGCACCAGGAAGCGCAAGGTCGGGGACCAGGACCACATTCCGGACAAGAAGCAGCTGCTCAAGGGAATTGAATATATCCGGAACACCCCGGCGGTGCGCGACGTGCTGTTGTCCGGCGGCGACCCGTTCATGCTTCCGGACGAGCGCATCGACTGGCTCCTCGGAGAGCTGCGGGCCATCGACCATGTCGAGGTGGTGCGCATCGGCACCCGCATGCCCGTGGTGCTGCCCTACCGCATCACCGACGACCTGGTGGACATCCTCAAGCAGCACCATCCCCTGTGGCTGAACACCCACTTCAACCATCCCCGGGAGGTGACGGCTTCCTCGCGCCGGGCTCTGGCCCGGCTGGCCAACGCCGGAATCCCACTCGGCAACCAGAGCGTCCTGCTGGCAGGCGTCAACGACTGCCCCCGGCTGATGAAGGTCCTGGTCCAGAAGCTGGTGGCCAACCGGGTGCGGCCCTACTACCTCTACCAGTGCGACTTGTCCGAGGGTCTGACCCATCTGCGCACACCCGTGGGCAAGGGCATCGAGATCATCGAAAGCCTGGTGGGCCACACCAGCGGGTTTGCCGTGCCGACCTACGTGATCGACGCACCCGGTGGCGGGGGCAAGATACCGGTCATGCCCAACTACCTGATCTCCTGGGGGACCAACAAGGTGGTGCTCAGGAACTATGAGGGGGTCATCACCACCTATACCGAGCCGGATTGCTACCAGCCCACCTACTGCGACCGGAACTGCGACGACTGCAACCTGGAGCTCAAGACCGCGGACGCCGAGGAGCACCTGGCCGTGGGCATCGAGAAGCTGCTTTCCGACTGGGACGAGACCCAGAGCCTGACCCCGGCGGATAATGAAAGGTTGGAGCGCAGGAACGATGTCCACTGACCGTCATCCCGGTCTTTGAAGTAATGGAGTCGGACATCCGGCTCCATCCCTGACACGAGGATTCCTCGGAGCTGTTTTCCGATCTTCAGCTGGAGCTTGTGCCGCAACCCGTCGCCCCCTGTTCGAGGCGGGGGGACAGGCCGGCAAAATCCAATGCTGCGCCGAGGTTTTCCAGCGGGAAAAATCGCGTGCCTGATCAGGAAAACGGGGTGGGCCGGTCAAGGCTCCATTTTTCGAACTCCTGCTCGGCCTGTTCTTTGTCCCACCCGTAGCGCTGTTGCAAGACCTGGACGAGGCGGTCGCGGTCCTTGCCGATCATGTCCACGTCGCCCTGGGTGAGCTTGGCCCACTGCATCCTGATTTCTTCCTTCCAGTCCTTTCCCATGCTGCCTCCATTTGAATAGGTTTTCAGGACATCTTTCCCTACGTGTTCAACTACATCAGGAAATTCGCCCCAAGGCAACGGGTCTGAGTCTTCGTTGGCCCATCCAGGGCTGCGGCAATTCTTGCCACTTGCATAAAGGGCAAAAATTTGGTGCAAAATAGAAGAGTGACCCTTGTTTCAGGGGTCCTGGTCTGGAAACAATGGCTGACTCCACGCACCAGACGTGGGAGAGCCGAAACATTCCCGAGGAGGAACTGAAATGGCAAAACCAAGTGATTACGTGCAGATGGAAGCCACAGAGGACACAAAGAAGCTCATGCAGGCCTTGATGAGCGCCGGGGTGGTGTCCAGTGAGGCCGATGCCGAGACCACAGTAGACCTGATCGTGGGCACCATCCCCCGGGCCCTGAAGAACGCTGACAAGATGGAATTCGCCGGCATCGGCAAGTTCTCCACCCACAAGGAAGGGGACTTCAAGAAAGTGGACTTTACGGCTGATCCCAACATGCTCACCTGATCCCGGGCCCTGGAAGCGCAAAGACTGAACCGAAGCAAACTGAAAGGAGCAATGATATGCCGGACACCAAAACACTGAAAAACGCCCTCAAGGACTCCATGCCCGACGTCTTTGACGACGCCAAGTCAGAACAGGCCGTCAAGGTGGTCTTCTCCAAGATCAAGGAAGAGTTGAACCAGGGCAACACCTTTGTGCTGCACGGTGTGGGCGAGTTTCGCACCGATCCAGAGGACGGGGGCCGCAAGGTGCTGTTCACCCCGGACCGTATCCTGATCGATCGCATCAACGAGGGGTAGTCGATACCGCCAGCTACAGCCGAGTACAGACGCTTGTCTGTGCTCTGCCTGGAATGACAGCCTGGAACGACGAAGGGCCGGAAGCACTCCGGCCCTTTGTTCTGAACGCTTTGATGCAGGTTGTAGAAAAATCCCCGCAGGCCTGCCCTCCGGAGCCTTGTGCGAAGGGGGACTGCGTTGCTCCACCAGAGGCAAACCCTCACGTAAATTGAAGCTGGAAGCTCGAAGCTGGAAGCTGGAAGCAAGAAAGTTCGAAGTCCGAAAGTGGGAGAATTTTGCATTGGGTTGTCCTCGAGCTCAACTTGTGCCCCATGCCACGACGACTTGTCCCGGCGAAGCTGGGAGCGGAGTCGGACTTGTCCCGGCGTAGCCATGCGTAGACGGAAGCCAAAGCGAAGCCTGGGTTGCCAGTGTGGTTTTTGAACGGACTGCAAGGAAGAAGAGCTTTAACCCGCTGAGAGGGCCCCTGTGCTCATTCTTGAGGTTCTTGCCCTGTTCGGGGTCATGATTCTTCAGGTGGTCATCCCGCCCATCCCGGCCGAGTTGATCGTGATCGGGGCGGGCAACCGCTACGGGGTGGTCTGGAGCACCCTGGTCTCGGGCAGCGGGCTGTGGGCAGGGTCTCTGCTGGTCTACTTCCTGGGGGTGCGTATCCGGGAGTGGTTCAGCCGGTTCTTCAGCCGGGACAAGGTGGCCCGGGTCATGGACAGGCTTTTGCACCACCAGAACCTGATCCTGTGGATCAGGGTGCTGCCCTACAACCCGTCGGACGTCATCTCCTACGCAGCGGGCATCCTGAGGATCAGCCCCAAAAAGTTTGTCCTGGTCACCTGCGCCACCTCCTACCTGCGCTGCCTGATGCTCACGTTGCTGGGCCAACGCATCCGGTCCCTCAAGGAGGTGTTCATCGTCCTGGGGCTGCTGGTGGTCTCGGCCATCGCGGCCAATGCCGTGGTGGCGGGTCGCAGGATGAAGGAGAAGTCGGACGCCAAAAGGAAGGGATGAAGCAGATGGTAGGGGGGCACTGGATCAAGCAGGGAAGTTCTGAGAAGTTCGAAGTTCGAAGTCGGAAGTTCGAAGGGGGAGAAAAGAACAAGAGGCTGATGGTGTACAGCTCATCAGATATTTCAGTTTTCCTCCGTGTGACCGTTTTCCTTTCCTGACGGATCCTTTTCGCAACCCTCCACCGAGCCGAGCTGCTGTTCCACGGCCAGGACCACGGCCTGGAGGTGAAGATGGGCTTCCTTCTCCTGTCTGAACTTCTCCAGGGAATCCAGCAGACCTTGCACTTTGTCCTCCTCGACCTGGGCCATGACCAGGGATGAGTTGCCCGGGAAGACCTTGGATCCCATGTGCTTGCCGTCCCGGTCCCGGCTTTGCACCATGGGCAGGCGCACGAAGCAGGAGATGTGGTGGTGATCAAGGATGGCCTCGATGCGGTCTGCAAACTCGAAATGGGAGATGATGTGCACCAGCTTCATGCCGACCTTTCCTTTGTCTTGCCCGGGCGCAGCTTCTGCAGGCCCTGGCCCGCGAGGGTGTAGACCACCGGGATGACCAGCAGGGTTAGGGTGGTGGTGGTCAGCAGACCCGCGGTCATGGCCACGCCCATGGGTGCGCGGGCTTCGCCGCCCGCCCCGTACCCCAGCGCAATGGGCATCAGCCCGAGCACGGTGGAGACGGTGGTCATGATCACCGGGCGGAACCGGATCCTGGCCGCCTGCTCCGCAGCCTGGGCAATGCCGGAACCACGGGCCACCAGCACGTTGGAGTAGTCCACCATGAGGATGGCGTTCTTGGTGGCCATGCCCATGAGCATGATCAGCCCGATGAAGGCCACGATCCCAAAGGGCATGTCGAACAGCCACAGCGCCCCGAAGGCACCCACCAGGGCCAGGGGGAGGGTGAGCAGGATGATCAGGGGGTGCAGGAAGGATTCGAACTGGGCGGAGAGCACCAGGTAGATGAACACGATGGAGAAGACAATGGTGATCATCAGATTGCGGAAGGACTCCTGAAAATCCTGGCTCTGTCCGGTGAATGAGGTGGTGAACTCCCGGGGCAGGGTTTCTTCCAGGTGCTGCTGCAGGGCTTGCAGGGCATCGCCAAGAGGGACGCCCGGCGGGGTCGAGGCGGAGATGGTTGCCGCCCTGACCCTGTTGAAGTGGTGGATGGCGCTTGGCCCAACGGTCTCTGTGGTGGTGACCAGGTTTTCAAGAGAGACCAGCTCGCCCTGGCTGGTGCGGACATAGAGCTCCAGCAGACCGGTGGGCACCATGCCTCCCCTGGAGGTGATCTCCGGGATGACCTCATACCGTTCGCTGCCCTCCTCGATCTCGGAGATGTCCGGCTCTCCCAGGAGAAAGCGCATGGTGTTGGAGATCTCCGAGACCGAGATGCCCATGAGGGAAGCCCTGTCACGGCGGATGGACACCTCCACCTGGGGCTTGTTCATCTTCAGGTCGGAGTTGACCCCGATGAACTCAGGACGCTGCCGCATCCAGCTCATGACCTGCTCCTGCCTGTCCGCCAGCGCTTCGAGATCGGTGTGCTGCAACACCAGCTGGACCGGTGCACCCCCCGCTGCGACGCCCGCCCCGCTGCTCTGGATGACATAGGCCCGCCCACCGGGAATCCGGCCCAGCAGGCCACGCAGCTCCTTGACCACCTCGGACTGGTGGCGCTTCCGTTCACTCCTGGGGATCATGTGCACGAAGCAGATGCCCTCGTTGACCTTGCCCGGACCACCCCCACGGGAAAGGCCGATGGCCAGGAAGTAGTGGTCGACTTCCGGGAGGCCGTCCAGGGTCTTTTCGATGCGCCGGGTATAGGCGTCGGTTTCAGAGAGGGTGGCGCCTTCAGGGGTCTCGAAGGAGATCATGAACTGGGACCGGTCCACGGTGGGGGTGAACTCGGTGGAAAGGCGGGTCATGAGGACGAACCCAATGACCAGGGCAGCCGCTGCAAGGATCAGAGTCAGCAGCCGGTGTCTGAGCGCTTTGTGCAGTATCCAGCTGTAGAACCTCTCCTGGACAACCAGGGTCGACTCCAGCCAGCGCCAGATCCGCCCCTTGCTCTTTCTGGCCCGGAGCAGCCTGGAGCAGAGCATGGGGGTCAGGGTCAGGGCGGTGAAGGTGGAGGTGAACACGGTCACGGCCACGGTCAGGCCGAACTCGAAGAAGAATCTCCCGATCAACCCGGCAGTGAAGGCCACGGGGATGAACACAGCCCCCAGGGAGAGGGTGTTGGCAAGGGCCGGGAAGGCCACCTCGGTGGTCCCCACCCGGGAGGCGGGGATGGGGTCGGCCCCTTCCTCCAAGTGCCGAAAGGAGCTTTCCAGGACAACGATGGCGTCGTCGATGACGATACCGATGGCCAGGATAAGGGCCAGCATGGTCAGGGTGTTGATGCTGAACCCAAGCACGTTCATGAAGGCCAGACCCCCCAGCAGGGAGGCCGGGATGGCCAGACCGGTGATCACGGTCCCCCAGGCGTTGCGCAGAAAGTAGAGCACCACCAGGATGACCAGCCCCCCGGCAAAGAAGACGGTGAACAGGAGGTCGCGGATGGACTCCTTGATATACACGGAGTCGTCCGTGGCCACGGTGTAGTTCAGCCCTTGCGGAAAGTCCCGGGAGAGCTCGCCCACCCGGGAAGCGACTGTCTCTGCCACGTCCACGGTATTGGCGTCGCTTTGTTTTATGATCCCCAGGCCGACGGTCAGCCCTCCCGTGAACCTGGCCAGCTGGCGGTCGTTCTCCACCCCGGCCACGGCCCGGCCAACATCCCGGATGCGCACCACCGCGTCCTGGTGGGAGGCTATGATCAGGTCGTTTATGGGTTCTGGAGAGCTGAACTGCCCCCTGGTCTTGACCAGGAACTCGCGACCGGAGCTCTCGATGCGACCGGAGGGGATGTCCACATTGTTGGCCCGGATGGTGTCCACCACGTCCTGCACCGTGACCTGGTGGGCGGCCAGCAACCCGGGGTCGAGCTTGACCCGCACGGCGTAGCGGCGCTCTCCGCCGATCAGGATCTGCCCCACCCCGCGGATGGACTCCAGCCGCGGCTTGAGCACCTCGTCGGCGTAGCGGCTGAGACGGACCCCGTCCCAGCGTTCGTTGCCGGTCAGGGCGACCCACATGATGGCCTGGGCGTCGGGGTCGATCTTGCGGACGATGGGGGACTCTATGCCGTCGGGAAGCTCGCGCAGGGCACGGTTGACGCGGTCCCGGACGTCCTGGGCGGCGATGTCCACGTCCCGCCAGAGCTCGAACTCCGCAGTTACCGTGGCCACTTGCTCCCGGGAGGTGGAGGTCAGCTTCTTGAGCCCCTCCACAGTGTTGATCTGCTCCTCCAGGGGCTCCACGATTTCAGTTTCCACAACCTCTGGTTCGGCGCCGGGGAGGACCACGTTGACGCTGACGATGGGAAACTCCACGTCGGGGTTTTCCCGCAGGGGCATTTGGAAATAGCCGAACAGGCCGAAGATGGTCAAAACCAGGAAGATGACCAGGGTGAAGACCGGGCGCCGGATGCAGAAGTTCCAGATCATTGCCTCGTCGCCTGTCCCTGTTCCGAACCCATGTCTTGCCCTGGTGCTGTGGAGTTTGTGGTGGATTCGATCTGAACGCTGTCCCCGTCGGAGAGGTTCATGTGCCCCCGGGTGACCACCCGGTCGCCCAGGGAGAGCCCCTGGGTGATCTCCACCAGCCCGGGCTCGCGCAGTCCGGTCTGCACCCCTTGCCTGTGGGCGGTCTTGTTGTCGTCCACCGTGAAGACCACGTAACCGGTGCGCACCGGCACCAGGGACTCTTCGGGCACGGAGGGCTGCCCGGAGCGTTCGTTGACTACGACCTCGACCGTTGCAAAGGCCCCGGGTGTGAGCAGCCCGGAGGGGTTCTCCATCCGGGCCTTGACCAGAAATGTCCTGGTGGCGGGATCAATGGAGGGGCCCACGAACACGACCCGGCCGGGGAATTCCCTGTCCGGGTGGGCGTCGACAGTGACCCGCACGGGCTGACCCGCTTCGACTGCGCGGCTGCGGCTGCCGCTCACCCGGAAGGCGACCTCCATGGTGGAGGTGTCGTACAGCGTGACCAGCTCCTCCCCTCCCTCGACATAGTCACCGGGGTCGAACAGGCTCTCGGAGAGGACCCCGGCCATGGGGGCCCTGATCCTGGTGTCTTCGAGCTGCTCACGTATCAGGCCGATCCGGGCCTCGAGTCTGGAGACCTCGGCCTGTGCGGTTTCGTACTCGGTCTCCACCTGGTCGAGCTCCTCCCGGGAGATGGTGTCCTGGGCGAACAGCCTGGAAAAACGCTCGTGGGACCTGCGGGTCTGCTCCAGGGTTGCCTGTGCCGAGCGCAGCTCAGAGCGGACGCCGGCCAGCTCCTGCTGCAGCTTGTCGTCCCGGAGGGTGACCAGGAGCCGGCCCCGGTCCACCTCCTGGCCTTCCTGGAAATGGATCTCTTCTATGATCCCAAAGCGCTCGGGGCGGATGACGACACGTTTCCCCGCTTTCACGGATCCTATCCCGCGCACGGTTTCCTCGAAGGCGGCAGGCTCCACCGGGGCGGTCTCCACCACCACAGGCGCTCTTTGCTGCGGGGCGGACTGCTTTTCCTCGGCGCAAGCGGCCAGGAAGGACAAGCTCAGGAGCAGCAGGGGGAGGGCCCGGACAGGGAAGCGGGATGGCATGGGCATGAAAAAAGCGTCTCCAGTCGCAGTTGGCAGGTGCCTGCAGTAAGTCCGCAACACGTATTGTGATCCAATATGTCCGGGAAGGTGAACAAATGCAAATGATTCGGTGGGATGGCCGGCGAGGATGTCAAAAGTGTTCCCGATGCTCAGGGCATTCACACACGTCATTCGCGGGCGGGGTTTTCCCTGTTCGAGGACGCAACCCACACTTCACGGCTTGTTTCATTGTCCTGTCCGGTTCAGCTTGCCCCGTATTTTTCCACCAGCGTGTGCAGCGTTCTGTGCAGCTCCTCGTGGACCCCGGGACCGATCTGTTCGTCCTCGATGCGCTCGTACTCGGCCCGGACTGCAACGGCTGTTGATTCGGGCACGTCAATGTCCGCTGCCGGAAACATTGTGTAGTCTTCCTTGCGCAGGTGCTCCCGCAACAGGGTCACGTAGGACCCCGCCGCCTCGAGAAAGGAACTGGTGTGGAGCTGGCCGTCTTCGATGGAACGTTTCATTCTGGCCACCAGATCACGTGCCCGGACATGCTCTGCGACCAGCCCGGCGATCCTGTCCTCGTAAGCATTGCCGGGAAGGCTCTGCAGTGCGGGAAACAGTGCCAGCTCCTCCTTGGCGTGGTGACAGGCGTCCACGAAACCGCTCAAAAAGCGGATCGTGAACCTCAGGTCATCCAGCTCCACGATCTGGCTGCCCTCCAGCCGGACCCGCATGATGTCCAGGATGTCCAGCATGGACAGGATGGCTTGATGCTCGAGGCGAAGATCGTTGGTGACCATGGGCACTCCTTGCAAAAAAGATGTTTCAAGATCAGGGACCGCAGTCGGTGCTCCCTGCTCCAGTCAGGAGTCGGATTCATCCCGCGCATCCAGCATGGAGGTGACCAGGATGCTGTTCAGGAGCCGTGTCGAGGTTACAGCGCGCGGCCTCCTGCGGGAAAGTGGCGGGCGCGATGAAGAAGAAGCGCTTTCCCGGTGCCGGGAGCTGTGCAGCTCTGAGGCCAGCCGCCAGACAGAGTGAAAGGTTCCGGTGGACTCGGCCATTATCCTGAACAGATCGACCCTGTCCTCGTGCTCGGCATCGTGGCCGGCGCACCCACCTCGCAGGGTGGGGCCCCGGGATTGTTTGTGTGCTGGGTGTTTCCAGTCGTCACGCATGTTGCATCTGCTTCTTGTGTTTTTCAGGGTGTACCTCGCTGCCGGTCCGTTGGCCGGCCTCGAAGCTGGAGATGTTGTCCAGGGTGGTCCGGGCGATGCTGTCCAGGGCCTCTTCGGTGAAGTAGGCCTGGTGCGCGGTGACGACCACGTTGGGCATCATGATCAGCTGGGCGATCATCTCGTCGCCAATGACCTGATCGGACAAATCACGGTAGAAGATGTTGTCCTCCTCCTCATAGACGTCCAGCCCCAGGTAGCCGATCTTGCCGCTTTTGAGCCCCTGCAGCACCGCCCTGGTGTCCACGACCTTGCCCCGGCAGGTGTTGATGAGCATGACCCCGTCCTTCATTCTGTCCACGGCCCGGCTGTCTATCATGTGGTGGGTTTCAGGGGTCAGGGGTACGTGCAGGGTGATGATGTCGGAGGAGCCGAGCAGCTCCTCCACGGTCACGAAGTCAACACCCTGTTTTTTCAGCTCCTCCCGCTCGTGGTGGGCGTGTGCGACCACCCTGCACCCGAGTCCGAGCAGGATACGGCACATGGCCGAGCCGATGTCCCCCACGCCGATGACCCCCACGGTCTTGCCGTGCATGTCAAACCCTAGCAGGCCCTTCAGGGAGAAGTTCTGGTCCTTGACCCGTTCGTAGGCCCGGTGGAACCTGCGGTTCAGGACGAGCATCAGCCCCAGGGCATGCTCGGCCACGGCGTTGGGGGAGTAGGAGGGGACGTGCATGACCGTCAGTCCGAGCTCAGCGGCAGCATCGAGGTCCACGTTGTTGAAGCCGGCGCTGCGCAGGGCCACCAGCCGGGTCCCCCCCTCGTGAAGCGCCTTGAGGACCTCCCTGTCCAGGGTGTCGTTCACAAAGGCGCAAACCGCGGGAAAGCCCTTGGCCAGCGTGACGGAGTCGCAGTTCAGCCGCGCCTCCAGGTACTTGATGTCGTGTCCGAAGTCCTGGTTGTGGCTGCGGAAGAACCGCTCGTCATAGGGTTTGGTGCTGAAGAAGGCGGTGTTCATCGAGCTGTTCGATCCATATTCATCGCACGGATTACAAGAACTTTCCGATTTCCACGGCCATCTCCACCAGCCGGCAGCAGTAGGCCCACTCGTTGTCGTACCAGGCCAGGATCTTGACCAGGTCCCCGCCCACGACCATGGTGAAGGGCAGGGCCACCAGGGAGGACTCGGAGCGCCCGACGATGTCGGAGCTGACCAGGGGCTCCTCGGTTGCCCCCAGAATGCCTTTGTAACGGTCGGAAGCGGCCGCATCCCTGAAGAAGCCGTTGACCTCCTCGATGGTTGTCTTGCGCTTGACCACCACGGTGATGTCGGAGACCGACCCTGTGACCACCGGACAACGGATGGCCATGCCGTCGAAGATGTCCGTGAGGTTCGGCATGACCTTGGCGGTGGCCCTGGCCGCTCCCGTGGACGTGGGGATCAGGTTGGCCGCGGCGGCCCGGGTCCGGTAGAGGTCCTTCTTGTTGGAGTTGTCCACCAGGTTCTGGGAGTCGGTGTAGGCATGGGTGGTGGTCATGACCGCCTTGTCCACCCCCAGCTTCTCGTCCAGGACCTGCATGACCGGGGCGACGCAGTTGGTGGTGCAGGAGGCGTTGCTGGAGATCTTCTTGCTGCCCAGCCCCTCGGTGGAAACACCCAGCAGGTAGAGGCCGATGTCCCCGCCCTTGCCGGGTGCGGAAAGCAGGACCCGCCTGGCGCCCGCGTCGAGGTGCAGGGAGGCCTTTCCCTCGGTTCTGAAGACCCCGGTGCACTCCAGAACGATGTCCACGTCCAGCTTGCCCCAGGGGATCTTGGAGGGGTCGCGCTGGGCCAGCACGGGGATCTCCCTGCCCTTGAAGGTGAAGGTCCCGATGCGGGGGTTGTCTTCTGTCACCTCGCCGGGGTTGCGCATCTCCTCCCACCCCAGGTCGTGCTTGAAAGTCCCGTAGGGGGTGTCGTACTTGAGCAGGCTGGCCCAGCCCTCGGTGTCCATGCTGCCCGAGGTGTTGATGGCCACGATGTCGATCTCCTTCTGCAGCTCGGCGCTCTCGGCCCAGGTCCGGAAGGTGGTCCTGCCGATGCGGCCGAAGCCGTTGATGCTTGCGCGGATCATGTCTTCCTCCAAAGTGTGGGATGTTGGCTGGTCATATCCAACAAGCCTACCAAATGTCAGGCAAGAGGCAAGGGCGCAGGGAAAAAAACAAGGCGCCGCTCACAGTTGCTCGAAAGGCGCGCCGTGACGCGCCACCAGGTGGCGGGCGATGCGGTGCATCTCCTGGTGCACGGCCTCTCCCAGCTCCTCCCGGCCGATGCGTTCGAACTCCTGCTGCACGCCGAGCTGCACCTCTGCGGGCAGATCCCGGTCCGCCACCGGAAAGACGTCCCTGTCCTCCCGGCGCACGTGGTCCCGCAGGAGCTTCACATACTTTCTGCCGGCCTCGACAAAGCCCTCTGCAGTGGGGTGCCCTTCCTGCACGGCCCGGGTCATGCGCGCAAGGAGTTCGCGGGAGGTCTCGTGGTCGGCAGCCAGGGACCTGACAGCCTCTTTCCGGATGACCCCTTCATCCTCGAGGGCGGGGAAGAGTCCCTTGTCCTCCTTTGGGTGGTGCCCGAGGCCGACAAAGGTCTGCAGGAAGTCGAGCAACAGCTCCTGATCGCCGCGGACAAGCTCTTTCCCCTCCTCCAACTGGTCGCACATGGCCTCGAGCACGTTGAGCACGGCCAGGATGTCGTGGTGCTCGGCTCTGAGCTCCTTGGTGAGCATGGTGGTCTCCTTTGCAGAGTGTGGGACGGGTATTGCTGAATTTTCCGACATGAGCTCCCGCACGACCGGCATGGGGGCACTCATACTAGAGTAAAACGATCGGGGGTACAGGTTGTCAAGCCTGCCCGTGGCGTGGCAATTTTTCAGGAGGAAAGAGCGCTTCTGCCGGGAATGTGCGGGCCATCACGGAAGGCCGTATTGTGGCTCGCCGGAAGCGGAGGCGCATGGTGGGCTGGCTGAAAGGGCACTTTGTCCGCCGGTTTGCTGGGCGGCGCTGTTTTGGGGTGGCGCCGGCTGAAGCTACTGGTGCTCCTTGACGCTTTCCAGCTCCAGGCCGGGGAAGAGCTCGGTGACATGGTCCAGGCGCCAGGGGCCGCTGATCAGAAAGACCGTGTCCCCGTCGATGTCCGTGGCCAGGTCGGAGCGGTAGCGCTCCCTGAAGGCACTCAGATCCCTGCCGCCGGTCACCCAGCGGGCGCTCCAGATGTCCACGGGCTCGTACGCGGCCTCCACGCCGTACTCGCTCTTCAGGCGGGCCATGGTCACGTCGAACTGCAGGGGGCCGACCGCCCCCAGGATGTAATCGGCGGACAGCAACGGCCTGAAGACCTGCACCGCGCCCTCCTCGGAGAGCTGGACCAGCCCCTTTTCCAGCTGCTTGGAGCGCATGGGGTCCTTGAGACGAACCCGCCGGAAGAACTCCGGGGCGAAGCTGGGAATGCCGGTGAACCTGAGGGGCTCCCGCTCCTGGGTGAAGGTGTCCCCGATCTTGATGGTGCCGTGGTTGTGGATGCCGATGATGTCGCCGGGCCAGGCCTCTTCCACGCCTTCCCGGTCCTGGGCCATGAACATGGTGGCGTTGGCGATCTGGACATCCTTGCCCAGACGGTGGTGGCGCAGGCGCATGCCCCGGGTGAACCTGCCGGAGCAGATGCGCATGAAGGCGATGCGGTCGCGGTGGGCCGGGTTCATGTTCGCCTGGATCTTGAAGACCACCCCGGAGAAGCCCTCCTCCAGGGGGGACACGGTGCGTGTCTCGGCCGGCCTGGGCTGGGGAGGGGGGGCAAGGGAGAGAAATGTCTCCAGGAGCTCCTGCACGCCGAAGTTGTTGATGGCGCTGCCGAAAAACACCGGTGTCTGGCGCCCTTCCAGGTAGCGCTGGTGGTCGAAAGGCGTCCCGGCACCCTGGATCAGCTCGACCTCCTGACGCAGGATCCCGGCATCAGATCCCAGCAGCTCGTCCAGCCTGGGGTCGTCCAGCCCCCTGACCAGCACCGATTCCTTGGGCCGGGAAGACTTGGCGCTCCCTTCCCCGAAAAAACGGATTGCATTGTTGCCAAGATCAAAGACCCCCTTGAACCCCTTGCCCATGCCGATGGGCCAGGTCATGGGGGCGGCTTCGATGCCGAGCGAGCTCTCGATGTCGTCCAGGAGCTCCAGGGGGGTCTGCCCGTCCCGGTCGAGCTTGTTGATGAAGGTCATGATGGGGGTGGAGCGCAGCCGGCACACGTCCATGAGCTTCCTGGTCTGGGTTTCAACGCCCTTGGCGCTGTCGATGACCATGAGGACCGAATCCACTGCTGTCAGCACCCGGTAGGTGTCCTCGGAGAAGTCCTGGTGGCCCGGGGTGTCCAGCAGGTTGATGTCGTAGCCCTGATACTCGAACTTCATGACCGAGGAGGTCACGGAGATGCCGCGCTCGCGCTCCACGGCCATCCAGTCCGAGGTGGCGCTGCGGGCGGCCTTCCTGGACTTGACCGCCCCGGCCATGTTGATGGCCCCGCCAAAGAGCAGCAGCTTCTCGGTCAGGGTGGTCTTGCCGGCGTCGGGGTGGCTGATGATGGCGAAGGTGCGCCGCCGGGCCACCTCCTTGGCGAGCCTGGTGGATGTGCTCATGGGTTGTGTCATTTTGTATCGTTTTTATCGTGCAAAAAAGAGGAAAATAAGTCGGTTCTGTCAAAGGTAAAGCTCCCCTCTGCCGGCAGGCCGGCGCGGCTTGAGCACAAGCACGGCGGCGCAGGCTGCCCAAAAGGGATCGGTTCGTCAATATGAGCGGGCATGGGGTCTGGAAGCGGTCGTGGACCCCCGGGCAGGATGGATCTGCCCGGGGGGAGCCGGTTCTATTCGTGACGGATGGTCAGGGCAGGAAGATCCGGGAGGAGCTTGAAGCTTTCCGATCATTGCCTCTGGAAGCTTTTTTGGGCTGCGCGGGCTTGCCGGCCCTTGAGGCGGGCCGGCTGTTTCCGGGTCTGCCGCCGGGCTGGTTGCCGGAAGGGGCGGCCTGCTTTGGCTTGGGGGCGTCGTAATCGAAGTCGTCCAGGCGTTGCAGGGTGATCCTGCGGCCCAGGAGGTGCTCGATGGAGCGCACGGGGAGCTTGTCGGCGCTGTTCACCAGGGTCATGGCCTCGCCTGTCCTGTCCACCCGGCCGGTGCGCCCGATGCGGTGGGTGTATGTCTCGGCGGTGTCGGGCATGTCGAAGTTGACCACGTGGGTGATGCGCGCGCAGTCGATGCCCCGGGCAGCGATGTCCGTGGCCACCATGATGCGGAACGTGCCCTGGCGGAAGCCGTCCAGGGCCTGCTGGCGTCTGGACTGGGAGAGATTCCCCTGCAGTGAGGTGGCATTGAAGCCTCTTCGTTCCAGCCGCTGGGCCAGGGACTTGGCCTTGTGCTTGGTCCTGGTGAACACCAGCACGCAGTCGTGGGGGGTCTTTCTGAGCAGGGACTCCAGGAAGTCCGCCTTGAGGTGCTGGGGCACGGAATAGAAGGAGTGGCTGACGCTGGCCGCCGGGGTGTCGCTGGCCACGCGGACAACAGCCGGGTCCTGCAGGATCGAATCGCACAGCTCGCGCATGTCCTGGGGCATGGTGGCGGAAAAGAGAAGGTTCTGCCGCTTGGCGGGGAGGGCGGCCAAAATCTTGCGGATGTCCGGGAGAAACCCCATGTCCAGCATGCGGTCGGCCTCGTCCAGAACCAGGGTGTCCACCCGGGACAGGTCGGCCTCGCCCCTGTTCATGAGGTCGAGGAGCCTGCCCGGGCAGGCCACGCATACAGTGGCGCTCTTCAGGGCCTTGAGCTGCGGGACCATGCCCACGCCTCCGAACACGGCTGCGCTGCGAAATCCTGTCCGGCCGCCCAGGTCGGCAAAGGTCTCGTGGATCTGCAGGGCCAGCTCCCGGGTGGGCGCCAGGACCAGCACCCGCAGTGGGCCGCGTCGCGGGGCCTTGGCCTGGATCAGTCGCTGCAGGATGGGCAGGACAAAGGCCGCGGTCTTGCCGCTGCCGGTTCGGGCCAGGCCCAGGAGGTCTCTTCCATCCAGCACCTCAGGAACGGCCTGGGACTGGATGGGGGTCGGTTTTTCATATCCGGCGGCGCGAACGCCTGCCATAAGGGTCGTGTCCAAAGAAAATGAAGCAAAGCTCACAATAGTATCCTGTTGCTTAAAGTTGTGCGGGCGGTCCGGCGTGACATCTGACCGCGTTGCCGGTGTCTGACCGGCTTGTATCGACAGGGAAGAAGGGCTCCGGATTCGGGCGTTTGGCTGGTCTGTCGTTGTGCAGATTGGCTGACCCGTCCGATTGTGGACAGGGAAGGGCTCAAGTCCGGTCACGCTGAGGCAGGTCCTATGTACGCACTTTCTGTGGAATGTAAAGGCGGCGAGTATAGAACAGCCGATGGAAAACACCAGTTCAGTGAGGATTTCCCGACCTTTCATAGGAGCAAAGCAAAGGAGCCACAGGGCGATCTCAGCAGTTGCATCTGGTGGGATTCAGTATATACTTGGTTGATTCTGCAACGGCATCTGTTTTGTCTCATCGCGGAACTCAGCATGTGCTCAGCCCCCCACTCGATGCGACCAGAACAGGCCACACTCGGAGCACGTGATCATGACCAAGAAGCTGTATGTCGGAAACCTGCCTTTCTCCGCTTCGGAAGATTCGGTCCGCGACCTGTTCGCCGACCACGGCGAAGTAGAGAGCGTCAACCTCATCACCGACCGGGAGACAGGGCGTCCCAGGGGGTTTGGTTTCGTGGAGATGGACGATGCAGGTGCGGATGCTGCCATCCAGGCCCTGGACGGGGAAGAGTTCGAGGGCCGGTCCCTCAAGGTCAATGAGGCCCAGGACAAGCCCCGGGGCGGCGGTGGCAGGGGCGGTTTCGGCGGTGGCGGAGGCAAGGGTCGCGGCGGTGGACGCGGGGAAGGCCGCGGCGGCGGGCGCTGGTAGCTTTACACCGCACGGCGTTTTTTTCGAGCCTGTCCCGGCGCAGCCCTGTCCCCAGCGTTACGGGCTGTGCGTCGCTTTTCAGCTGCGATGGAAGTTGCTGGGCCATGGCCACAGGCCATGGCCCTTTTGATGCATGTTAGTCCGGCCTTGTTTGTACTCCACAGCCATTGTCTTTTTGCACCTTCCCAGCCCCCGAGCGTTGCTTCCCACGTCAGATACCAAATGCAAGGGCAAATCCGGAAACCGGCTTGATCCCGGGCGGATGATTTGAGACGTAGGAAGTATGGCCATGAGAACCGTTCTGTTCCTGACCCTGGTGTGCCTTTTGGCGACATCCGTATTCGCGGAACAGGGCCAGACTTTGGTCAGGGTGGGGGTCTACCAGGACAAACCCCTGGTCTTCATCGATGAGGCCGGGCGGGTCGAAGGTCTCTACCCCGACCTCCTGGAGTACATTGCCGGGCAGGAAGGCTGGTCAATCGAGTACGTGCCCGGATCCTGGGCCCAGTGCCTGGTCAGGCTGGATGCAGGCATCATCGACCTTCTGACCGCCATAGGCTTTTCCGAGGCCAGGCAGGAGCGTTTCGCCTTCAATCAGGAGGCAGTCGTGACCAACTGGGCCCAAGTGTACGTGCGCCAGGGTTCGGACATAAAATCCATGATCGATCTGTCCGGAACGACCATGGCCGTGGTCTCCAACGACATCTATTTCCAGACCTTCAAGCAGGTGGAGGACATGATCGCGGTCCATCCCCAGTACCTGGAGGTGCCGGAGTACCTGCAGGTTCTGGAGATGGTCGACCAGGGCCGGGCCGAGTCGGGGCTGGTGCCGCGCATCCTGGGAAAGGCCCACGAGCACGAGTACGGCATCGAGCCCACAGCCATCAATTTCAGCCCTGTGGAGCTGCGTTTTGCCGCACCCAAGGGGGGCGACCGGGAGCTGCTCGCGACCATCGACAGCCACCTGAGGGCCATGAAGGCCGATTCGAACTCGGTCTACTACCAGTCCAGAACCTACTGGCTGGAAGGGATACGAACCCTGGTCCTCCCGCGATGGCTGCGGCCGGAATGGGTGGTTACCGGTGCGGCGGTCGTGCTGGCCCTCCTGATCACAGGGGTGCTGTTTCTGCGCAGGCAGGTTCGGTCCAGATCCTCGGCCCTGCAGCAGAGCACCGAGGCACGGGAAAAGCTCGAGGGCGAGCTGCAGGCGGCACACGCCATCCAGATGGAGATGCTGCCCAGGACAATGCCCCCCTTCCCGGAGCGCAGCGAGTTCGAGCTGCACGCCTTTATCGAGCCCGCCCATCAGGTGGGCGGGGACCTGTACGACTTCTTCCTGCTCGAGCCGACCCGCTTGTGCGTGGTCATCGGGGATGTTTCCGGCAAGGGGGTCCCGGCCTCCCTGCTCATGAGCCGCACCAAGACCCTGGTGCAGATCACCGCCAGGCACCTCGGCCAGACCGATGCCATTTGCAGGGAGGTGAACAAGGAGCTGTGCAGGAACAACGACAGCTACATGTTCGTGACCCTGTTCTGCGCCATCCTGGAGACGGACACGGGCCTGGTCCAGTTCACCAATGCCGGCCACCACCACCCGGTGCTGGTCGATCCTTCACAGGGTCCGGCCGTGCCGGCCACGGACAATGATGTGGTCCTGGGCATCGACCCGGAGGCGAGTTACGGTCGGCACAGCCTCAAAATGTCGCCCGGGCAGATCATGGTCCTCTACACCGACGGCATCACCGAGGCCTTCAACAGCCGGCGGGAGCAGTACTCCGAGGAGCGACTGATGCAAAACATCAAGGAATGCACCTCCTACAGCCCCAAGCTCTGCGTCCAGGACCTGGTCTCGGATGTGCGCCGCTTCTCCCATGGACTGCCCCAGGGCGACGACATGACCGTGGTGGCTCTGCAGTACCGGGGGGGAAGGGAGGACGGGGAGGGAGGTTGAGCATGCTTGTCGGACGCAGACATGGAGCCTGAGAGGAATCTTGTTCTATCTCGTTTTCAGAGCCTAATCGTTGTCCTGGTCGACAACGACTAAGGAAAGTCCGTAGCGCCGAGGATTTCTTTCAAGCCTGTCGCTCAGGAGCGGTGGAGATCACCATCGGGCAGCGCTATCCCCTGTCCGACGCGGGCACGGCCCACACCGACCTGGAGAACCGTCGGGCCATGGGCTCCACTGTCCTCATCCCTTGAAAAGTCACTGTTTCCCCGGCAGTGACTGCAGCTGCCGCAGAAGGCAGGGGAAAGCGGCCCGGCAGAGGGGCCGGGCCGCTTCAAGGATGACCTCCCGGAAGGATGGGGGTCACCAAGCAGGAGGACTGTTTACGTCAGCCACGACATCTGCTGCATGGTGGGGAGCACGGCCTTCACTCTCTCTCTCTACACAAGGGCCAGGGTTCAGGTACAGCAAACCCCACGGCAAAGCAGGCAGGAGCGCGCTTCCCGTGAATCCTGAGTGAAGCCCGCAAGAATTCAGCACCGTTTTGCCCTGGGAACCAAGGGCATCGTCCGGAGGCGACTGAAGCCCAGCATCCCCAGAAGGCCCGATCCGAGCAGCAAAGCGGCAGGAGGGAGGGGGACGGCATTGATGTCATGGCTGCCCAGGTTGGAAAAATCATCCATGCCCAGGCCGGTCCATTCGGTAAGCAAAAAGATGTCGCTGCCATCTGGGTCTCCGGTGAGTATGGCGGGGTTGCGGATCAGGGTCATGTCCTGGGTCTTCAGGTTTTCATCACCCCAGAACTCTCCAGGATCGAACCCGATCTGGCCAATGACGTCCCAAGTCGTGTCTAAGCCGTAGAGCTCCACGGCGTCATTCCCTGTGAAGCTGAGGCTTCCGCTGGTCAGGTCTGCCAGCGTGTCAGCCTTTTCGAAGCTGGTGTGGGAAAGCACGAATACCTCGTGAGTTTCCAATGTTCCGGAAAGCGAGATGGTCCTGCTGGGTGTGGCGGCACCGTTCCAGTAAACTCTGATACTGTAATCCGCCAGGTCGACAGCACCAGTCGTGGGATTGAAGATCTCCAGGGCCTTGTTGTAGGAGCTGCCCTCCACGTA
>CAZQOG010000016.1:0-35035 GCA_964594925.1 uncultured Desulfohalobiaceae bacterium
CGCCTTCATCCTTCCGCCTTCACCCTTCCGCCTTCCGCCTTCATCCTTCTGCCTTCATCCTTCATCCTTCATCCTTCATCCTTCTCTTCCTACGTCCACACTCTGGCCGCCCCGGCCACCAGGATATATGCCCCTGCCCCGAACTTGGCCACCAGCCCGAACACCCGGCCCCACAGCGCCCCCTTGGAGGCGTGCAGGGACTCGGCCATGCTGCGCCCGGCCAGCAGCTCCATGGCCAGGCAGCCCAGAAAGGCTCCGGCCACGGCCCCGAGCAAAATACCGAACCCGAAAAAAAGCGGTGCCATGACAATGGACCCGGCAATGCCCCCCAGAAAGGCGCCCCATCCGCCCCCTTTGCTCCCGCCGTAGCGCCGGGCCCCCTCCACCTGGCTCCAGAGCTCGATGATCTCTGCCAGGCCGGCCAGGACCAGGAGGAGCAGAAAGAACAACCAGCCCGCGGGCATGTCCGGATGGCCCCACCGCCACAGCGCCAGCAGCCCGATGTTGAACCAGTTCCCGGGCAGGCCGACGATGTTGGTCACCATCCCCAGGGAAAGCAGGAGGATGAACAGGATCTCGAAGAGAGTGGAAACCATGTTTTCAGTTCGAAGTTCGAAGTTCGAAGGAAAACCAAAAAAAGACAAAATTCTTTCACAGCACTGAACACTCTTTCTTGCTCATGAAGATATAGTTCTTCTCTTCCTTCCAGCTTCCGACTTCGAACTTCGAACTCATTTTCTTGCTTTCAGCTTTGAGCTTTCAGCTTTGAGCTTCCTCCCTCCCTTTCGTCCAGCACCCTGACCGCCTTGCCCTCGGAGCTGGGCAGGGTGTTGTGCTCCACCAGCTCGACCCTGGGGGTGATCAGGATCTCGTCGCGCAGCTGACGGGTGATCCTCTGCTCCAGGCCCTTGAGCTCCCGCATGTCCTCCACGAAGAACTCGTCCTTGATCTCCACCTTGACCCGCATGTTGTCCAGGTGGCCTTTGCGCTCCAGCACGATGAGGTAGTTCTGGCCCACCTCAGGGATGGACATGAGCACCTGCTCGACCTGCATGGGGTAGATGTTCACCCCCTTGAGAATGATCATGTCGTCGGAGCGTCCGCGGATGCGGTCGATGCGGCGGTGCTTGCGCCCGCAGGGGCACTCGCCCGGGAGGAACCTGGTCAGGTCCTTGGTGCGGTAGCGGATGATGGGCATGCCCTGGCGGTTGAGGGTGGTCAGGACCAGCTCCCCCACCTCGCCCTCGGGCAGGGGCTCGAAGGTCTCGGGGTCCACGATCTCGGGCAGGAAGGCGTCCTCCCAGATGTGCATGCCCTCCTGGTGCCTGCACTCGAAGGCCACGCCTGGGCCGTTCATCTCGGACAGGCCGTAGGAGTTGTAGGCCTTGATCCCGAAAAGCTCCTCAATGCGCCGCCTGACCTCGTGGGTGTGGGGCTCGGCCCCGATCAGGGCGATCTCCAGGGACAGCCCGCTGGGATCCTCGCCCAGCTGCTCGAACACAGTGGCCAGGTGCAGGGCGTAGGAGGGGATGATGTGCACCACCCTGACCCGGAAGTCCTTGAGCAGCTTGATCTGGCGCTTGGAGTTTCCAGCCCCGGACGGGATGGTCATGCAGCCCAGCCGCTCCGCCCCGTAGTGAATGCCCAGGCCGCCGGTGAACAGGCCGTAACCGCTCATGTTCTGGAAGGGGTCGCCCGGCCGTGCCCCGACCATGTGCATGCACCGGGCCACCAGATCGGCCCAGACATCGAGATCCTCCCTGGTGTGGAAGATGACCGTGGGAGACCCTGTAGTGCCGGAGGAGGCGTGCATGCGCACCATGCGCTCCCTGGGCAGGGCCAGCAGGCCGTATGGATAGCTGGCCCGCAGATGGTCCTTGGTGGTCATGGGCAGGGCCGAGACGTCGGAAATCCCCTGGATGTCCCGGCTGCTGATCCCGGCCCGGGAGAGCCTCTCCCGGTAAAAGGGGGCCATGGCCGCCCTGGCCACCGTGTCCTTGAGGCGCTCGGCCTGCAGGGCCTCAATGGCCTCGCGGGACAGGAACTCTTCCTGGTGCAGGTGTTCTGGCATGCTGCTCTTCATTGGCTGTCCGGTGTGGTTTGGGTCACTGCAAAAAGGGTCGTCAGGCAAAGGTGCCGTGCAGGTCACCTTCAGAGGGGGCCGGGATGTCGGCCAGGTTCTCGAAGGCGGTGTACTTGTTCAGGTAGGAGAGCTCAAGCGAGCCAACGGGGCCGTTTCGCTGCTTGCCGACAATGATCTCGGCGATGCCTTTCTTGGGGTTGTCGTCACGGGTGTTGTAGACATCGTCCCGGTACAGGAACACGATCACGTCGGCGTCCTGCTCGATGGCCCCGGACTCGCGCAGATCCGAAAGCATGGGCCGCTTGTTGGTGCGTTCCTCCACCTTGCGGTTGAGCTGGGACAGGGCCATGACAGGAACGTGCATCTCCTTGGCCAGGACCTTGAGGTTGCGGGAAATGTCCGAGATCTCCTGCTCCCTCGAATCGATGCGCCGGCTGGAGCGCATCAGCTGCAGATAGTCCACCACCACCAGGCCCAGGTCGTGCTCCGCCTTGAGCCTGCGGCATCTGGCCCGCATCTCCATGGTTCCCAGGGCGGGGGAGTCGTCGATGAAGATAGGGGCCTGGGACAGGGCATCGGCAGCCTGGTACAGCCGGCTCCAGTCCTCGTCGTTGAGAAAACCGCTCCTGAGATGCACCAGGTCCACCTTGCCCCAGGAGCAGAGCATGCGCATCATGAGCTGCTCCATGGACATCTCCAGGGAGAAGATGGCCGTGGGCACCTCGTGCTGAACCGCGGCGCGCATGGCCACGTTCAGGGCAAAGGCGGTCTTGCCCATGCTGGGGCGACCGGCCACGATGATCAGGTCGCTTGGCTGCAGCCCGGCGGTGAGCTCGTCGAACTTGTGGTAGCTGGTGGGCACCCCCGTGACCAGCTCCTTGCGCTCCACCCGTTTCTCCAAGTGCTCGAAGACCGAGTGCACCAGCTCTTTGCTGGTCTTGAAGGTCCGCTCGGCCCTGGACTCCGATATGGCGAAGACCTGCTGCTCGGCCCCGTCGAGCAGGGCGTCAACTGTCTCGCTGCCGTCAAAGGACTGGGCAATGATCTCCGATGCGGTCTGGATCAGGTTGCGGCGGATGGATTTCTCGCGCACGATGTGCGCGTAGTGGATGGCGTTCGATGCACTGGCCACGGACTCTGTGAGCGAGGTCAGGTAGAGCGCCCCCCCCACATCCTCGAGGCGGTTGTGCTTCTTGAGATCCTCGGCCACCGTGACCAGGTCTATGGGCACGTTCCTGCGGTAGAGCTCCTGGCAGGCCAGGTAGATGGTGCGGTGGACCGGGGAGTAGAAGTCGTCTTCGGTCAGCAGGTCCACCAGGGTGTGGAAGATCGAGTTGCGCAAAAAAATCCCCCCCAGAACCGCCTGCTCTGCTTCCAGGCTCTGGGGGGGGAGTTTGCGCAGCAGGTCGCCGGAAACCTTTTCCAGGCTTCCGCCGCCGGAATCGTACTGGGGAGCCTGACCGTCGGGACTACTCCCCTTCCTGGTCCTCTTCGCTGGCATACTTGACCACGGATACCTTCAATGTGGCTCGGACGTCGGGATGGAGCTTGACCTCGACCTCGTGATCGCCGAGCTCCTTGATGGGCTCGTCGAGCTGGATCTTGCGCCGGTCGATCTCGATGCCCTGTTCTTCCAGGGCCTCGGCAATGTTGAGCGTGGTCACCGAACCGTAGAGCTTGTTGTTTTCACCCACCCGGACCGGGATGACCACCTCGGCGGCCTCGATCCGCTCGGCCTCGTTCCTGGACTGGGCCCGGATGGACTCCATGCGCTGCTCGAGCTTTCTGCGCTCCTGCTCGAACACCTTCATGTTGCCTTCCGTGGCCGGCATGGCCAGCCCTTTGGGGAGCAGGTAGTTGCGGCCGTACCCCGGCTTGACCTTGACCACCTGGCCCAGGCGGCCCAGGTTGTCCACATCGGCTCGTAAGATTACTTTCATGACGGCCGCCTCCTTAGGTGGTCTTCTTCTTCACGTCCACGCTGTGGGTGGCCGTGTAGTAGAGAAGGGCCATCTGCCGGGCCCGCTTGATCTCGACGGTCAGCCGGCGCTGGTGTCCGGCGCAGTTGCCGGTGATCCGCCGGGCAAGGATCTTGCCGCGGTCGGTGATGAACTCCCGCAACAGCCCCGGGTTCTTGTAGTCGAGCTTCAGGTCGCTGTCTGCACAGAACCGGCAGAACTTCCGCCGTGGTGTGAATCGTTTTTGAAAGGCCATCTCACGCCTCCTGTTCTGCTGCGGCAAAAGTGTCGGAGAGCTGCACGATGACGAACTTGAAGATCCCGTCGGTAATGCGGATGATCCGTTCGAGCTCGGCAACCTTGGGCCCTTCCAGCCCGAAAGTGATCAGGACGTAGTAACCGCGGTTCTGCTTTTTGACCGGGTAAGCCAGGTCGCGCATGCCCCATTCGTCAATCTCCAGGGGCTGCCCACCCTGATTCTGGATGACCCCCTTGAGGGTCTCCAGGACCTCTCCCCGGCCCTCGACTCCCAGCTCGGGGCTGAGCAGCAGCAGGGTCTCGTAGGTGCGAAGCATGTAAAAATCCTCCTTGTGGTCATTTGGCCCGCCCCGCCGTGGTGCGAGCAAGGAAACGAAAGTACCTATTTGGTTTGCTGGTCCCTGTCAAGACGGCAGGCGCATTCCACTGAGTGTCCACTCTCCGGCGTGAACATTGATTGTTTTTCGCCAAAAGAATAAGATCCAGAAATTATTCAAAAACTGCATACAGTGCCAGCCGCGGGCACCACTCAGCCCACCTGCCCGCGAAGAAACAGTGCTGCGGAGAGTGCGCCACTGTCTGGCTCAACTGCAACCGGGAGGAGAAATATGAGCAGCTTCAAAAATGCGTTGAAAGGAGCGGCCCTGGCCGCCGCCTGCCTGGTGGCCTTTTCCGGCTCGCCGGCAAGTGCGGCTGAAAAGATCGTCTTTGCGGACATGACCTGGGACAGCATCATGGTCCAGAACCGGATCGTGGCCTTTATCATCGACCACGCCTACGGGTACGACTCCGACTACATGCCCGGGGCGACGCCGGTGGTCGTCCAGGGGCTGGTTTCCGGCGATGTGGACGTGGACATGGAGTCCTGGACCCAGAACATTCAGGAGGTTTACGACAAGGCCGTGGCCAGCGGCAAGATCCTGGATCTTGGACCCTCCCTGGCCACCACCTCCCAGGGCTGGTTCGTGCCCCGCTACGTGGTCGAGGGTGACCAGGAGCGCGGCATAGAGCCCATGGCCCCGGGCCTCAAGACCGTGTTTGACCTGCCTGAATACTGGGAGCTCTTCCGTGATCCGGAGCAACCCGACAAGGGGCGGTACTACAATGCCATGGCAGGCTGGGCCATTACTGAGAAGCTTTCCCAGAAGCTCAAGGCCTACGGCCTGGACGAGTACTACAACGACTTCATCCCCGGTTCGGATGCCGCCTTGTCAGGGTCGCTGGCCGCAGCCTATGAGCGCGGAAAGCCCTGGTTCGGGTACTACTGGGCCCCGACCTGGGTCCTTGGCAAGTACGACATGATCATGCTCGAGGAGCCTCCCTACGACCCGCAGGTCTGGGAAGAAACCAGGGCCTGCGCCATCCCGCCCACCGATGTGAACATCCTGATCAACACCACCCTGACCGACCGGGCGCCCGAGGTGCTGGCCTTGCTGCAGAAGTACGAGATCAGCGAAGACAACGCCAACAAGTTTCTGTTCTACATGAAGGACACGGAGGCCAACGCCATGCAGACCGCCCAATGGTTCCTCAAAAACAACGAGGACGTCTGGACCAAATGGCTGCCCGCAAAGGACGTGGCCAAGGTCAAAAAGGCGCTGCAGTAGCCCAGAACCTCTACGGGCCGGCCCCTGGGCCGGCCCGTACCGTTCGCTTTCCTCTACGGAGACGCCATGTTCGACTTCCCCAAAGACGTGCGCATCCCGCTGGCAGAGTGGACAGACGTGTTCATGGATTGGCTGCTGTCGCACTTCGGAGATTTCTTCGATCTTCTCGGCCACTACCTGCTCTGGTTTCTGATCTACATCGAACGCTTCTTTCTCTGGGTCCCCTGGTTCGTGCTCATCGGGATCGTGGTTCTCGCCGGCTGGTGGCTGATGGGCAGACTGTGGAAGGGCCTGCTCCTGGGGGGGATGCTCTTCATGATCGGAAGCTTCGGATACTGGCCCGAGGCCATGTCCACCCTGGCACTTGTCTCCGGGGCGGTGATCATCTCCCTTGCCCTGGGCATCCCCCTGGGCATCCTCATGTCGGGCAGCGACTCCTTCGAGGCCTTGATGCGGCCGATCCTGGACGCCATGCAGACCATGCCCAGCTTCGTCTACCTCATCCCGGTGCTCATGCTCTTTGGCCTGGGTAAGGTCCCGGCCCTGTTCGCCACCATCATCTACTCCATGCCCCCCATCATCCGGCTGACCAATGTGGGCATCCGGGAGGTCCACCACGAGCTGTTGGAGTGCGCCGTCGCCTTTGGGGCAACTCCCTGGCAGACCCTCGTAAAGGTCCAGCTGCCGCTGGCCCGGCCGACCATCGTGGTGGGCATCAATCAGACCACCATGATGGCCCTGGCCATGGTCGTGGTGGCCTCCATGATCGGGGCCAGGGGGCTTGGCATGGAGGTTCTCCTGGCCATCAACCGCATTGCCGTGGGCCAGGGGCTGGAGGCAGGGCTGTCCATTGTCCTCCTGGCCATTGTCATCGACCGCCTGACCCACGCCATGGCCACGAGGTCGAAACGATAGTCCGTCCCGCTCAACAGCAGCTCCTGGCAATGTGCCCCGCCGCCGGGCCTGCAAACGAGGCCGTGGCCGCGATCATGCCGGGCGGACCAGGTTCTGCCAGGTCCCGCAAGCTGGACAGGAAAAGCCCGCTCGAAAGCCCGTACACCAGTGCCCACCCCGGGGTAAGGCCCTGCCTGAGACAGAACACCCCGATGACCAGGGTGCCGAACAGGACCGCCGCAAGGTTGACCGCCGCCATGGCTACGGGAATGAGCTCGGGTTGTCCAAAGGACAGAAGTCTTGAGACCCACGGATAGAGAACCCGCTGATAGCGATAGGCAGGTTTGTCCATGTTTTCAAAGGCCTGGCCGGTGATGAAAGGGTCCAGGGCGATCATGAGATAGAACTGTCCGTCGTATCCGTAGCTGTTCTCCATGATCTGATAACGGCCCTGGTACAGCTTTGGTGCGGCATTCCTGTCGCCAATGCAGACCAGGCTGCTGACATCCCCCCCGTAATAGCTGGCATAGGCCCACATGGCCGCCAGGTAGACCATCATGACCGCGGCCAGGACCGGGACCAGCAGCTTTGGTGCCAGGAGTGGCCCAGGCGCGCCTGGGCCAGTGTGAAAGCGTTCCTCCATAGCGGTCACTTTAGAAGTGTCCTGCTGAGCAGTCCCGTTTCATGGCAGGTGCCCTCAGCGCCACTCATCGACAGTTGGAGCGGGGAAGACCAGGCTGCGGCGGGCCAGAAAGTTGAGGACCAGGACAAGCCCCGAAGCGGTCAGCTTAGCGAAAGCCGCCCCCAGGCCAATGGAAATCAGACCCATGGTCGTGCTCATGTCCACGAGGGAAACCACGGAAACCACCGCGGCGTAGACCGCCTGCTCCTTCCACGATTTCCAGCGCACATGCCTTTTGAACAGCAGGCGCACGCAGAGCCAGTAGTTCAGAAGTGCCGCAGCAAAAAACGCAATCAATGCCGCGGGAGCCACCGGAAGCACCTCGTACAGCAAAAGGAAGAGCAGCAGGTTGAAGAAAGCGGCCATTCCCCCCAGGGCGAGATAGACGATGATCTGCATGGGCAGGGCTGCATAGGGGGCCCCATAATGCAGGATACAGTAAAGCGCACGAAGGCCGTCCCTCCAGTTTATCTTCTTGCCCTCGGCGTAGGTCCTCCCATGATAGGCTATGGGGGCCTCGTAGACCCGGCAGCGCAGAGCCCCAATCTTGGCCGTCACCTCCGGCTCGAAACCGAAACCGTCCTCCTCAAGGGTCAGGGACTGGACGATGTCTCGCCGGAACAGCTTGTAGCAGGTCTCCATATCCGTGAGGCCCAGGTCGCTGAACATGTTGGAGAGAAAGGTCAGCAAGCGGTTCATCAAGCTGTGCCAGAAGTACATCACCCGCCGCTCACCCGTGAAGAGGTACCTGGAACCGTAGACAACCTCCGCCCTCCCGTCCGCCAAGGGGACAACGAGCTTCTTGAGGTCTCGTGGATCGTACTCGAGGTCGGCGTCCTGGATTCCCACGAAATCCCCCGTGGCCCGCGAAAACCCAGTCCGCAGGGCAGCCCCCTTGCCCCTGTTTCTTTCGTGGGCAAGCACGAGGACGTTGTCGGAACGACTTTCCAGCTCCCGGGCGACCTGCAGGCTGTTGTCCCGTGAATGATCGTCAACGATGATCAGCTCCAGTTCCAGTTCATCATCGGCTATGGCCTGCAAACGCTCGACGCAGCGCTTCAGGGTTCTCTCCTCGTTGAAGCAGGGAATGACCAGGCTGAGTGTGACAGGCATGTTTGGAGTCTGAATGGCTTGTGGTGAGACCTGGAGAATGTTGTCAAATATGAGAAGAGCCCCTGTTCGTCAAGAAGCCCCGTGCCGTTTCAAAGGCCAAAAGTTGACTTTCCCCATGTCCCTGCGTAGCTATGAGCCTGATAAAACCGCAGGTTGGGTTGCTCCTGTCAACTGCAAAAGGAGGGTGACCTTGCGACGTGTCATCATGGCCGCGTTAGCCACGGTCGGAGTCGGGCTCCTCTGGGCCGGACGCCAGCTGATGCAGGAAAAAGAAGCCCAGGGGAAACCCGCTGCACGCCGGCCCCGCAGGGCACCGGTTCAAACAGGTCAGGACCGTCCCCAGGTCGAGGACGATCTGACCAGGATCAAGGGGCTGGGCCCCAAGGCCGCTTCTGTGCTCAATGAGGCAGGCGTTACCTCCTTCTCTCAGCTGGCGGCCATGGATGTCTCGTCCCTGAGGAGGCTGCTCAGATACAAGGTGAGCGGGCCCAACCCGGCCACCTGGCCCGAGCAGGCGGCAGAGCTTTCCTGACACACCCCTCAAACCGTTTTTTTGCCGGATCGAAGGTACTCTGCATCCATGACCTCCCTTTTCTCTTTCTTGTTTAAAGGCTACTCCTGCTCCTCCCGCCCCGGACCGGACCGGTCCCGCGGAAACGGACCGGCACCGGGACTGGAATGGACCGGCTGCTGAAGCCTGATGAGATCCACAACCCCGCATATTCTACGGTGATCCATGACCAACAACGACAAGAAGACACAGCCAGGCAATGAACCCTTTCCCGAGGTTCTTTTTCAAAACCTGCCAGCCCCCCTGCAGGATGCCTGCACCCGGGCCGGGTGGACCGACCTCATGCCGGTCCAGAAGAAGACCATCCCCTACCTTCTGGCCGGGCGGGACATCATGGTCCAGGCCCGGACGGGCAGCGGCAAGACAGGCGCTTTTGTCCTGCCCCTCATCCAGCTGCTGGACCCTTCCGCAGCCCATTGCCAGGCCCTGGTACTGGTGCCCACCCGGGAGTTGGCCCGCCAGGTGGCCGAGGAGGCGCAGCTGCTGATCGGCGAGAAAGGGCTCCGGGTCATCGCCGTCTACGGTGGGGTCGGCTACCAGCCCCAGCTCGAGGCCTTCAAGCAGGGCGCCCACCTGGTGGTGGGCACACCCGGGCGGGTCCTGGACCACCTCATGAAGCACTCCCTGATCCTGGACAAGCTCAGGGTCCTGATCTTCGACGAGGCCGACCGCATGCTCTCGGTGGGCTTCTACCCGGACATGAAGGACATCCAGCGCTACCTGCCCCGCAAACACCCCCGGGGCTCCATGTTCTCAGCCACCTTCCCCCAGACCGTGGTCCGGCTGGCAGAGGAGTTCCTGCACCATCCCGAGCTGATCAGCCTGTCCGGGCAACAGGTGCACGTGGCCGAGATCGAGCACGAGGTCTGCGAGGTGCCGTCCATGAACAAGGACCGGGCCCTGATCAGCCTGATCGAGATCGAGAACCCATCCGCGGCCATTGTGTTCTGCAACACCAAGAACAACGTCGAGTATCTCACCACCGTGCTCAAGCAGTACGGCTTCGATGTCGAGGAGATCTCCTCGAGCCTCACCCAGAGCAAGCGGGAGCAGGTGCTGGGACGCCTGCGCAAGGGCAGCCTGCGCTTTCTGGTGGCCACGGACGTGGCCGCCCGGGGCATCGACATCCCCAAGCTGTCACACGTCTTTCTCTACGAGCCGCCCCAGGACCCGGAATCGTACATCCACCGCGGCGGGCGCACCGGACGCGCCGGGGCAACCGGAACCGTCATCACCCTGGTTGACAAGATGGAACGGCTGGAGATGGAGCGCATCGCCCGCCGTTACGGCATCGACATGGTGGAACGCAAGGCTCCGGAGGAAGAGGAGGTCATCTCTGCCATCGAGACCAGGCTCACGGCCCTGCTGGAGCACAAACGCCGCAAGCTGTCGCAGATCCAGACCCAGCGGGTGACCCGTTTCATCCCCTCTGCCAAGCGGTTCGCCCAGGACGAGGAAGGGCTGCACCTGCTGGCCATGCTCCTGGATGACCTCTACCAGCAGTCCCTGCAATCCGCCGCTCCGGAACCGGAGGTTGCAGAGCCCGGGCAGGAAAAGACAACGCAGCAGCGCCCCTTCGGAAGGGGAAAACCCCAGGGGCGTGGCTCAGGCAGGAGAAGGTGACCTGTGCCCTGAAATTTTGCCTGCATGGACGTGTCAGGGACGGTTCACACCCTGTGGGCCGTCCAGATACTCCCTGCGGTTCTGGCCGAGAAGACAGAAGACCTCATAGGAAATCGTTCCCCACCACCCCGCAAGCTCTTCCGGGGTGACCCCGTTTGAGCCGCCTCCAAGCACAAACGCCGGGTCCCCGGCCGCAACTTTTGGCACCCCGCTCACGTCAACCGCTGTAAGCTGCATGCAGACCCGCCCCAGGACCCTGACCCTGTTTCCGTTGAGCAGCATCTTTGCCCGGCCGGACAAGCCGCGGCTGTAGTTGTCCGCATACCCCACCCCCACGATGGCCACGGTCATGTCCTTTTCTGCCACGTAGGTCAGGCCGTAGCTGATGCCCTCCCCCTTGCGCAGCGGGTGCACGGACACCACCGGTGCAACCACCGACATGGCCGGCCTGAGCCCCCCTCCCTTGTCCTCCCAGGGGGTACCGTGGAATGGATTGGCCCCGTAGAGCGCAATGCCCGGCCGCTGGGCGTCCAGGTGCAGCCCTGGACAGGCCAGCAGGGCTGCTGAGTTGGCCAGGTTGGCCTGGAAGGTGAACCCGGCCTCCCCCAATGCCCGGCACAGCTCCTGGAAGCGGTTTCCCTGGGAAACCACGGAAGCATCGGCCGGGACATCGGCACTGGACAAGTGGGAGCAGACCCCTTGCAGCCGCAGCCCCGGGGTTCTGCGCAGCAGGTCAATGACCGCCTCCAGCGCATCGGGCGCAAACCCCAGCCTGTTCATGCCGGTGGCGAACTTGAGGACCACCTCCTGGGGCCTGTTCCCGTGCAAAGCCCGGGCTGCAAGCTCCTGGAGCTGGTCCATGCGGTAGACCACCGGTATGATGTCAAAGGACCGCACCAGGTCGTAGTCCTCGACCGTCTGGGTCCCGAGCAGCGAGGTGATCTTCCCGCCGTAGGGCGTCAGCCGGAGCGCCGCCCCTTCACTGACGGTGCCCACGGCCAGATGCCCGGCCCCCAGCCCTTCCAGCCGATGTGCCACAGGCCCCAGGCCATGGCCGTAGGCATCGGCCTTGACCACCGGTATCAGCTCGGTGCCTTTTCTCAGCAGCAGGCGGTAGTTGTGCTCGATGCAGGACAGATCGATACGGGCCGTGACCATGTTGTACCAAAGGCTCATTTCTCCCTCGCGAAAAGAATGTCCTGATAATGGAGAAGCTGCAGCAAATGCGGCCTGCAACTCCTGTTTCCGCCCCAGCCGGTATCTATGCTTTTCAGGCAAGCTGTGCTAGGCCGTTGCTGTCGCGCCTGATCTGTCGCGCCTGACCCTGAAAACAAGGGTCGCAGACCCAAGGTTGAAGTCCCCCGGATGTCCCCTGATGCCCACGGATGCCCTCGGATGCCCAATACCCGACCAGAGCCTCGAAGACGCCCCCTCCCGCACCGTTCCCCAGCCCTGTTCCTGTGGCTTTGCTGGGCTTCTCTCTGTCTCTGGCTTCCAGCACAGGCCCAGCTGCCCACCGAGATACAGGATCCTGACCCGTCCACGCCCTGGCATCTCAGCGCCGAGCGCATCGTCACCCAGCAGGACCTGGAGCTGGCCGAAGCCTGGGGCTCCGTGCTGCTCACCAAGGAAGGCAGCACGCTGCAGGCCGAGTATGCACGCTACTACTGGGACACACAATGGGTCTACCTGGAGGGCGACGTCAAGGCCCACTGGGGCGGAGACTACCTGGAGGCGGAACAGGCCGAGTTCGACCTGAAGAACGAGGTCGGCTGGCTGCAAGAAGGCATCATCCGGGTCCAGGACCCGTCGCTGATCTTTGAGGGCCAGCGGCTGGAAAAGACCGGGCCCGGCACCTACAGCTTTGAAACGGCCACGGTCACTTCCTGCGAAGGCAGCCCCCCGGACTGGTCCATCCGGGCCAAGCAGGGGGAGATCACCCTCGATGGATACGCCAGCCTGCGCTCCACCAGCTTTCTGGTCCGGGATCAGCCCGTGCTCTACTCCCCCTACCTGGTGGTCCCGGTCAAGACCCGACGCCAGAGCGGATTCCTGCTTCCGGAGTTTGCTGCCAGCTCGCGCCTCGGCACCGGGGTGAACCTGCCCTACTACCACGTGCTGGACGAGGAAAACGATATCACCCTCTATTTGAACGGCATGTCGGAACGGGGCCTGATGCTGGGTGCGGAGTACCGCCACACCCCGACCCTGGACAGCAAGGGCTGGTGGCGGGCTGACTGGCTCTCCGACCGTGAGAGCGCTGCGACCGAAAAGGACGAGGACGATCAGTTCGACGACGACGGCCTGGTCAGGCCCAACCACGACCGCTACTGGATCCGCAGCAAGTTCAACGCCTACCTCCCCCACTCCCGCTGGGAAACCAAGCTCGATCTGGACTGGGTCTCCGACCAGAACTACCTGCGCGAGTTCGACAACGGGCTGTCCGGGTTCGAGCACAGCAGGGACACCCTGCTCGAGGAGTTCGGCCGGGACATCGACGACAAGGACGACCTGACCCGCACCTCGGTCTGGACCCTGGCCCGCAACTGGACCGACTTCGGGTTCCAGTCCAGGGTGGAGTACGGCCAGAACCTGCGCTACAGGAACGACAACCTCGACTCGGGGGACGACCCCACCCTGCAACGCCTGCCCGAGCTGAACTTCAACTTCTACAAGTCCCGGCTGGCCACCAGCCCCTTTGAGTGGGAGGCGCGCAACGAGCTGACCTATTTCTGGCGCCGGCACGGCACCACAGGGGTCAGGCTCGACCTCCACCCCAGGCTCAGTCTGCCCCTGACCTCTCCGTACGGCACCATCATCCCCACGGTGGGCTGGCGCCAGACCCTCTATGCCATCGACCGCTTCCAGGATGCCCCGGCAAATGTGGACGCAGACGATTCCTATCCGGACAGGGGACTGTTCGATCTCCAGGTTCAGGCCTTTAGCGAGGCCTTCAGGGTTTACGACCTCAGCCCTTCCCCGGAACCTGGCGTAAGCACGCTGGGTCAAAGCCGCTGGACCAGGCTCAAGCACAGCATCCGTCCGGAGATCGAGTACAGCTACATCCCTGACCAGCGACAGTCCGACCTGCCCTTTTTCGACCGGGTGGACCGTATCGAACCAAGAGACATGGTCACTGCCTGCCTGACAAACGTCTTGACCTGGCGCAGGGACTCCGTGGTCCCCCTGGCCGCGGCAGACGACCAGTACGGACTCAAAACCGACTACCTCGACTTTCTGCGCGTCAGGCTGGAGCAGGGCTACGATTTCAGGGAAGACGAACGGGACCACGACCTGGACCGCTTTCCCGCCCGCCCCTTTTCAGAGCTGCTGCTCGAAGTACGGGTCAAGCCCACCCCCTGGTTCAGCCTCTGGAACCGGACCTGGTACTCCCACTACGAGGGCACGGTCACTGAGCACGAACATTTCCTGAGGCTCAACCTTCCGGAGCGTGGGTTTGCCTACTTCGGGCTGGACTACCGCAGCGATGCGGTGGAGAACGACATCTGGCGCAGGCGCAGGCTGGAGGGGTTTGCCGCGGAGGCCATTGACCTGGACCCCCTGAGCGTCTTCCGGGTTGGCGGGGAGCTGGTCCTTTCCCCCGCCTGGACCGTGCGCGCCTCCTATCACCGCGACCTGGAGGAGGACGAGAACATCGCAACCACCTTCGGTCTGACCTACGCCTCCCAGTGCTGGAGCGTGGATGCCCTGCTCGATGCCTCGCCCGATGAGAACCGCATCGAGTTCCGGCTCAACCTGCTCGAGCTGGGGTCGCTGGGCAGCTCGGTGCGGGCCGACCTCGAATAAAATGAAAGCTTGCCTTCAACGCTGCACCACCGGGGATGCAACAGCTCTTCCCCGTTCCGGGAGGCGATGGTGATCCGCGTCCTGCCTCCTGCCCTGCAGAACCAGATCGCAGCTGGCGAGGTGGTGGAGCGCCCGGCCAGCGTGGTCAAGGAGCTGCTGGAAAACAGCCTGGATGCCGGGGCCTCCCGGATCAGGATCGCCATCGAGGCCGGAGGCCGCAGCAGGATCCTGATCCAGGACAACGGCGTGGGCATGGCCCCGCAGGAGCTGCCCCTGGCCGTGACCCGCCACGCCACCAGCAAGATTGCCTCGGCCGACGATCTCTCGCGCATCACCAGCCTGGGCTTCCGGGGCGAAGCACTGCCGAGCATCGGTGCGGTTGCCCGGCTGTCCATAACCTCCATCCAGCCCGGAGCCATGGAGGCGACCCGGATCCTGGTGGAGTTCGGGGAAATACTTGAGCAGCAGCCCGCGGCCCTGCCCCGGGGCACCCATGTGGAGGTGCGCGACCTTTTTGCCAACATCCCGGCCCGGCTCAAGTTCCTCAAGACCATGGCCACGGAGTCCAAGCGCTGCAGGGAGGTGGTCGAGCGCCTGGCCCTGGCCCACCTGGACAAGGATCTGGAGCTGGAAATCGGCGGCCGTCCGTCCCTGCGCTTCCTTTCCGGGCAGAGCCTGTCCAAACGGCTGAAGGTCCTGTGGCCAGAGAGGATCGTTGCCTCGCTCCTGCCGGTGCGTCATGCGTCCGGGGGCGCCCAGGTCACCGGCCTGGCCGGGTCCCCAAACCAGGCCCAGGGCAGGCCGGACCGCATCTTCTTCTACGTCAACCAGCGACCGGTCAAGGATCCCGTGCTGCTCAAGGCCCTGCGGGAAGCGTACAAGGGCAGGCTCCTCTCCAGGGAGGCTCCCCAGGCCGTGCTCTTTCTGACCCTGCCCCTGGAGGAGGTGGACGTGAACGTCCACCCGGCCAAGACCGAGGTGCGCTTCCGGGACAAGTCCATGGTCTTTTCCCTGGTGCGCTCCGCCATCCGCCTGGCCCTTGATCGAGCGCTTGGCCAGGGGGGCACCCGCCGCACCGACGCCCCGGCTGCCGCAGACCGCCGGGAAGAACCTCCCGCCAAGCTCTTGAGCTATGCAACCTTTCTGGAGGAAACCGGACCGAGCCTGCGGGAGGATTTTCCGCAACAGCGTGACGTCCCACCCGTGCGGGCGGACAGGGGTGCACCACGACCAGCCGCAAACCTCCCTGACAGGGAGGGGCTCCACTATCTTGGGCAGATCGACGACACCTACCTGGTCTGCCGCCAGGGCACAGGGGACCTGGTCCTGGTGGACCAGCACGCCGCCCATGAACGGGTTCTCTTTGCGGCCTACAAGAAGGGGGGGGAGAAGGACCAGGCCCAGCTCCTGGCCCTGCCCATGGAGCTCAGCCTCCATCCGGCCGAGCAGACCCGGCTTCAGAGCCTGTCCCAAACCCTGCGCGGCCTGGGTTTCAGCTTTGAGCTTCCAAAACCCGGGCTCATGGTGGTGCGCACCATTCCCACTGTTCTCCGCTCGGGACAGGCCAAGTCGTTTCTTCAGGAAGCCCTGAGCGGGCAGGCGGAAGACCTGGACGACCTGTGGACCATGATGGCCTGCCGCACCGCCATCAAGGCCGGCGACAGGCTCAGCACCGACGAGGCCGTGGCCCTGCTCGAAGCCTGGCAGAACACCCCGGACAGCCACCACTGTCCCCACGGAAGGCCCGTGGTTGTGCGCTTCTCACGCCCAGACCTGGAAAAGCTCTTCAAACGCCGGTAAATCGTCTCAATGCTCTGCCCGGGTCAATGATTGTGTCCCTGGCCCAGCTGTGTCACTAAAAGCTTTCCTTCTTCAATCAGGGCACCTGCACAGGAGGGAGCCATGCCTTCGGCCAGAGATATCAAGCAGCAGCTCGGCCGGGCCCGGGTGTCGGTCAGGGGGAGCGACCTGCTCAAGGCATTGGAAGCTCTGATAGCGGGGCTTGAGCTCCACGGCCGCACCCGGCTGATCGGACAGGAAAAGTACGAGGTGGAAGGCCTGCTCAACGAGGTGCTGCATGGCTTCGGAGCCCTGCCCACGGTCAAGAACCTGTTCCCCCGCGGCCTGGTGTTCAAGCCTGCTGGGGCAGAAGCACTGCTCTCCACCTTGAAGAAACTCCGAACCACCATACGAGGGGCCATTGAAAAGGCGGAGTACACCAAGGCCCTGACCACCGTGCAAGGCATCGACGCCCAACTCTTTGCCGCCTCCAGTCTGCTCGAAAAGGAGCAGCACCTCGAGGCACGCAAGGCATTGCGGCTTCTGCTCCAGAAGCACCAGGACCAGCCCGGGCTGGCACTGTACATCGGCAACGTGCTTCTCAAGTACGGGCAGGCAGCCGATGCCGAGGCCTACTTCCGCATGGCCATGGAGCAGGACCCCAAGAACCCCGCCCCCCATGCCCAGATGGTCACTGTTCAGGAGATGCTGGGCCAGTGGATGCAGGCCGAGGAAGCCGTGACCACGGTCATGCGCCGTTTCGGCGCGGGCGAGCACGAGTACGCCCGCCTGGCCGGCATCCTGCTCCGCCAGGGACGGGCAACCGCGGCCAGGGAAGCCGCTGCCTCCGCCCTGAAAAAGAACCCCAAAAACAAAAAGGCCGGGGAAGTCCTGCAGCAGCTTGACCCGCACCACCCCAAAGAAACGAACTGAAACCTTGGATTTCGACCTTTTCCGTCCGGCCACTCACTTCGTGCGCCCTGCGCCAATCTTTGCGCTCAATTCTATATTTGAGACAACGCTCCGTGGGCTCTGTTTCGATTACGATTACGATTCCGACAACCGCTTCGCTGACAACGAAAAAAATGGGTTGCACTCAAAAAGTACGCTCCACCTGGAAGATGCATTTGTTTTCGTCTCCCAAGATCTTGCTGCAATATGTCAGCTACGGCGCGCCCAGGTAGGGATCGCCCTTCTGCAGGTGGGCTACGTAGTCGGTGACTGCTTCCTCCAGGGGAGTTTCGGGCACTGGGCAGCCCGTGGCCTTGAGGCGGTCCATGTTGGCGCAGGTGAAGTACTGGTACTTGTCGCGGATGGCCTCCGGCATGTCGATGTACTCCACCACCGGCTCCTGACCCATGGCCGCGAACACCGCGTTGGCCAGGTCGTTCCAGGTGTGCGCCCGCCCGAAGCCCAGATTGAACACCCCGTTGACCTCGGGGTGCTCCAGAAGCCAGGCCATGCTCTCCAGGCAGTCCTTGACGTACACGAAGTCCCGCTGCTGCTCGCCGTGGCCGTACTCGAAGCGGTGGGACTTGAAGAGCTTGAGCTTGCCGGTCTCAACGATCTGGGCGTGGGCCTTGCAGACCACGCTCTTCATCTCCCCCTTGTGGTACTCGTTGGGGCCGAAGACGTTGAAGTACTTGAGGCCCACGACCTGGTCGATGAGCCCTTCCCGCAGCAACCACTGGTCGAAGAGCTGCTTGGAGTAGCCGTACATGTTGAGCGGCCTGAGCCTGGGGATGAGCCCGGGATCGTCTGAGAAGCCGTGCTCCCCGCCCCCGTAGGTGGCGGCACTGCTGGCGTAGATGAACCGGGCCCCCTCTTCCATTGCGTGACGGCACAGCGCCTTGGAGTAGCGCACGTTGTTGTCGTACAGGTAGTCGGCGTCGGGCTCGGTTGTTGAGGAGCAGGCCCCCATGTGCACGATGGCCTCGGGCCTGGGAGGCTGGCCCTCCAGGACCATCTCGATGTAGGCGTCCTTGTGCAGGTAGTCCTGATACTTCAGGTTGACCAGGTTCTGCCACTTCTCCGTCTCACCCAGGTTGTCCACCACCAGGATGTCCTCCCGGCCCATCCGGTTCAGCTGCCACACAAAAGCGCTGCCGATGAACCCAGCCCCGCCGGTCACGATGATCATGAACTAGCTCCCGTTTCTCTCTTTGTATTCCCAGCTGTCGCGGTCACATCCTTTCCCGCCGCTGCGATTTGGAAGAAAAAGAGTCATTCCACTTAGATGCTCAAAGTGTCAATGCGGTCGCCATTCCTCACCTTCCGTCCTGGACGACTTCGACTTGGCCATCGCCGCCTGCGCCCCGAGCCGCAACCCCACCCTGTTCACCAACAACACCACCCACTTCACCCGCATCCCCCGGCCTGCGACGGGAAAACTGGAAAACAGTACCGGCAAGCCGACCTGAACAGGGAGTGAATAGCAACTGCTATTCGAGGACCTGGTTTTGTGGACTGTGTGGACGGAGTGGACAGAGGCCCAGGAGTGGACGCCCCAAGACCAAAGCCTGATCTTTTCTTGCCTGTCCACCCGGTTCACTTCCCCTGCACCTGTCCACTTCGTCCACCCGGTCCACCCTGGCCCGGCAATGTGCCGGGTGGCCTGGTTTTTTTTCCTTCCCATGACCGGGAGTCCTCCACGCCATCTTTCCAGGACTGGTTTTTGAATAACCCCGATACCGGTAGCTGCAACCCAGCAGACACAAGCATGAGCATTGCATATGCGCATTATCACTGCTATTCTATGCGCATTAAACTAAGGGGACAGCCATGCAATCACAAGCCTACGACCCAACCGCTCCCAAGAAACCCACCAACCTGAGCATCAACAGCGACTTGCTGCAGCAAGCCAGAGCGCTGCGAATCAACTTGTCGAGGACTCTGGAGGAGTGCCTGGTGGCCATGGTGCAGGAGGAACAACGCCGGGCCTGGAAGAAAGAGAACCGGGAAGCCGTGGAGACATATAACCGGCGCGTCCAGGCCGTGGGCGTGTTCAGCAATGGAGTGCGGCGGTTCTGATGGCCCAGTTCGACGTCTACGCCAACCCCAACCCGGCCACCCGGGAACTCTTTCCCTACCTGCTCGACGTCCAGGCCGACCTTCTGGATTTGCTCGCCACCCGGGTGGTGGTCCCTCTGGCCGAGGCCGACGGCTTCGGCAAGCCCCTGACCCACCTCAATCCCGTCTTCACCGTCATGGGGATCCCTGTGATCCTGTCCACAGCGGAACTGGCCGGCGTGCCTTTGACCTCCCTGGGCGACAAGGTGGGCTCCCTTGCCGGCCACCGAGAGGCCATCATAGCTGCCCTGGATTTTCTGCTGACCGGTATTTGACGAGCGCAAACTGGTCGGCCTTGGGCCGTTGAACGAACCATCACCCTGAATCACGCACCTCCCACACGGCCTTCAGCCCCCGTCCCTTGCAGATCACCTTGTTTGCCTTGCGCATCTTGTTCAGCCGGTAGCGCAGACGCGACTCACTCCAGTCGGGAAAGTTGGCCTGCAGCTGGGTGAAGGAGAAGCGTTTCACCGCCTGCACAAAGGCCTCGGGCGAGCGGTAGGTGGCTGCCTGGTAGGCCTCCCGGGACTCCCTGAACACGGGCTGCTCCCTGGCATCGAACTGCCGGCAGACCAGGCACTGCTCCAGGAAGGCCCCGCACCAGTGGGCGGCCACCTTGCGGTTCTCCAGAAAGACGATCTGCACGCCGGGGTGTCTGGCGTACAGCTCCATGATCAGGGACACCACCGACCCGGCCGCCATCCGGCTCGGCTCGAGCCGCCGGGGATCCGAGAAGTAATGAAACGGCGCCTCCACCACCAGGGCGGACCGTGGATAGCGCTTCAGCTCGCTTAGGGTCATGTGCAGGGTGTTGATCTTGACCAGGCTGGCAAGGAAGTCCACAAAGGTCTTGCGTTCGACCACGGCCGCGATCTCCCCCCCGTGTTCCACGGCATAATCTCCCACCGGGAGGCTTGCGCGCCTGCTGTTTTGATACTTGTAGGGGTAGCGCTCGTTCTGATCGATGAGGATGGTCAGGTCCGTGCTCTTGGCGATCCTGAACCGGGCCGGGCGCTGCTTGAAGTACCCCGGCGTGCGCCAGAAGATCTGTTCGTACTCCCCGGGCTTGTTCTTGTACCCCCGGGTGGTGAACAGAAACTCGCACCGCTTGCGCACCTTGCGCTTGAGCGTGACGGACAGTATCGGGCCCCGGCGGTCGATATGCGCGGGAAGGCGCTCCACGGTGCTGACCACGGAAAACGAGTCCTGCTGCCGTTCCGAACGCAGGCAGAACACGCTCTTGCCCTCAGCCGGCCACACATCCTGGGCCAGCAACCTGAGCTTCACCTGCTGCCCCTGATAGATGGTGATCAGGTAGGGAAACCGCGCCGAATCGGTCTGCTCCATGATCCAGAAGTGAGACATACGAGAATGAAATAGAGACATTGGCAGGGGAATTCAAGAGCCGATGCACCGGGATACATTTACCGCACAGTGCCGCCGAAGGGCCGACCTTCTCCCATCGCTATCGGGATCGCTATCGAGGCCTTTCAATTCGTCAAAGCACTGTCACCACGCGTGACCCGAGTCAGCTCACTCGAGGACCTGGATTTGTGGACGGGGTGGACAAAGTGGACAAAGGCCCAAGAGTGGACGTTGTGGACGCACCAAGACAACACCCCGATCTTTTCTTCCCCGTCCACTCAGTCCACTTCCCCTGCCTCTGTCCACTTGGTCCACTCCGTCCACCCCGTCTCTTCCCTGTCCACTTCGTCCTGGGTGGAATTTCATTAATTCCCAGCTCGAAACTTCCCACTTGGGCTCTGGGAGCTTTTCTGGTAGCAGATAGCCTCCCCAACCAGCGGAGGTACCCCATGCTCGCCATCATCGACTACCAGGCCGGCAACCTGACCAGCGTGCGCCGGGCCCTGGACTTTCTCGACATACCAAACGTCATCACCGCCGACCCCGAAACCATTGCCCAGGCCCGGGGCATCATATTTCCCGGCGTGGGTGCCGCGGGATCGGCCATGACCAACCTGACCGGATCCACCCTGGACACGGTGCTCACGGAACAGGTCGACCTGGGCAAGCCCCTGCTGGGCATCTGCCTGGGCTGCCAGGTCATCCTGGACAAAAGTGAGGAGAACCGCACCACCACTTTGGGGCTGGTGCCCGGCGAGTGCGTCCGCTTCACCGAGGACCTGACCGACGAGCAGGGACTGCCCATCAACATCCCGCACATGGGCTGGAACAGCGTGACCTTGAAAAGGGAATGTTTGCTCTTCGAGGGGGTGGACGCAGACGCCGAGTTCTACTTCGTGCACGCCTTCTACCCCAACCCAGACCCGGCGTATGTCCTCGGGGTGACCGGATACGGCCGGGAGTTCTGCTCGGTGCTCGGGCGTGACGGGCTGTGGGCCATGCAGTTCCACCCGGAAAAAAGCGGGCGGCCCGGGCTGAAGATCCTTAAGAACTTCAGCGCCTACTGCCGGGAGGTGGCCGATGCTCAGTAAACGCGTCATCCCCTGCCTGGACGTGCGCGACGGACGGCTGACCAAGGGCATCAGGTTCAAGGGCAACGTGGACATCGGGGATCCCGTGGAGACGGCCCGCCTCTACTACGAGCAGGGCGCGGACGAGATCGTGTTCTACGACATCACCGCCTCCCACGAGCGCCGCGGCATCATGCTCAAGGTGGTGGAGGAGGTGGCCTCGAAGATCTTCATCCCCTTTTCCGTAGGCGGGGGCATCGCCACGGTTCAGGACATGCGCGACGTGCTCCTGGCCGGGGCCGAAAAGATCTCGGTCAACTCGGCCGCTGTGAACAACCCGGACATCATTGCCCAGGGCGCTGCCGCCTTCGGCTCCCAGTGCGTGGTTGTGGGCATGGACGTGCTCAAGGTGGATGCTGCCCCGGCCACACCCTCGGGGTATGAGATTGTCATCCACGGCGGCAGGAAACGCATGGGCCTGGACGCTCTTGAATGGGCCAAGACCGTGGAAGCCCTGGGCGCGGGCGAGATCTGCCTGAACTCCATCGACGCCGACGGCACCAAGGACGGCTACGAGCTGGCCCTGACCCGGCTGATCAGCGACACCGTGCGCATCCCGGTCATTGCCTCGGGCGGGGCGGGCAACCCACAGCACATGGTTGAGGCCGTGACCCGGGGCCGGGCCTCGGCAGCCCTGATCGCCTCCATCGTGCACTACGGCGAGTACACCCTGCCCCAGGTCAAGCAGCACATGCACGACCAGGGCGTCAAGGTCCGCATGGTCTGGTAGACAAGAGAATGAAAAGGCGAAGGAAGGATTTTCTTTTGTCTTGCTTTCAGCTTTGAGCTTTGAGCTTTGAGCTATCAGCCTCACGCTCCGCGGCCTCGTAGGTGCCGCTCCTGCCGCCGCTCTTGTGGACAAGACGGCAATCGTCGATGACGATGTCCTTTTGCACGGCCTTGCACATGTCGTAGATGGTGAGCGCGGCCACCTGGGCCGCCACAAAAGCCTCCATCTCCACGCCGGTGGGCCCGGTGGTCCGGGCCTCGGCCTCGATGACCACGGCTGCCCGTGCGGCATCGGGTGTCAGGCGCACGTCCACGAAGCTGAGAAAGAGGGGGTGGCAGAGGGGGATGAGCTCGGCGGTGCGTTTGGCGGCCTGGATGCCGGCCAGCCTGGCGGTGGTCAGGACGTCGCCCTTGGGCAGTGCATTGCTGCTGAGGAGCTCGAAGGTCCGGGAAGACAGCCTGACCGTGGTGGTGGCAACGGCCCGGCGCAGGGTCTCGGGCTTGTCCGAGACGTCGACCATGCGCGCCGAACCACTCTCGTCGACATGGCTCAGGGTATCAGCCACTCAGTCCCCCATGGCCTTCTTGAAAAAATTCTTGACCTTGGACACGGGCTTGTCCGCCTCCAGCTTGGCAAACTCCCGCAACAGCTCCTCCTGCCGCTTGGTCAGCCTTCTGGGGGTGGTTACCGTGACCTCGATGAGCAGGTCGCCGAAGGACTGGCTTCCGGGATGGGGCAGCCCCAGGCCCTTGAGCTTGAAGATCTCCCCGCTCTGGGTCCCCTTGGGAATGTCCATGGGCACGGGGTCGTCCAGAGTGGGAACCTCGATCCTGTGGCCCAGGGAGGCCTGTACAAAACCGATCTCGGTGCGCACCAGCAGGTCCTGCCCCCGCCGCTCGAAGATGTCGTGCTCCTCAACGTGTATGACCACGTAGAGGTCACCGGGGGGGCCGCCGTATTCGCCCGGCTCGCCTTCGCCCCGCAACCTGAGCCGGCTCCCGTTGTCCACGCCGGCCGGGATCCTGACCTGAATCTTTCGTGTCTCCTGCACGGTGCCCCGGCCCTTGCACCTGCTGCAGGGGTGAGAAACAACCCGGCCCTCGCCGTGACAGGCGGGGCAGGTCACCGCAATACGGAAAAACCCCTGGGACTGGACAACCTGGCCCCTGCCGCCGCAATGGCCGCACGTCTCCGGTGCATGGCCGGGCTCGGCCCCGGAGCCGTTGCACTCCTCACAGGCAACTTTCTTGGGGATCTTCAGGTCGACCTCGGTCCCCTTGGCTGCCTCGCGAAAGGAGATCTTCAGGTTGTAGCGCAGGTCCGCACCTGCCTGGGGCCTGGGACCACGGCGCCCGGCACTGCCGAAGCCGAAAAAATCCCCGAAGATGTCGCTGAAGGCGCTAAAGATGTCCTCTGAGGAGGAAAAGCCCTGGAAGCCGCCCCCGTTGCCCAGCCCTTCATGACCGAACTGGTCGTACCTGGAGCGACGCTGCGGATCACGAAGCACCTCGTACGCCTCGGCCGCCTCCTTGAAGCTGGCTTCGGCTTCGGCATCTCCGGGGTTGCGGTCGGGATGGAACTTCATGGCCATCCGCCGGTAGGCCTTTTTGATCTCTTCCCCGGAGCTCTCCCGGGAGACACCGAGGACCTCGTAGTAATCGCGCTTGTGCATCACGATCCGGGAAGCTCTTCCTGGTGTTTCGAGGCGGTGAAGATGCCGGCCTCGGGGATGTCCTCGGAGGGAATGACCTCCCCAGCGGCGATCTCGCGCAGGGCCGTGACCACCTCCTTGTTCTTGCTCACAACGATGGGCTCGTACCCGTCCCGGTACATCTTGACCCTCTCGATGGCCATCTGGGCGATGAGAAAGCGGTTGTTGATCTTGCTGAGGCAGTCCTCAACAGTAATTCTGGCCATGGTTCCTCCTCGAGGATTGTTCCGGCGTGAATTCCAGGGTCGAGTCAGCGGGCATCCTGCCCCCGACTGTGTTTCGGCCCTTCAGCTGCTCGTCCAAACAAACAGAGTTACTTAAATGATTGACTTTGGATCGGTCAAGTCATAAATCGACCCGGGGTGCTGCCGGGGCTGGTTGTGTCCCGGATGTGACTGTAAATCCTGCACTCCTCCAGTCAAGGCACGCAACCCACACCTCCCCCCAAACACTTGCCCGAACCCCATGAACCCCCGAAAGAAACTGACCTTTGCCCAGAAGACATGCCTGAGCCAGGCGGGCAAACTCATGTACCACACCCGCATGCTCTGGCCCGGCGCCAGGGTGGGAGTTGCTGTTTCCGGCGGCATGGACAGCTTTGTGCTGCTCAAGGTGCTCAGCCTGTACATCCGCCGCCTGCCCTTCCCCGTGGAGATCCTGGCCCTGCACATCAATCCGGGATTCGATCCCGGCCTGCACCGGCCCCTGGCCGACTGGTCGGCCGCAAACGGGATTGCCGGTCATTTCGAGAACAGTGACATGGGCCCACGGGCCCATTCACCGGAGAACAGGAAAAACTCACCCTGCTTCCACTGCAGCTGGTTCAGGCGCAAGCGCCTCTTCGACCTGTGCAAGTGGTACTGCCTCTCCCATCTTGCCCTGGGTCACACCGCAGAGGATCTGGTGACCACCTTCTTCATGAACCTTTTACAATCCGGACGGGTGGAGGGCATGCTTCCGCGCGCCGAGTACTTTGGCGGAGAGTTCGAGCTGGTCCGGCCCCTGCTCATGGTGGAAAAGAAATCGATCGCCGCAGCCTGCAGGCAGTGGGGGCTGCCCATCTGGGCGAACCCCTGCCCCTCGGCATCGACCAGCCGGCGCGCCGATATCCGAGCCAGAATGGAACAGCTCTGGTCCCACGACAAGGAATCGCGCCGCAAGACCTACAATGCCCTGACCCGATGGCAGCTTGACTTCAAACGGTGATTCAAATAGCTCAGGGAAACAGGAGAAATCTTCATTGCCCACCAGGGGTGTGGCTGCGCCACACCCTGGAATGGGATGTTTTTTTGTTTTTCAAGACCTTGGTGGATCAACCCCATACGAAGGGATCACTCAGCCCCGGGGGCATCTTCCTGCACCCATCGGCAAGGATTCTCTGTCAGCCATGATGTTCAAAAAATACCATGTCATGGTCTTCAAAGACCGCACCGGCCAGTGCAGCACCTTCGGTGTCAACGGGCTGACCTGCTCCTTCCTGGTGCTGCTGGTCGCGGCATTGCTGGTCAGCAACCTCATCCTGTGGAAATACTTCGCCGACCATGCCGCCCTGAAGCGGCAGCTTGCCGAGGCTGAGCAGACTGTCCAGGAACAAAACATCCAGCTGGTCAGCCTCTCCAACAAGGTCAGCTCGCTGAGCAGCGACCTGACCAGGGTCGTCGACCTGGACGACAAGCTTCGGGTCATGCTCAATCTGGAACCGGGCGATGTGAGGATGACCAACGCCCTGGGTGGCGCCGAGACCGACACCTTTGCCGAGGGCTACCTGTCACTGCACCGTCAGGATCTGCTGGCCCGCAAGATGCACAACTTCATCGACCAGCTCAACACCGAGGCCCGGCTGGAGGAAATCCGCCAGCAGGAGCTTTTGCAGGCCATCAGGAACAACCAGGAGGTCCTGGCCTCCACACCTTCCATCTGGCCGGTCCGGGGATGGATCTCCTCCTCTTTCGGCTATCGCAAGTCCCCCTTCACCGGCCGCCGGGAGTTCCACAAGGGCCTTGACATTGCCGGCCCCACCGGAACGCCAGTCTATGCACCCGCCAAGGGAACGGTCGCTTTTCTGGGCAAGGAAGGTGCCTACGGGAAGATGCTGGTTCTGGACCACGGCAACGGACTGATCACCCGCTATGGCCACCTGGACGACAGCTCCCTGAAGATCTCCCAGGTCGTGCAGCGGGGGGAGATCATCGCCAACATGGGCAACTCCGGCCGCTCCACCGGCCCCCACCTCCACTACGAGGTCAGGGTGGACGGCGTTCCGGTCAATCCCGAGCGCTACATCCTCAACTGACAGGCAAATCACTTACAGGCACGTGACGCCCATCCCGCGATCGGGATGGGCGTTTTCCTTCTCCTCTGCCCCTGGTCCGTTCCTTGCTTCTGCATCGGCCATGGACCTCTTCCAGCTGGACACCTCCCAGATGCTCTCCTTTTTGCTGACCCTGCTGCGCATCAGCCTGGTCGTCTTCCTGCTGCCCTTTTTCGGTGGTCAGGGCATTCCCAAACTGGTCAAGGCAGCCCTGACCCTGATCCTGACGCTTGGGTTCTGGCCCCACCTCTCCTTTCCCGGCGCGGCAATACCGGCCCATCCCCTGAACATGGGCCTCATGGTGCTGGGCGAGCTGATTCTCGGGTTGGTGCTGGGCCTGCTGGTGCACATCGTATTTGCCGCGGTGCAGACCGCCGGCCAGGTCATCGGCTTCCAGATGGGATTTGCAATGATGAACGTGGTCGACCCCATGACCGGGGTTTCCGAGGCCATTACGGCCCAGTTTCTGTACATGATCACCATGCTGCTGTTCTTGTCCATGAACGGCCACCTCTACATGCTCAAGGGGTTCAGCCACAGCTTTGAGCTTGTCCCGCCCGGCGGCCTGTTGATCACCCCCGGGCTGGCCGAGCAGGTCATTGGCTTTTCCCGTCAAATTTTTGTGCTGGCCGTCAAGATCGCCGCGCCGGTCATGGCCGCGGTCTTTTTGGTTGATCTGGCCCTGGCCCTGATTGGCAGGGCCGCCCCCCAGATGAACGTGCTGTTCGTGGGCTTCCCCCTCAAGATCGCCGTTGGATTTCTGTTCATCAGCCTGATCTTCTCCCTGCTGGCCAGGTTCATTGAGCAGTTCATCGGCACCATCGTGCCCCTCTACAACGGAGTGCTCAGGGCCGCAGGCTGAGCAGCATCCCCGACCATGCCGCAGACCGATCCGAGCCGTACAGAGCAAGCCACCCCCAAACGCCGGAACAAGGCCCGCCGTGAAGGGAACGTCCCCAAAAGCCAGGAGCTCTCCAAGGTCTGCGTGCTCCTGGCCGGGCTGGTGGCCCTGTGGATCCTGATCGGCTTTATCGGCAACAACCTGACCGACATCTTCCTCAAAATCTTCGGCAACTCCCTGACCATGGACCTCTCGCGGGGCAACCTGTTCGCCCTGCTGACCTACTGCTCCTCGAAAATCGCGCTCATGGTCCTGCCCGTGCTCTTTCTGCTCGCCTTGATCGCCTTTGTGTCCGTCCGCCTTCAGGTAGGCTCCTTGTGGACCACCAAGGTCTTCGAGCCAAAGCTTGGCAAGACCTTCAACGTGGTGGCGGGGGTCAAGCGACTGTTTATCAGCACCCAGACTATGGTCAGGCTGTTGCGCAGCCTGCTCCAGGCCTGCGCGGTCGGGCTTGCCCCTTACCTGGTGCTCAAGAGCGAGTTCCACAATCTCATCCCCCTCTTCTACACCAATGTCCAGGGCACCATAACCTATATGCTGGCCACCGGGGCCAAGATGGTCATGTACGCCCTGGTCCCGATGATCCTCATCGCCGTGGCCGACTTGTTCTATACCCGCTGGGAGTATGAAGAGAAGCTCAAGATGACCAAGCACGAGACCAAGGACGAACGCAAGCAGGCCGAAGGAAATCCCGAGGTCAGGGCGGCGCAGCGCAAAAAGATGATGACCGTCATGCAGCGCCGCATGCTCAGAGACGTGCCCTCTGCCGACGTGATCATCACCAACCCCACCCACCTGGCCGTGGCTCTGCGCTATGACCTGGCCAAGGCCCCCGCGCCCATGGTCCTGGCCAAGGGTGCTGATTTTCTTGCCGAAAAGATCAAGGGCATAGCCAGGGAACACAACGTGCCCATCAAGGAAAACAAACCCTTGGCACAAGCCTTGTATAAAAGTGTCGCAGTCGGCGAGACCATTCCCGAGGAGCTTTACCAGGCCGTGGCCTCGATCCTGGCCCAGCTCCACCGGTTCAAGGCACAGGCACGGTAGAGAGCAGCAACCAGACCCAACCTCCAGGCGTCAATTCTATGGCAAGCAAAGCAGCCCTCCTGAACATGGACTACCAGCGGTTCGCCCGCCAGGGAGACATCATGCTTGCCGCCGGGGTGATCATCATCCTTTTCGTGATGCTCATCCCCATGCCCACTGTCGTGCTGGACATGATGCTGACCTTCAGCATCTCGCTCGGCCTGGTGGTCCTGGTCACGTCCATGTTCATGACCTCTCCCCTTGAGTTCTCCATCTTTCCCTCGCTGCTGCTGGTGACCACCCTGCTCCGGCTGGCCCTGAACGTGGCCACGACAAGGGTCATCCTCATGCACGGGGATCAGGGCAGCCATGCAGCCGGGCGGGTCATCGAATCCTTCGGCCAGTTCGTGGTGGGGGGGAACTACGTCATCGGGCTGATCATCTTCCTCATCCTCTTCGCCCTGAACAAGATGGTGGTCACTGCGGGCATGACCCGCATCGCCGAGGTGGCCGCCCGCTTCACCCTGGACTCCCTGCCCGGCAAGCAGATGGCTGTCGAGGCGGACCTCAATGCAGGGCTGATCGATGAGGTGCAGGCCAAGGAGCAGCGGGATGCCATGCGCAAGGAGGCGGATTTTTACGGGGCCATGGACGGCGCCGGCAAGTTCGTCTCCGGAGATGTCAAGGCGGGCATCCTCATCACGGCCATCAATATCGTGGGCGGCTTCTTCATCGGCGTCGTACAGCAGAACATGGGCTGGATGGAAGCGGCCCGGACCTACACCCTGCTGACCGTGGGCGACGGCCTGGTCGCCCAGATCCCCTCACTGCTCACGGCCACCTCGGCGGGCATCATTGTCAGCCGGGCGGCAGCAGAAGCCAAGATGGGAGAGGAGTTCCTGGGCCAGCTCACCAACCACCCCAGGGCCCTGCGGCTGGTGGCCGTTGTCCTGCTCGTCTTCGGGCTCGTGCCCGGCATGCCCACAATGCCGTTTATGCTGCTTTCCGGGGTCCTGTTCCTGCTGGCGGTCATTGCGGCCAGACACAAGGTCGATGTCCAGAGCCGGGCCACGCAGGAGCGTGCCCCCAAAGAGCCCAAGCTCGACACACCGGAGGAGGTCCAGGCTCTGCTGCCACTGGACATGCTGGAGCTGGAAGTGGGGTACGGGCTCATTCCCCTGGTGGACGAGGAGCAGGACGGCAACCTCCTGGCCAGGATCAGGTCCATCCGACGGCAGTTCGCTCTGGACATGGGCGTGGTCATCCCATCCATGCACGTGCGGGACAACCTGGAGCTCAAGCCCGGGCAGTACGTGGTGTGCATCAAGGGCAACCGCATGGCTTCCGCCGAGATCATGATCGATCACTTTCTGGCCATGGACCCGGGAGACGCCAAGCACCGGGTCAAGGGCATCAAGACCAAAGAGCCGGCCTTCAACCTCCCTGCCCTGTGGATCCCGGAATCCCGCAAGGAAGAGGCCATGATGGCCGGGTACACCGTGGTCGACCCTTCCACGGTCATCGCCACCCACCTGACCGAGATCTTCAAGCGCAACCTGCACGAGTTCCTGGGACGGCAGGAAGTGCAGTCCCTGCTCGACAACCTGTCCCTGCGCACCCCCAAGGTCGTTGAGGAGCTGGTCCCGGGGACCCTGTCCCTTGGGGCGGTCCAGAAGGTGCTCCAGAACCTGGTCAGGGAAAATGTCTCCATCCGCGACATGCTGACCATCCTGGAGTCCCTGGCCGACTACGGCACCTCCCTGAAGGACCCCGATCAGCTCACCGAGTTCGTTCGCCAACGCATGGCCCGCACCATTGTCAAGGCCTACCTGACCTCCGACGGGACCCTGCCCATCATCACCCTGGATCCGGAACTGGACAACACTGTTCAGGAGAACATCCGCCAGACCGACCACGGCGCATACCTGGCCATGGACCCCAGGCTGGCCCAGCAAATGATCAAGGCCCTCAACGAGTCCATGCAGAAGGCCGTGGGAACGGACGGCCAGCCCGTGCTGCTCGTTTCTCCGGGCATCCGGCCCCACCTGGCCCAGCTTCTGGCACGCTTCGTCCCCAACCTCCCGGTCATCTCCCAGGCCGAAATCCCTGCGGAGATCAAGCTTGAAACCCTGAGCACGGCGGGTATCGGCCATGCAGGTTAAGACCTTCTGCGGAGCCAGCACCAGGGAGGTCCTGTCGCGCATCAAGGCGGAGCTCGGCAAGGACGCGATCATCCTCGATTCACAGACCGTGAAGGAGAACGGCCAGACCCGTTGCCAGGTCACCGCCGCGGTCGACCCCCAGCAGGAGCCCGCCACGGATACGGTGGCACCCGCCTTTCCCGGCTGGAGCGAGTGGCAGCGGGACTGGGCCCATTTCAAGGAGAACGTGCTCAGCCTGGTCCTTCCGCACATGGAGCGCGACCAGCTCAACGGCAGGCAACGCCTGATCCTGGACAGCCTGGAAGGGGAAGGGGTCAACGGACAGGTCTTGCTCAAGCTGTGGCAGGGGTTCAGGGAGCAGCCCGACATCCCCCCCCTGCAGCAGCTGTTCAAGCTCGTGGCAACCAGACCCTGGGTCCAGGAAAGCTGGCCCCTGCGGTATCATGCCCTGGCCGGTCCCCACGGTGTGGGGAAGACCACCACCTGCCTGCGCCTGGCACTGCGCTGCAAGCGGGAGCTCCCCCAAGCCCGGATCTGCCTGATCAACGCCGATCTGCACCAGGGAAAGGGGCGGCTCTTCCTGCAGCACTATGCCGAGCTCTCGGACATCGAGTACCTGGAGGCGGGCTCCCCCCGCGAGTGGGCCCTGGCCTCCCGACACTGCGCAAGCCACGACAAGGTTTTCATCGACCTGCCCGGAATGGCAGCCGCCCTGCCCCTGGACGGCTGGCTCAAGCAACGGGGGTGCACAGTGCTCAAGGAGCTCTGCGTGCACCTGGTGCTCAGCCCTCTTTTCAGCGAAAAGCAGCTCGAGGCCTATCTGAAGGCATACGCCACCAGATCCCTGGCCAGCCTTGCCTGGACGAAGATCGACGAAGCCTGTACCTTTGGCTCCATGGTCAATGCAACCCATGACACCGGCCTTCCGGTCTCTCTGCTCTCCACCGGGCCCAGCCTCAAGGACAGCCTTTTTCCGGCAGAGGACAGGATGCTCTGGGAGCTTGTCTTCAGGCACCGGCTCCCGGGCCTGCGTCGCGGGGAGTCCCGGGACTGGTCCGTCTCAGCCCCTGTGGAACATGAACCCAGAAAGGTGCAGGTTTCATGAGCCAGTCCATGCCGCTGGTATTCTCCGTCACTTCCGGCAAGGGCGGGGTCGGCAAGACCAATCTTTCGGTCAACCTTGCCTATGCCCTGACCAGGCTGGGCAAGCGCACCGTGCTCATGGACGCCGACCTCGGGCTGGCCAATGTGGACGTGCTCCTCGGCATGGCTCCCGAGAAGAACCTTTTCCACCTCTTCCACGAAAATGTGGACATGGGCTCCATCCTCCAGGAGACCGAGTACGGTTTCACCATCCTGCCGGCCGCCTCTGGTGTGAGCGAGATGCTCTCACTGAGCACCGGCCAGAAGCTCGACCTTCTGGAAGGCCTGGACATGCTCGAGGACAGCACCGACATCCTGCTGGTGGATACCGGTGCGGGCATCAACGACAACGTCATCTACTTCAATCTTGCCGTGCAGCACCGCATCCTGATCCTCACTCCGGAGCCCACTTCCCTGACCGACGCCTATGCCCTGATCAAGATCCTCAAGAACCTGCACGACGTGAACAGCTTCGCCGTTATCGTGAACATGGCCCGGGACATCAAGGAGGCCCGGCAGGTCTTCTCCAGGCTGCACGCTGCCTGCGATCACTTTCTCAGCGGGGTGTCCCTGGACATTCTCGGGTATGTCCCGCGCGACACCATTGTGCGCAAGGCCGTTGTCCAGCAGGTCCCCTTCCTCCACCTGGCCCCTGACAACCCCGCCAGCCGCAACGTCATGGATATCGCACGAACCATCACCCAATGGAGCGCTCCCGATACACTCGATGGAAACATCAAGTTCTTCTGGAAGAAACTGCTCTTCCGGGAATAGTCCCTGGCTGCGGATGGAATCCGGCCAGGTGGACTGGGAAGACCTGTCCGCGGCGGACAAGGACCTGCTGGTGCGCCATTATGCCCAGAAGGTCAAGATCATCGCCTTGAGGCTCAAGGCCAAGCTGCCCCAGCACATCGAGCTGAACGAGCTCCTGAGCGCCGGGACACTGGGTTTGGTCGAGGCCCTGGGCAAGTATGAGTCTCACAAGGGCATCCGCTTCGAGACCTATGCCGAGAACCGCATCAAGGGGGCCATGCTGGACGAGCTGCGCCGCATGGACTGGTTCTCCAGGGGGTTGCGGCAACGGGTCAGACTGCTGGAAACCGCGGCACTGCGCATCGAGCAGTCCTCGGGCACAGCCCCCACCCCTGAGCAGCTGGGCCTGGAGACCGGGCTGCGCATGGACGAGGTGGAGCAGGGGCTTGCAGCCCTTCAGAACCAGGTCTGCCTGAGCCTGGACCTGATCGAGGAAAAGGTCGCCTCCACCAGCAGTCCAACTGGATCGGAGCCTTATCTGGCCACCTCCCGCCAGGAGCTGGTCGGGATGCTCACGGGGCTGATCCGGGATCTGACCGCGCGGGAAAAAATGGTTCTGTCCCTGTACTACACAGAGGAGCTGACCATGCGGGAAGCCTCCGAGGTCATGGGCATCACCGAAGGCCGGGTCTCACAGCTGCATTCCCAGGCCCTGGCCAAGCTGCGCTCCCAGTTCAGGCTGAGGTACGGCACCGACTCGGAGGATTGATCCCCGGCACCGCCCGCGTATCGGCCTCTGGTGAGTCGGGCAGGAAAAAGCAATGGCGCAAGACAACACAGACACCTTTGATGAGCTGGACTCCCCCCCGGAAGCCGGGGAAAAAGCCGGGCTGGACGAGCAGGAAGCCAGGGACCAGGATCACCGGGCCATGGAGAAGGTCGAGCTGGACCTCGACGACGCCCCTTTTCTCGACGACGGACCGGAGGAGGAAGACCAGGGCCCTGCTGAGCCCGCCGCAGAGGTCTCAGAGCAACCAGGGGAGGATGCCCCAGAGGCCGGGACACGCCTCTGGAGAGCTGCAGCCGGTGCCGGCCTGGCACTGATCCTGACCGGAGTGATCGTGCTGCTGCTTTTGAGGCATGCGGGGGATCAGGCCCTGCAGAAACCCCGGGAACTCGCGCAGGGCAGTACTTCTGGAAATACGGAGCTGGTTGACCAGCCGCTTTCCATCAGCTTCGCCCCCTTTCTGGTCGAGTATGTCCAGGAGGACAGCATCCGTTTTCTGAACCTTTCCATAACCGCTGCAGGCCCCGGGACAGCGGATTCCAAACAGGAAATTCTGGACAAGACACTCCTGCTGCGTGATGCTGTGTACCGATATCTCAAGGACAAGGACCTGATTTTTCTGCGTGACGAGGACAACGTCGGGACCCTCAAACAGGACATCCTTCAGGCCTTGAACAGCCCCCTTGAGCACAGCGAGTTCACCCACCTCTACATCGTCGAGTACATGGTGATCTGATGGTTTCTCCCCTGGACATCTCCGTGCTGGTCTCCCAGCTTCCCCACCTGCAGAAGCTGCAGAATGCGGAGCAGTTCCACCCCGAGGCCATGCAGACCCAGCTCAGCAGAAAGGCCCTGGAGAAACAGATCCGTGAACGGGGCCTGGTGCCCCGGGCCGAGCGCGGCGAGGCCGCACAAAAGGTCACCCGGGATGGGGGTTCCAAGCATGGATTTGCGGGCGGCCGGCAACAAGAGGAGGAGGGCTCGGAAGAAGAGGCGCACGACAAGTCCGAGACGGAGCCCGGCCATATCATCGACCTCTCAGTCTAGCAGGCCGTTGAAAAATCCCCGCTGGACTGCGTTGCTTCATCAGGGCCAAACCCTCACGTATAAGAAATACGCTTCGGCCTTGTCCCTGATGAAGCGCCTTGCCAGCGTGGTTTTTGAACGGCCTGCAAAGAAAGGTTGAAAAATCCCCGCTGGCCCGCCCTCCGTAGCCTTGTGCGAGGGGGGGACTGCGTTGAAGCTGGAAGCTCGAAGCTGGAAGCTGGAAGCAAGAAAGAAACTGCTCAAAGCTCAAAGCTGAAAGCTCAAAGCAAGAAGGTTCTCCTATGTTTTGTGTGGAATGTGCTGAGAAAGCTGCACATAATGTTCTCGGGAATCTCTGCCTTTGATTTACGCCTTTTTGCCTTTTGGGCCTTGCTGCGGTCCCGCCAGACCCGGAGGAAGCCTTTGTGGAATCGACGGGGTTCTGTAAATTGCAACGAACCAAGAGAGCTTGGTCGGCAGGCACCCAACCTTTTCGATTCCACCCGCAGGGGCTGGCGATAAAGGACCGTAGCCGGCCCAGGTCCT
>CAZQOG010000017.1:0-34982 GCA_964594925.1 uncultured Desulfohalobiaceae bacterium
GATCTCACAGGCCTGTCGGATCCGGCGTCCTGTGATGGCCATCAGCTCTGTCAGGTACTGCCGCTCCAACTCGGCCACAGCCTCGGCCCTGAAGTCCTTGAGCTTGGGGAACCTGTCCGGATCGAGCTGCCTGGAAACCGGTGCCGCCGCCTGTGGGTGGTCCATGGTCAGGGACGACCGTGCCAGCTGCACGCGTATTTCCATGGGCAGGTGCCTGGGCATGAGGATCGGCTCCTCCCCGGCCATGGAAACCGCGTGCTCCAGGGCACTGATGAGTTCGCGAACATTGCCCGGCCAGCTGTACTCGAACAGGGAGTCCAGAAACTCCGGGGAGTAGCCTTTGCGCTCAATGTTCAGCCGCTGGCAGTACTCGTTGATGGTGAAGCAAGTCAACTCGCGGATGTCCGCCTTCATTTCCCTGAGCGCCGGCAGCTCGATGTGAATGGTCCGCAGCCGGAAAAAGAGGTCCTCCCGGAAGGTCCACTCCTCGATCATCTTCTCCAGGCTGCGGTTTGTTGCCGCCACCAGCCGGAAGTCGCTGCAGACCTCCCTGCGTCCGCCAACGGATCTGAAGCAGTGCTCCTGGAGCACGCGCAGAAAGGTCTTCTGCAGCTGAATGGGCAGCTCGCCCACCTCGTCCAGGAAGAGCGTGCCCTTGTCGGCCTGCTTGATCAGGCCCTCGCTTTTCCTGTCCGCACCTGTGAACGCCCCCCGTTCGTGCCCGAAGAGCACGCTCTCCACCAGCTTCTCCGGCAAAGAGGCGCAGTCAACGACAACAAAGGGCTGGTCCGCGCGGTGGCTGTTGTCGTGGATGGCCCGGGCGAAAAGCTCCTTTCCTGTGCCGGTCTCCCCGGTGATGAGCACGTTGCTGTCCGTGCTGGCTGCCTGGGCCACGGTGTTCAGGCAGTTGCGCAGGGCCTGGGTGTCGCCGATGATGCCGTTGCGCTTGAGGGCCATGAACGGCTGCTTGATCTTGCGTTCCCTGTGGTAGTCCACCGCCCGCTGCACTGAAAGCTTGATCTTGCTCAGGGCCGGGGGCTTGGTCAGGTAGTCCCAGGCGCCGCTCCTGGTGGCCAGCTCGGCACCGTCCGGGTCTGCGGCCCCGGTCAGGATGATCACCTCCGGGGCGCTGGCTGCCTCCCTGATTTCAGGAATCGCCTCCAGCCCGTTCCCGTCCGGAAGCCAGACATCCAGGATGACCACCTCGTAGGGTTCGGTCAGGGCCTTCTTGATGCCCTGCTTCAGGGTGAAGGCGGCGCTGGGCACATGCCCCATCTTGCCGACCACGGCCGCCAGGGCGCTGCAAAGCATCTGGTCATCGTCGATGATGAGCACGTTGGCCATGTCACATCCTTTTCAATGCTGTTCTAGGTTTCCCGAGCTGCGGGCAACACATCATGTTCCTGAGGACTCACCGGGACGCCGCTCGTCAATCAGACATCGCAGCATGGTCCCGATCTCCTCACTCTGAAAGGGCTTCATGATAAAACGTGAGATGCCGATCTCGCCCAGGGTCAAAGGTGAAAACGACTCTGTGTACCCCGAGGCCAGGATGATGGGCAGAGTGGCGTTAATCCCGCGCAACTCCTTGGCCAGCCTGGCCCCGGACATGTCCGGCATGGTCAGGTCCGTCAGCACGGCGTCGTAGCGCGTCGAGTCCTCCACCACCAGCTGCCTGGCCTCTGTTCCGCTTTGCGCCGTGGTGACGTGGTATCCAAGACGCTCCAGGGCTTGCTGCGTGGCCCTGAGCATGGCCTCGTCGTCGTCGACCACGAGCACCCTCTCCCCCTTCCGGGCCCTGATGTTCACGGCGCAGCAGTCTGCGGACTCCACGTACAGCCCTTCCTGCCGGGGGATGAGCACGGAAAAGCTGGCCCCCTGGCCCGGCTCGCTCACGACCTTGACCCCCCCACCGAGCCGGTTGACGATGTTGTGGACCACTGCCAGGCCGAGACCCGTGCCCATCCGCCCCTTCCTGGTGGTGAAGAAGGGGTCGAATATTCTTCCCACGGTCTGGGCAGGGATCCCGTGGCCCGTGTCCTCGACCCTGATCTCGACGAACGAGCCCGGCTCGGTCTGGGGATACTCCCTGAAGTTGTGCTCGTTCAGCTCCATGGCCCGGACGCTGAGCCGCAGCTCCCCTTCCTGGCCCTCCATGGCCTGGGCCGCGTTGGTGCACAGGTTCATGAGCAGCTGGTGCACCTGGGCCGGGTCGGCAATGATGACGTCCTCTTCCGTCTGGATGTCCTCGAAGACCCTGATGCTTGAGGGCAGGCTGGGCCGCAGGAGCTTGACGCACTCCTTGAGGATCGAGGAGACCTTGAAGGGGATGTGCTCGTCCAGCTCGCGCATGCGGCTGAAGTTCAGGATCTGGTAGACCAGCTCCCTGGCACGTTTCCCTGCCTCCAGGACCTGCTCCAGGGAGTCCGCGAGCACACGGTTGTCACCGGCCATCTCCAGGGCCATCTCCGTGTGCAGGATCACCGGCCCCAGGATGTTGTTGAAGTCGTGGGCAATGCCCCCGGCCAGGGTGCCGATGGCCTCCATCTTCTGGGCATGGTGCAGCTGCTTGCGCAGGTCCGAGACCTGGGTCACGTCGCGCCATACACTGACAAAGCCCACAATGATCCCATGCCTGCTGCGGATGGGGGAGAGCGTCTTCTCACAGCGAATGACCTGCCCGTCCTTCCTGGTGTTGGACGTCTTGCCGATCCAGATCTCGCCGCGGTTCAGGCGCTCCACGATCCTGTTCAACATTCCCCGCTGCTTTTTGCCCACATAAAACATGTCCAGGCTCTTGCCCACGCATTCGTGCTGGGTGTAGCCGGTCAGGCTCTCGACCGTCTGGTTCACGTACTGGATGACCAGGTTTTCATCCGTAATGACAAAGGCTTCGACAGCGTGCTCGATGGCGGATCGCAAGCGCAGGCGATCCTTTTCGACCTGCCTGGACTCGGTGATGTTGGCGATGAACACCACGATGTCGCTCACCTCCCCCTGCTCGTCCAGAACAGGGTGCAGCCGGGTGTCGTAGATGAAGCCCGGCCTGGAGTCGTCCTCGTAATGGATGCTCGTTTTGGAGTTGACCGCCATCTCGTACACGACCCTGCGCCGGGCAGCCACCTCTTCGGGCAAGACGTCCCAGAGGCAGCAGCCTGTGAGCTCCTCCCTCGGAACCCCGATCTGATCCGCCAGAATGGAGTTGACCGCCAGGATCTTTCCGTTTGGATCGATGACCAGGGCGCCGTCAGAGGTCCCCTCGATGACCGCCGACAGGACCTTCAGCCTGTCCACTGTGGAAGGTGTTGCCTTGACCACGAAATCTCACCTGCCTGCTGTTTGTGCAAAGAGTAAACTGCCCCTGAATCCTTTGTGCAACACTCCCTTCCGTCTTGGAAAAAAAGACAGAAGCCGGGACAGGCAACCACGCGGAGCAGAGCCGCCAGCCCCTTGCCCGAGAGGCATTCTCCAAGCGTTGTTGACGCCTGGGATACCACGCCTGCTCCCTCCTGTCTTGTAATAATAGACATTGTCTCCGTTTTCAAGACATTTCCCCCCTTACAACACCCTGCCAAGGGGAGAACCGCTCTTTATAACCTGCTGGAACAAAAGGATATATTCTTAAAATCCCTCTCAGGCACGAATTTTGTTCTTAAAGAGTCCAAAGCAATGGACACGGCAGGCAGCGCCGGCGGTGGGGGAGAACTTCAAGATTCGGGCTGAACAGGAGGTCGCAGGGGCATGTCTGAAAGAGCGAAGCGGCGGGTCTGGAGCTCGCATGCCAAGGCGGACATCGTGCTCGAAAGCCTGCAGGGAAAACCCGTCTCGCAGCTCTGCAGGGAGCACGCCCTCTGTCAGAGCCTTTTCTACAAATGGAAGGAAACGTTTTTTTCGAATGCCTTCCGTGCCTTTGAAGCCCGCGGTCTCTCGGAACGGGTGACTGCCCTGGAGGAAGAAAACGAACGCCTGAAGCGCAAGGTGGGAGAGCTTTTGCTGACCCTCAACGGCGGCCGGACGGCTGACGGGTGAAGCGGCAGATCTTCAGAAGGAGAGAGAACAATGGCAAACCGAATCGGCGTCTATGTGTGCCACTGCGGGACCAACATCGGCGGCAAGGTCGACGTGGAAGCCGTGGCCGGGTTCGCCGGGGGGCTTCGCAACGTGGCCGTGGCCAGGGACTACAAGTTCATGTGCTCGGACCCCGGGCAGGAAATGATCATCAAGGACATCCGGGAGCTCGGTCTGAACCGGGTCGTGGTGGCCTCCTGCTCCCCCCGGCTGCACGAAAAGACCTTTCAGAACGCCTGCCTCCGGGCCGGGCTCAACCCCTTCCTCTTCCAGATGACTTGCATCCGGGAGCACTGCTCCTGGGTGGTCAAGGACCCTGAAGAGGCCACTCGAAAGGCGAAACACTTGGTCGAGGCCGCTGTGCAGCGGGTCAACTATCACCACGAGCTGTTCTCCCGGGAGGAGAACGTCCACCCTGACGTCCTGGTGGTTGGTGGAGGTATTGCAGGGATCCAGGCGGCCCTGGACGTGGCCAAGTCCGGCCACAAGGTCCACCTGGTGGAAAAATCCCCGTCCATCGGGGGCCACATGGCCCAGTTCGACAAGACCTTCCCCACCCTGGACTGCGCCGCCTGCATCTCCACTCCCAAGATGGTGGCCGTGTCCCAGGAGCCCAACATCAACCTTTTGACCTGGTCCGAGGTTTCAGAGGTCAGTGGCTTTGTTGGAAATTATGAAGTCAAGATCCGCAGGAAGCCGCGCTACGTGAAAATGGATCTGTGCACCGGCTGCGGTCTGTGTACAGAGAAATGCCCCCGCAAGGTTCCCAGCGAGTTCGAGGAAGGCATGGGCAAACGCGGGGCCATCTACCGCAACTCACCGCAAGCCGTACCCAACAAGCCTGTCATTGATCCCGACAACTGCCTCTACCTCACCAAGGGGAAATGCAGGGCCTGCGAGAAGCTCTGTCCCTCCGGGGCCATCGACTTCCAACAAAAGGAAGAAACACTTGATGTCCAGGTGGGCACCATCATCCTGGCCACGGGTTTCGATACTCTGGATCCAACCCCGCTCAAGCAGTATGGCTATGGCAGACTGGACAATGTGTTGACTGGTCTTCAGTTCGAAAGACTGAATAATGCCGTGGGTCCCACAGGCGGAAAAATCCTGAAGAAAGACGGCGCCCCTCCGGAAAGTGTGGGCATCATCCATTGCGTGGGCAGCAGGGACAAGAACTACTGTGAGTACTGTTCCCGGGTCTGCTGCATGTACGCCCTCAAATACGACCACCTGCTCAAGGACAAGATCGGTCACAATGTCAAGGTCTATAATTTCTATATCGACATGCGCTGCTTCGGGAAAGGGTATGAAGAGTTCTTCTGCAAAGTCCAGGAAGAGGGGGTGACTTTTATCAGGGGACGCCCCGGTGAGGTCACAAACGAGGCCCTCACCCCTGAGGAAGAGGGCAAGCTCATCGTCATCACCGAGGACACCCTCCTGGGCAGAAAGCTCCGGGTCCCGGTGGATATGGTCATCCTGTGCACGGCCATGTTGCCGCGCAAAAACGCACCGGAAGTGGCCCGCATCTTCGGCATCAGCCAGGGACTGGACGGTTTCTTCCTGGAAGAGCACCCCAAGCTGGGGCCGGTGTCAACAGCCACAGACGGGGTGTTCCTGGCCGGAACCTGTCAGGGGCCCAAGGACATCCCTGACGCGGTGTCACACGCCTCGGGCGGTGCGGCCCAGGCCCTGGCACTGGCATCGCGGGGGCTGGTGACAATCTCCCCCACTGTTTCCTGGATCAATCCCGACATCTGCATCGGTTGCAAGTCGTGCATCGAGCTGTGCGCCTACTCGGCCATTGAGTTCGACGAACGGCGCGGCGTGTCGGTGATCAACGAAGCCATGTGCAAGGGTTGCGGCAGCTGCGCCGGGCATTGTCCCAGCGGGGCCGCCCAGATCAAACATTTTACCGAAAACCAGATCTTTGCCGAACTGGAAGGTGTTCTGGGTGACCTGCCTGTTCCACCACCGCCACAGGAGGCCCCGGCACCGGTTGAGGCGACGGATTAACCCCCAGGAGGAAGCCATGAATACATTTGACCCCACCATCGTGGCGTTTGTGTGCAACTGGTGCACATACACTGCCGCTGACCTGGCCGGAACGGCGCGCATGGTCCAGTCGCCCAATATTCGTCTCATCCGCATGATGTGTACGGGCATGGTCGATCCCAAGTACGTGATCAAGGCCCTTCTGAGTGGAGCAGACGGTGTGCTTGTCAGCGGCTGCCACCCGGGGGACTGCCACTATATCAACGGCAACTACAAGGCCAGGCGGCGCATGAAGCTCTTGAAGGAAATACTCCCGCGCTTCGGCTTTGAAGAAGAGCGAATCAAGCTGACCTGGGTGGGTGCCAGCGAGGGCAATGAGTTTGCTGAAACCGTCAACGAGTACGTGGAAGCGATCAAAAACCTTGGCCCCAACCAGGCTAGACAGCTTAAGGTGGTGTAAGGACAAGCGGATGCTGCTCTGAGCATCGTTCCCAGACAACACATCCTTCTCAATGGGAGGAGACAATGGCGAGTGCAGTGACGATCGAGGTGACGGACGGGAATCCCGTCCTTGGTCTGCAAGACTTCTTCAAAACTCTGCTCCAGGATCAGGAAATCGGCTCGGTGCTCGTGCCCTGCCACCTCGGTTCAAAGGGCTCAGTCATGCCCACCCTGATCACCAACCCAGACAACCTGGATCAGGCAGACCCCCTTGCCCCATCCTTTCCTTTGAATGCCGCTCGCATGGTGGCCCGGCTGACCAGGGGGCAAACCGACCAAGGCATGGTGGCAGCCATTCTCCGGCCTTGCGAGATCAGGGCTTTCATCGAGCTTGTCAAACTCAACCAGGGCAGCATGGACAATGTCCTGCTCATCGGGGCGGATTGCTATGGTGCGCTCCAGAACGTGGACTATCAGAAGTTCGTGTCCGGCAACGGCGGGTCCAACGCCATCGACATGACTCGCAAGTTCCTGAAAGGGGTCAGCGGCAACGCCACCTCCTTCGAGGACATGGAGATCGCCAAGACCTGCCGGGCATGCGAACACCCGGCAGCCGAAAGCGCTGACCTGTCCATCGGTCTCTTTGGTCTTGATCCCGACAAGGCCTTGATGGCCATATCCAACACCCCCCGTGGCGAGGGGCTGCTCAGACGGCTCGATCTGCCGGAAGCCTCCGGGGTTGAGACCAGGCACAACCGCCTCAGGGAAATCGTGCACGAACGCACGATCTTCCGTGACGAGATGTTCGAGGCCACAAGTCAGGCCACGGACAGCCTGGAAAAGCTCTCGGATTACCTGGCCAACTGCGTGAACTGCTACAACTGCCGGGTGGCCTGCCCGGTCTGTTACTGCAAGGAATGCGTGTTCGTGACCGACGTCTTCGACCACAAGCCCTGGCAGTACATGGGTTGGGCCAAACGCAAAGGGGCGGTCAAACTACCCACCGACACTGTGTTCTTTCACCTCACCCGCCTGGCTCACATGAGCGCCTCCTGCATCGGGTGCGGCCAGTGCTCCAACGCCTGCCCCAACAATGTACCGGTCATGGAGCTGTTCCGTACTGTTGCTCAAGGAGTGCAGCAGGCCTTTGACTATCAACCCGGCAAGAATCCCAATGAACCCCCGCCGCTTACCATCTTTCATGAGAAGGAGTTCTCTGAAGTGACGGGCGGTGTGGACTAAAATAAAAGCCCAACGGAACCCGGCTCCTAAGAGCGTGGGAGGATTTCATGAAAGCGACGTATGATGCACTGGTAGTTGGCGCCGGCATAGGGGGCATCCGGTCAGCCCTGGATCTGGCCGTGACCGGACAAAAGGTGGCCCTGATCGACAAGCGGCCCAACATCGGGGGCCTGCTGACCCAGCTGGACTACCAATTTCCCACTGACCACTGCGGCATGTGCAAGATGCTGCCCCTGACGGAACGCGACTCCTCCAGCCAGTTCTGCATGCGCAAGGGGTTGTTTCACAAGAACATAGACATCTATCTCTCCACCGAGCTGGTGGAGCTGGAGGGGGATCCCGGGAGCTTCAAGGCCAGGCTCAACCAGCACTCATCCTTTGTGGACCCCCACAAGTGCATCGGCTGCGGCAAGTGCTCCGAGGTCTGCCCGGTTGAGGTGCCCAGCGAGTTCAACGCCGGGCTGACCACTCGATCCGCCATCTACCTCCCTGTTCCCCAGGCCATCCCCAACCACTTCACCGTGGACCTGGAGAACTGCCAGCGCTGTTGGCAGTGTTACGAGGAGTGTCCCACCAAGGCCGTGGACTTCATGTTCGAGCAACGGGAAAGCTTTGACATCATCGTGGCCGACCCAGACACCCAGACCTTTGAAAACTTCTCAGAATGGTTGAAGCGTCAGAATTTCCCTCTGCACGCCTGCACCAAGGGCGACGAGGTCATCGATCGCCTCGCTGCTGGGAAGGAGGGCAGGCTCCTGTTCCTGGACCTGGACATCAAGGATCCAGAGCCCGACCGTGTCCTGCTGCGGGCTCTGGAGCTCAGGCCCGAGCTGACCGTCATCCTCCTGGCCAGGCCGGAACAGAAGGACATGGTCGAGGACCTTCTCCAGCAGGGGGCCCGGGAGGTGCTTTACAAGCCTCTGGACAAGAAGAGCCTGGTCCCATGGCTGGACAAGCTCTACATGCGCCTGGTCTCAGACAAGACTCTGGAGTTCGATGTTGGGGCCGTGATCCTGGCCACCGGATTTGACTGTTACGACCCCTCAGAGGTCAGCGACGTCCTTGGCTATGGCCGGCATCCTGGCGTGGTCACCTCCCTGGAATTTGAGAGGCTCTGCAGTTCAAGCGGACCCAGCCGGGCCAGGCTGACCCGCGAGGACGGCACACCAGTGCACAAAGTCGCCTGGCTGCAGTGCGTGGGCTCACGCGATCTGAAGAAAAACGCTGACTTCTGCTCCTCGGTCTGCTGCATGATCTCCATCAAGGAGGCTCTGCTGGCCCGGAAAAAGACAGGCAACGACGTTGCGACCACCATCTTCTACATGGACATGCGCACATTTGGGCGGGACTTCCAGCGCTACCGCGACAAGGCAGAGACTGAAGGCGGGGTGAGGTTTGTGAACAGCCGGATCCACTCAGTGGATCCCGACCAGGGGGACGGTCAGGTAAGGGTTCAGTACCTGGACGATGAGGGGATGCTCGTAGAGGAATCCTTTGACATGCTCGTGCTGGGTGTGGGCGCGCGCCCGCCCAAGGCCATGCCTTCCCTGGCCAAGGCCGCGGACGTCGAAACCAATGCCTGGGGGTTCCTGAGCACCGAGCCCTTCACCCCGGCCCGGACCAGCCGCCTGGGCGTGTTTGCCGCCGGGTCCAGCAACTCCCCCAAGGACATAGCCGAGTCGGTGATCCAGTCCAGTGCAGCTGCCCTTGGCGCCTCCAGGCTCATCAACCTCTACGCCCCCTTGAAGGAAAAGAAGCCCGAACCCGAGCCGGAGTACCGCGACGTCTCCCGTGAGATCCCCAGAACATTGGTGGCCCTGTGCACCTCCTGTCCCATCTTCGAGCAGCGGGTGGATGTGATCTCCATGAAAGAACGGCTTTCAAGCATCAGCACCGTGGGCAAGGTGGCCACCGTGAATCAGGCCTGCTCCAAGTCGGGCTGGGACCAGATCAGGGAGCTGGCCAAGGGGGAACACGTCAACCGGCTGCTCATAGGCGCCTGCATGCCATACGCTTATGTGCACAAGCTTCGTGAGCTGGGAACCGAGATCAAGCTCAAGCCTGCACTCATGGACGTGGTGGACATCTATACCCCCACTGTTGCGCAGTATGCAGAGGAAAATAGAACCGGCGTGGAAAACGAGATATTTTCCACACTTTCCATGGCAACCGTGCGCCTTGAAGGCGCAGATCCCTCACCCTTGCCCCCTCCCCAGCATGTGGTCCGTCAAGCACTGGTGGTCGGGGGCGGAGTGGCCGGCATGACCGCTGCCGTTGGCATTGCCGACCACGGCTACGAGGTCTGCCTGGTGGAGGAGCAGGAGGATCTGGGCGGGATCGCCCGCAACCTCCATTACACCCTGGAGGGTTCCGACCCGGTCAAACTGGTGGAGGACCTGGTGGAGCAGGTGGAGAAGCATCCCAACATCAAGGTCTTCAAGGACGCCCGCGTGGCTCTGAGCATGGGCCGTGCCGGGAAGTTCATGTCCATACTCTCCACCATGGAAGGCAGTGTGCCCGTGGAGCACGGGGTCACTCTATTGGCTACTGGAGGGCACGAAGTCAAGAACTATGATTACGGCTACAAGGTGCATAAGTCAGTGCTCACCCAGAGCGAGTTGGAGAAGCACCTGGCAACCGGCGCGCTGGACACCTCCACGCTGGGATCCGTGGCCATGATCCAGTGTGTGGGTTCGCGTGAGGAGCCCCGAAACTACTGCAGCCGCATCTGCTGCCCAAGCGCCCTCAAGAACATCCGGTTTCTGAAGCGCAAGCACCCTGACCTGCCCGTCTATGTCTTCCACAGAGACATCATGACCTACGGGTTTTCTGAAACATACTACACCCAAGCCCGGCAGCAAGGGGCCATCTTCATCCGTTACCACAAAGACGACAAGCCCCGGGTGGAGTTTGACGATGGCAAACCCGTTATCACGGCCAGGGACGACGTCCTGGGAAGGGATCTGGAGATCCGACCTGACATCCTGGTGTTGAGCAACGGTGTGGAGCCGAACGAGGTAAGCGACCTGACCGAAATCTTCGGGGTGGAGGCCAATGAAGACGGGTTCTTCGAGGAAGCAGAGCCCAAATGGCGGCCCGTGGATTTCCTCAAGCAGGGCATCTACACCTGCGGACTGGCCCGGGCTCCGGGAAACCTCAGCGAGACCATCGCCTCTTCCCATGCCGCTGCGGAGCGTGCCCTGCGCATCCTGAGCGAAAAGCGCCTCACCTGCGGCAACGTCATTGCCGAGATCCGACATTCATTGTGCTCCCTGTGCGGCCAGTGCATCGATGTCTGCCCATACGGGGCCAGAGCCATGGACCTGGAAAAAGAGCAAATTGTCGTGGACGAGCTCCTGTGCCAGGGATGCGGTTCCTGCGCCGCGGTGTGCCCCAACAGCGCCAGCTTCATGCGCGGCTTCAGGGACAGCCAGGTCATGTCCTCTGTTGACGCGGCCCTGATCGACCTGGACATCAGCCTCAGCGAACAACCGATTGCGCATGATGAAGAACAAGGGAGTGAAGCATGACTACGCAGCCAGCCGCCCGTGTCGAACAAGCCCCAATCGAGGCAAAAGCTACCGAGGAAAGCCAGCGCCTCCTCACAGAGGTGCAGGAAATGGTCAGCGTGTGCATGCAGTGTGGCACCTGCACCGCTACCTGCCCCAATGCCGAAGCCATGGACTACGTGCCCAGAAGGCTGTGGAGGCTCGTCCAGGTGGGCAATCTGGAGGAGGTTTTCAACAGCAAGACCTTTTGGCTCTGCTCCACCTGCTATCACTGCTGGGTCAGATGCCCCAGAGGGATCCATCTGACCGAGGCCATCATGGCCCTGAAACGGGTTGCCGTGGCCATGGGTGGTAAAAAGCAGAAGGCCTCCCTCTTCAACCGCCTGTTCGTGAAGAACGTGCAGCGGTATGGGCGGGTTCAGGAGATGAAGCTCATGAGCAGCTACTTCATGTCCAACAAGAACCCGCTCATGCCCATCCGGTTCATTCCTCTTGGCTTGAAACTGCTCACAAAAGGAAAACTCAGCCTGAAAAATCCGGAAGGAGCAAGAAAAGACAAGCTGGGTCCCATGTACAAAAAAATTAAAGAAATGGAAGGCCAGCCGTGAAGTACTTATACTACCCAGGGTGCTCCCTCGAGGGCACGGCCAAGGAGTACGACATCTCGACCAGGGCGGTCATGGAACACATGGGGGTGGAGCTGACCGAGATACCCGATTGGAACTGCTGCGGGGCCAGTGCTGTGGAGTCGGTCAGCGAGATGCTCACCTACACCCTGCCGGCACGAAACCTCGCCCTGGCCGAAAAGGAGATGCCAGGGGGGGACATCCTCATCGCGTGCAATGCCTGTTACCTCAACCTGTTGCGGGTGCAGCTCAAGGTCCTGCCTGACAGGCGGCTCCTGGATCAAGTCAATGAGGTCCTTGGAGAAGAGGGGCTCTCGTATACAGGTAAATGCAAGCCCCGACACCTCCTGGACATCCTGCTCAACGACATCGGCATGGAACGGGTCAAGGAAAAGGTGCTCCATGACCTGGAGGGCCTCATCTTCGCCCCTTATTACGGATGCCACATCCTCAGACCCTACCCGATGTTCGACGACCCGGAGTTCCCCACCTCCATGGAGCCCGTCCTCAAGGTCCTTGGAGCGCGAATACATCCCTGGTCCATGGGCGGGAAATGCTGCGCCGCCTCTCTGATGACCACGCACAAGGAAGTCTCACTCAAGGCAGTGGCCTCCATTCTCAATGCGGCCCGAGGAGCCGATGCCATCGTCACTTCCTGTCCTTTCTGTCAAATGAATCTGGAAAGCTATCAAAAAGACGCCTCCAGAATGTTGGGCAAGGAGCTCTCTTTCTCCGTCATCTATCTTACGCAGCTCATAGGCCTGGCCTTTGGCCTGTCCGAGGAGGATGTGGCCCTGGGCATGAACATCATCATCACCGACACCCTGGGCGACAAGTTCAAGATGTGGCGAGAAGCCGCCGCCTGAGGGATTGGTTGGGGGTCCTTCGCACTCTGAATCAAGGGGGGTACGTTATGAAACTCACGGATCTTTTGTCACCAGAGCAATGGCTGCAATTTGACATGGACTTCTACGACCGCTCCGGCATGAATGCCTATGCCTTTGACTCCGGTGGAGACCGCATCGCCGGTCACAAGAAATGGGCCAACCAGCTCTGCCCGGTGATCAAGGCCAATCCCAAGGGGAGGGTGACATCCATCTGCGGGCTGTCCCACCAGGCCATGGCCAACCGGGCCAAAAGCGAGAAAAGGACTATCATCGACGAATGCGAGGCTGGCCTGCTCAAAATTTGCGTGCCGGTGTTTCACGGAGACGAGTTCGTGGGCATCATTGGGGGCTGCGGTCTGCTCGCCGAAGACGGCGAGTTGGGTGAAGAAATGATCGAGCTGGTCACGGGCATGAGCCCGGAGCTCATCCAGCAGCTGGGGAGCAACATACCCCGCGTGACTCAGGAAGATGTGGAGTCACACGCCCGATTCCTCGAGCAACGCGCCCAGGAGTTGCTGGAACGGGCCGTCAAGGGAAAAGAAAAGACCGAGTTGAAAACCTTCAGAAACCTGATCGAAGAGGTGCAGCAAAAGGGCCTTTGTTTTCAATGCGGGGGCTGTGTGACCTTCTGCACGGCCATCAACTATGGCGCGCTCGAGCTGGGCGAAGGTGGCCTTCCCAGATACAGGGATATTGATAAATGCATCGAATGCGGCATCTGCTATATGATCTGTCCCTCAGTGGGCGTATTGGACGAGGAGACCAAAAAGAAGGTTGGCTGGACCGAGCCCATCGGCAAGGTCATCGAAACCACCGTAGCCCGCATCCAAAACCCCGAGATACGTTCGCAGGCCACTGACGGCGGGGTGGTTACGGGCATTCTCCTCAACCTGTTCGACAAGGGCCACATCGACGGGGCCATTGTCACGAGGCAGACCGGCCCCTTCAACCGCGAACCCTGGCTGGCCTCAACCAGAGAGCAAATCATTGAAGCGGCAGGGTCACATTTCAGCATCTCGCCGGGCATGACTCTCTACAGCGAGTACACGACCTTTTCTCCATCCATCAAGGCTCTGCGCCCCCTGATCAAGGAGGGCCTGAAACGCGTGGCTTTTGTTGGCACACCCTGCCAGGTGCAGACCCTCAGAAAAATGGAGACCCTGGGGGTGGTTCCCACTGACTCCATCTACTGCATCCTCGGGTTGTTCTGCTCAGGAACCTTCCTGTTCCACAAAAGCAGGATGGCCAAGCTGGAGAAGCTCGGAGGGTTCAAGTGGGAGGATGTGCAAAAGGTAAATCTGCGCAGCGAACTGATCATCCATCTCAAGAACGGAGAGGTGAAGACTCTGGACATCGATGACGTCGACTTCCTCAAACGACCTGCATGTCGTTACTGCACGGACTACACTGCCGAGTTTGCTGACCTTTCCTTTGGCGGGATCGGTTCCAGCGAGGGATGGACCACCGTTATTTCCCGCACACCCCTGGGCAATGAGATCCTGGGCAATGCCAAAGCCAGCATTCTTGAGGAGTACAGGTTTGAGGACGACCCGAAATTCTCGTCCAAGGCCCTGAGCACAGTAAAAGAGCACGCCGGTAGAAAACGGGAAAGGGCCAAAGCCACAAAGGAGGAGCTCAGAAAATCAGCTGATTAAGCACTCCTGCTCACCTTTTGGCGAGGTCCATGAAGCAATGACCGCCCAGTCGTTCATTGCTGAGGAGAAGGAATGTCCCAAACCCCTTTGGGCTCTGTTGTGGTGGTTGGTGGTGGCATTGTGGGGATCATGTCCGCCCTGAACATGGCCAATGCCGGTTTCTACGTCCACATTATCGAAAAAAAATCCGGCCTGGGCGGTGTCATGGCCCAGCTGGACAAGATTTTCCCAACCAATGACTGCTCCCTTTGTCTCCTCTCTCCAGAGCTCGTCCAGTGCAGCCGGCACCTGAACATCGAGCTGCACATGCAGAGCGAAATCATCGATGTCCAGGGACAGGAAGGAGACCTCACTGTCAAGGTCCTCAACCGGCCTGACTACATCGACATGGACAAGTGCATCGCCTGCAACAGGTGCTCAGAGGTCTGTCCCGTATCCGTATCTAATGACTTCAACGCCGGGCTGAACAACCGCAAGGCCATCTACATCCTCTACGGACAGTCCGTGCCACAAAAGTACGTCATCGACGACAAGAGCTGCCTCAGGCTGCAGCGGTGCATGGGAGGGGCCTGCTCCAAGGTCTGCCCCACCCAGGCCATCAACTTCGACGCCCAGGAGAAGATCGAAGAACTCCGTGTGGGCTCCATGATCCTCTCCTCGGGTTTTGTGCAGTTCAATCCCAACATCTTTGACACCTACAATTACTGTAACCTCCCAGATGTCATCACCAGCATCGAGTACGAGCGCCTGATCTCGGCCTCAGGGCCCTGGAAAGGGCACCTGCGGCGACCTTCCGATTACAGGGAACCGCACAGGATCGCCTGGCTGCAGTGCGTCGGTTCCAGAGAGATCAACAAGTGCGACAACGGGATCTGCTCCAGTATCTGCTGCATGTATTCCATCAAACAGGCCCAGGTGACCAACGAACACATAGATGCCGAGGATTTCCAGGCCACCATTTTCTACATGGACATCCGGGCGCACGGCAAGGGCTACGAGCAGTTCTACGAAAGCGCCAAGGAAAAGGGGGTGCGCTTCATCCGATCCAGACCTCACACAGTTATGCCCGGCAAGGACAAAAAAGGAGTCGTCCTTGAGTACTTTGGCGAAGACGATGCCATGCATACCGAGGAGTTCGACCTGCTGGTCCTCTCGGTAGGCATGGTCCCTGGCGAGGATGCAGTCCTGCTGTCCAGGATTCTGGGCCTGGAGCTGGACAGGTACAACTTCATCAAGACCTCAAGCTTCGCCCCCCACACCACTTCACGATCCGGAATCTACGCTGCGGGCAGCATACTCTCTCCCAGGGATATCCCCCAATCCGTGACTGACGCCCTCGGGGCTGCTTCTTCCGCCACCATACCTTTGGCAAAGGCTAGGGGATCCCTGACCCTGGAGCGACTCTTTCCCCCGGAGAAGGACATCCGGGACCAAAACCCCAGAATCGGCGTATTTATCTGTTCCTGCGGGACCAACATCTCCGACGTTGTGGACGTCCAGGAGCTAAAGAGGTTTACCGCCCGCCTTCCCCAGGTGGTGCACGTGGAAAACAATGTCTTCACCTGCCCACAGATCACCCAGGAAAAGATCATCCGGGAGATCGAGGAGTTCGGCCTGAACAGGGTGGTGGTTGCCGCCTGCACACCCAAGACCCATGAGCCTGTTTACCAGCAGACTCTGCGGGAGGCCGGGCTGAACCCCCACCTTTTCGAACTGGCCAACATCCGCAACCAGAACAGCTGGGTGCACCGGGACTCTCCTGCGTTGGCCACTGAAAAAGCCAAGCTCCAGATCCAGTCCGCTGTAGCCAAGGCACGCCTTCTTGAGCCCTTGCACGGCATCAGCAAGAACGTGGTCCCCAAGGCGCTGATCGTTGGCGGGGGCCTTTCCGGCATGGCCGCCTCCCTGACACTCGCCGATCAAGGATTCGAAACATTTCTGGTGGAGAAGAGCGGGGCTCTGGGCGGTGCTGCCTGGGACCTTCGGACGACCTGGAAAGGCGAGGACATACTCGCCCACATGCAGGACACCATCAACAGGATCAACAACCACCCATTGATTACGCAGTACAAACACAGCCAAGTGGTCTCATGCCAGGGCTCTCTTGGCAACTTCTTCAGCGACGTTCAAAGAAAGCAGTCTGATGGGAAAACAGAAACAATACAGATCAATTATGGGGCGGCACTCCTTTGCACAGGTGGAAAAGAGCTCATACCAGATGAATACATGTATGGAGAGGATGTCCGGATATTTACTCATCATGAGTTTGACAAGCTGGTCAAGGCTGACTTCGATTATTTCAGGGACTTTAAAAAAATTAATTCTGTTGTGTTTATCCAATGTGTAGGTTCCAGAGAGCCTGAACATCCTTATTGCAGCAGGGTCTGCTGCACACACACCATTGAGACGGCCTTGCTGCTCAAAAACATGAACCCTGAGATAAACATTTACGTGCTCAACCGCGACATTCGCACCTATGGAACCAGGGAAACCCTCTACCAGGAGGCCCGTTCCAGAGGTGTGCTGTTCATTCGTTACACCAAGGACAACAAACCAACAGTTTTTAAAAGAGGAGACGACCTGCTGGTCATGGTGGAGGACCATATCCTGAAGCGACCACTCGAGTTGCAGGCCGATTTCCTGGTGCTGGCCGCGGCAATCGTACCTCATGAAGCAAACGCCTCGCTGGCAAAGCTCTTCAACTGCACCATGAACAACGATGGCTTCATGGCGGAATCCAACACCTATATCAAACCGGTAGACCTTTCCAACCAAGGAGTTTTCGCGGCTGGGCTCTGCGACTACCCCAAGCCCGTTGACGAGGCCATCACCCAGGCAAAAGCGGCCGCTGCCAGGATCAGTACCATCCTTTCCAAACCCGCCATCACCCTGGATGTATACAAGGCCGTTATCAAAGAAGAATGCGATGGATGCGGCGCGTGTGTGGAAGAGTGCCCCTTTGATGCCCTGACCCTGAAGAAGACATTTCAAAAGGGGCATGTCCAGACCTCACTGCAGGTTGATCCTGTCCTGTGTGAAGGTTGCGGCATCTGTGCAGCCTCCTGCCCTAAGGACGGGATAGAGGTCAAAGGCTACACTCTGGACCAGATCAGGGCACAGTCGGATGCTGTCATACTCCGCAAGACAGAGAAGATAAAATGCGACCCCTTTGAACCGCGTATCGTTGCATTCTGTTGCAACTGGTGCTCCTATGCAGCTGCAGACACCGCAGGGGTCTTTCGTCTCAAGTATCCCCCCCATGTGATACCCATCAGGGTCATGTGCTCGGGCATGGTCCACCCCGACATGGTCATAGAGGCCCTGGCCAAGGGGGCCGACGGAGTCATGGTCCTGGGCTGCCACCTTGGGGAATGCACATACCGCCAAGGCAACTACAAGGCCCTGAAATGGTCTGAGGGCATTCGATCTACACTCGCAGAGCTGGGCATTTCCCCCCAAAGATACCACATCGACTGGGTTTCGTCGGCTGAAGGCCCGAAGTTCGCGGAGATCATCACAGCTTTCACCCGGACCATCCAGGAGCTTGGGCCCAACTCGACGGAACAGTGAGGCACTTGGAGAGCTTGAAAGTCTTATAAAACAAGACAGTTTCCAGTTTCACAAGAAGACAGGCGTGCCCGCGGATTCCCAGGCAACAAGGCAAAATGCTTAACTTAATGAAATAGTTGATTTTTATTTTGAGACTGCACCGGCATGATTCTTGTTTAAGGAACAGCAGGGGCCACGACTTCGACTGGGCCGCGATGGACAGGAAACTAAAAGATTAACATTTCACAAACCAGAATGGGGAGGGAACCATGTTCAAGGATATCATTTGCGCCATCACCCCTTCCGAGACCTGTGAATGCGCAGCCGACACGGCCATAAACTTTGCACAGCGCTTCGACTCCAAGCTCTACTTCGTCAATGTCTGTGGTGTTGAGCAGGGCTGGGGCCATGTCCGGCATCTCGAGGCCTCCGGTGAAACGGAACGGATCAAGGAGAACATTCTCAACTATTACGATGACAAGCTGGGCGGCGTGAAGAACTGCCAAGTCCTGGTTGTTCCGGGCATGCCGCACAGTGAGATCCTGCGCTTAGCCCGCAAGTTCAACTCCGATCTCATCGTCATGGGACCTCACACCAAGGAGTATGCCGAGCGGCGCTCGAAAATGTGGGGCATGGCCGGGTCCACCCTGGAGAAGGTCAGCCAGAAGGCGCGCTGCCCGGTGATGATCGTGCCCAAGTCCACCCCCTACGGCGAGCAGACCTTCAGCAACATCATCGCGGCCACGGATTTCTCCGAACAGGCGGAGTGCGCCGTGGCCTACGCCGGCCAGATGGCCCGGCAGTACAAGGCAAAAGTCACGATCTTCCATGTTCTGGACCCGGTGGGCAAGTCCCAGGACGAGATCGAGCAAGGAATTCAGGCCGCTCTGGACCGGATGGTTGAGGAGTTCGATCCCCGGCTCAAGGGCATTGAGAACTGCTCCTACGAATGCTGGGAAGGCCAGCCCTCCATGGAGATCCTCAAGCTGGCCAGGATGAAGAAAGCCGACGTCATTCTCATGGCCCACCACTCCAAGGAGAAAGACCCGGAGCAGGCCTTCCTCGGATCCACCGTGGCCCAGGTGTCCCTGAATGCAGGATGCCCCACAATGAGCATAAACCGTTACTTCGATATGCGTTGCGGCCTTATGTACGACCAGACAGGGGAAGTCACCGAGGCCCACGCCTGAAAAACCAGGGAAGCGGCGAGTAGGCCACTTCCCTGGTGTTGCTAACGGCATACAACAGGAGAAAACCAATGGGTGAAGCCGTTGCTCTTGTCCGGCCGAAAGAATCGGCCTTCAAAAAAAAGGTCATGGAACTCCTCCCTGAGGGGGGCAACCTCAACATGTGCCTGACCTGTGGCCTCTGCTCTGCGGGCTGTCCTGCCACAGGGCTTGAGGATATGGACCCCCGCAAGTTCCTGCGCATGTGTGCGCTGGGTTTGGACGAGGAGGTCACCTCATCGGCCTGGGTCTGGATGTGCACCATGTGCCAACGCTGCATTTATGCCTGCCCCATGCAGATCAACATCCCCCAGCTCATTTACTACGCCCGGCAGAACTGGCCACGAGAGCAGCGCCCCAAGGGGATCGTGGGATCCTGCGACCAAGCCCTGAAAACCGACGGCAACAGCGCCATGGGAGCGCGCTCAGAAGACTTCCAGTTTGTGGCTGAAGACATACTTGAGGAAGTCAAGGATCTCCAGCCTGCCTGGGAAGACCTGACCGTCTCCTTTGATCGAAAGGGTGCAACTTACTTTCTGAACCAGAACTCCCGCGAGCCTGTTACCGAACCCGACGAGATGGTCCCCCTATGGAAAATTCTCCATCTTGCTGGATGCGACTGGACCTACGGTACAAAAGGCTGGGCTGCTGAAAACTACTGTATGTTTCTAGCTGATGACGAAGCATGGGAAAACGTGGTGCGCAACAAGGCCAGGGCCGTTGACGACCTTGAATGCCACTACTGGCTGAACACGGAGTGAGGCCACGAGATGTTCGCAGTCCGGTCCGGGCTGCAAAAATTCGACATCGAGCACAACTTCGAGATCGAGAGCATCATCAGGCTCTACGCCCGCTGGATCCGGGAGGGCAAGCTGCCGGTCAGCTCCGAGTGGAACAGGGATCTCAAAGTTAAGTTTACGGTTCAGGACCCCTGTCAGCTGGTGCGCAAATCCTTTGGCGACCCGGTGGCTAATGACCTGCGCTTTGTGATTACGTCCGTTGTGGGTGAGGAGAACTTCATCGAGATGCACCCCAACCGTTCCAACAACTACTGTTGCGGCGGGGGCGGAGGATTTCTCCAGTCAGGATATGCTGATGCCCGGCGCGCTTACGGGAAAAAGAAGTTCGACCAGATCATGGACACCAAGGCCGACTACTGCATAGCCCCATGCCATAACTGCCACTCTCAGATCCACGATCTGTCCGAGTATTTTGAAGGCGGTTTTCCCGTGGTCCACCTCTGGACCATGATTTGTCTCTCTCTGGGTATCCTGGGTGAGAACGAGCGCGAGTACCTGGGAGAGGACCTGGCCGAGGTGAACATGCCCGAGGAGGAAAAGGTCAGGGAACTCTTGGCCCGGGTGAAGGGGTAAGGCGACGTATAGCGCAACCCCCTTTGGCCTTGATCGGTGTCGGGGTCGGAATCGGGATCGGGATCGAAGCGATTCGATTTCGATTTCGATAGCGATCCCGATTTCGATTTCGAGCCTTGAGGACCTGGGACACCTCCCGGATCAGTGTCACCCGTATGGCCTGCCCGCGCACTCCTTGACATCCCCTGCCCCGTTCCTTTAGCCACAACTCTCAGCCTTGCAGAAGGACCCCGGCCGGGGGAAGGATCCTCCGGCCTTTTGCGATCCTCTATCCGCCCGGCATCCCAAGGAGCACCTCATGGACACCAAGATCATCCTTCCCGAGAAGGATCTGCCCACACAGTGGTACAACTGTCTGCCCGACCTGCCCACGCCCCTGGCGCCCCCCCTCGACCCGGCCACGAACCAGCCCCTGACCCCGGACATGCTGGCGCCCATCTTTCCCATGGGGGTCATCGAGCAGGAGGTCTCCTCCAAGCGCTGGATCGACATCCCCGAGCCGGTGCTGGACATCTACCGCCTCTACCGGCCCTCCCCCCTCAAGAGGGCCCGCCGGCTGGAGAAGGCCATCGGAACCAAGTGCAGGATCTACTACAAGGACGAGTCCGTGTCCCCAGCCGGCTCCCACAAGCCCAACACCGCCATTGCCCAGGCCTACTACAACAAGGTGGAGGGGGTGAGGCGCATCGCCACCGAGACCGGAGCCGGGCAATGGGGCACCGCCCTGTCCTTTGCCTGCTCCATGTTCGGCATGCAGTGCACCGTGTACATGGTCAAGGTCAGCTATGAGCAGAAGCCCTACCGGGGCATCCTCATCCGCAGCTACGGCGGCGAGGTCTACCCTTCGCCGTCCGAACACACCAAGACCGGCCAGCAGGCCCTCAAGGACGATCCAGACTGCAAGGGCAGCCTGGGTCTGGCCATTTCCGAGGCCGTGGAAGATGCGGCCACCCACGAGGACACCAAGTACTCCCTGGGCAGCGTGCTCAACCACGTCATCCTGCACCAGACCGTGACCGGGCTGGAGACCGAGAAGCAGCTGGCCATGATCGGGGAGAAGCCCGACTTCCTGGTTGGCTGCGTGGGGGGCGGCAGCAACTTCGGCGGCTTTGTGGTGCCCTTTCTGCCCCGCAAGCTAAGCGGCGAAAAAATCACCTTCGTGGGCACCGAGCCCAAGGCCTGCCCCACCCTGACCCGGGGGCAGTTCCGGTACGATTACGGGGACGTTGCCCGGCTGACCCCGCTGCTCAAGATGCACACTTTAGGGCACAACTTCATGCCCGCCCCCATCCATGCCGGGGGGCTGCGCTACCACGGCGACGCCCCCATCCTCTCCAACCTGGTGGACAGCGGCCTGGTCGAGCCCCGGGCCTACTTTCAGAACGACTGCTTCGAAGCGGCCAAGCTCTTTTTGCAGACCGAAGGGTTTCTCCCGGCACCCGAGACATCCCACGCCATCAAAGGGGCCATCGACCTGGCCGGGGAAGCCGAGCCGGGATCGACCATCGTCTTCCTCTACTCCGGTCACGGCCTGCTCGACCTGGCTGCCTACGATGCCTATCAGCAGGGCAGGCTGACCGACTTCGAATACCCCGAGGAGATGATCGCCAAGGCCCTCAAAAGCTGCCCTGACGTCGGGGACCCCTGCATTTCGAGATAAGAGTTCGAAGTTTGAAGTCGGAAGTTCGAAGGACGAAAGGGCATAAGTTCTAGCCTGACCCAAGGTGTCTGCGCTGACAGCATGCTCAGCTGTAAACGAATGTTTTTTTACTGCATCAAGGAAAAGGCCGGAGGCTTGAACTTCCGGCCTTTGTTTTTGGGGAAGAAATCTCAGCTTATCTCCCTTGTTTTCTTCTCTTGACCTTCCGACTTCGAACTTCGAACTTGCAAGTGCTTTGACCTTCTCCGGGCTGTTTTAAGCCCGGAGAAGGTCAAAGCACTTGACTCTTCCCTCCGACTTGAGCAGGAAAGTGGACTCACCCCAGTTTTTTTCCGGACAGGACCCCGGCTCGGGAGCTCTTGATCCTGTTTTTTTACCACCAAGGAGGGACTATGCGTTTCAAATCACTGCTTTTGGCGCTTGCCGTGCTGCTTCTGGCCTGGCCGGCCCTGGCCAAGGACACGATCAAGGTCGGGGCCATCCTGTCCGTGACAGGCCCGGCCTCCTTCCTCGGGGGGCCCGAGGCCAGGACCATGGAGATGCTGGCCGAAAGGATCAATGCCTCGGGCGGTGTCAACGGCCACTTGCTTGAGCTGATCATCAAGGACTCGGGCGGCAGCCCGGAAAAGGCCATCTCCTTTGCCCGGCAGCTCATCGAGGAGGAGCGGGTCTTCGCCATCCTGGGCCCCTCCACCAGCGGGGAAAGCCTCAAGATCAAGAACATCTGCGAGGAGGGGGAGACCATCATGCTCTCCTGCGCGGCTGCCGAGCTGATCGTCAACCCCGTGGCCAAGTGGGTCTTCAAGACGCCGCAGAAGGACAGCCACGCCGCAAAAAAGATCTTCCTGGAGATGCAGGACATGGGCGTGTCCAAAATCGCGGTGGTGGCCGGGAACACCGGCTTTGGCAAGGCCGGACGGCAGCAGCTCCTGGACCTGGCCCCCCAGTTCAACATCCAGGTGGTTGTCGACGAAGTCTATGACAAAGGGGCCACGGATCTCTCCGCCGTGGTGGCCAAGCTCATGTCCCACCAGGACGTCCAGGCCGTGGTCAACTGGTCCATCGTGCCTGCCCAGGCCATCATCGCCAAGAACATGCGCCAGGCAGGCTGGGACGTGCCCCTGTTCCAGAGCCACGGCTTCGGCAACATCAAGTATGTGGAGGCTGCCGGGGCAGCGGCAGAGGGGATCATTTTCCCGGCCGGCAGGCTGCTGGTGGCTGAGGAGCTGCCCGACGGCCATCCCCAGAAGGCGCTGCTCCTGGACTACAAGAACAGCTACGAGTCCAGGTACGGTGAAGCCGCATCCACCTTCGGCGGCCACGGGTACGACGCCTTCATGATCCTGGTGGAAGGCATCAAGCAGGCAGGCCCGGACAAGCACAAGGTGCGCGAGGCCATCGAGCACCTCGAGGGCTTTCCCGGAACCGGCGGCATCTTCAACTTCTCACCCCAGGACCACAACGGCCTGGACATGGACGCCTTTGAGATGCTCACGGTCAAAGACGGCGCTTTCGCCATCTACGGGAAATAGCCACCAGCGTCGTTTCCACCACTCAGAACATGGGGCGGGGCCGGATGGGCTCCGCCCCTTTTTCCGCCTTGCGAGCAGGCGCTGACCTGTTGTAAGCAGGTGCACCGACCCGAAACGTGTCCATTACCGGTTTCTCCGTGACTGAGTGACCGTCGCCACGGCGCAGGTGTGCCATCGGCCAGGCCGAATTTTTTTACCGACCCTGGACTTCGCCTTGAGCACGCAACTCTTCATCCAATACCTCTTCGCCGGGATCACCTACGGCATCATCTATGCCATCGTGGCCATCGGCTTCAACATCATCTACAACACCACCGGGATCATCAATTTCGCCCAAGGCGAGTTCGTCATGCTGGGGGGCATGATCGCCATCTCCCTGAACGGCCTCATGCCGCTGCCACTGGCAATTGCCCTGGCCGTTGTCCTGACCATGGCCGCGGGGGCCCTGGTCGAGATCAGCTTCATCCGCTGGCTGCACAGCCCCTCGGTGCTGCGCATGATCATCATCACCATCGGGCTGTCCATCCTCATCCGCGAGGCCGCCCTGCACGTCTGGGGCGAGAGCGTGCGCTCCCTGCCCTACTTCATGGGCAATGAGATAAGCTCCGTCTCCATCCTGGGGGCCCGGATCTCCCCCCAGGTGCTCTGGGTGATCGGCATCTGCACCCTTATGGTCGCCTTCCTGAGCGCCTTCTTCAAGCTGACCTCCCTGGGCCGGGAAATGCGCGCCTGCGCCGCCAACCGCCTCGCGGCCATGCTGTGCGGCATCAACACCAGGAACATGGTCACCTTCTCGTTCATGCTCAGCGCCGGGTTGGGCGCCCTGGCCGGATGCGTCATGTCCCCCATCACCTACAGCCAGTACGACATGGGTCCCGGCCTGGCCATCAAGGGCTTCACCGTGGCCATCCTGGGGGGGCTCGGCAACTCCATGGCCGCGGTGGCTGCCGGGCTGCTCCTTGGCATTATCGAGGCATTCAGCATCACGGTCATACCCCTGGCCTTCCAGGACGCCATTGCCACCACCATCCTGCTGCTCATCCTTTTCGTCCGGCCCCACGGGCTCTTCGGCAGCTCGGAAGCAGCAGCCCTGAAGGAGTTCTGAGTGCAGCCCCGCCGCTCTCTCCCCATCCTGGCCATGGCCGTGCTGGTGGTGGGCCTGCAGCTGCTCACCTCGGCCACGGGCACCGGCTACTACCTCACCCAGCTGACCATGGCCGCCTACTACTCCCTGGTGGTCATCGGCCTGTGCGTGCTCATGGGCTACTGCGGCCAGATCTCGCTTGGACATGCCGGATTTTTCGCCATCGGCGGCTACCAGTCCGCGGCATTGACCACCACCAACCTGGCCTCCTTTGCAGACACTCTCCCTGTCAGGGCACTGTCCGAGCTGGGCCTGCTGATCGCCCGCCAGGATATTTTCGGGGAAACGCTGCTAACCGTGCACCCGTGGGCTGCGTGCCTGGCCGCTGTGCTGACAGCCGCGGCCATCGCCTTTGCCCTTGGGGGGCCGGTGCTCAAGCTCAAGGGGCACTACCTGGCCATGGCCACCCTTGGGTTCGGGATCATCATCTACCGCATCGCCCTGGCCAGCTCCTACTTCGGGGAGGCGGACGGGATCTCCGAGGTGCCCGCCTTTGCCCTGCTTCCCGGCCTTGAGGTCAGCGGCAGCTTTTCCGCCAGGATCTCCAACTACTACATCGCCTGCGGCCTGCTCATCCTGGGGATGGTCCTGCTCATGAACCTCATCCATTCCCGGATGGGGAGGGCCCTGAAAGCCATCCACGGGTCTGAAGAGGCCGCCGGGACCATGGGGGTGAACACCAGCCGGGTCAAGCTGTTGACCTTTGTGCTCAGCGCGGTCTTCGCTGCGCTGGCCGGTGTCCTGCTGACCCACTACAACGGCGGGATCGGGCCCTCCGAAGCCGGGGTCATGAAGTCGGTGCGCTATGTGGCCATCGTTGCGGTCGGGGGCATGGCCAACCTGTGGGGCGCGCTGATCATGGGCCTGGCTCTCAATTTCCTCTCCATGCGGGGTGTCTTCGGCTCCTACGACGACGCCGTCTTCGGCCTGATCCTCATCCTGATCATGCTCTTCGCCCCCCAGGGGGTCATGCGGGTGTCGCTGTGGGGCAAGGTCGGGAGGCTGTTTTCCCGCAGGCCGGCCGCAAAAGAAGGACCGGCTTGAACATTCTTGGAAGGTAGGCTGTAAAAACCCATGGCTCTGCTCGAACTCAGAAACGTCAACCGCCGCTTCGGCGGCCTGCACGCGGTGAACCAGGTCAGCTTCGACGTCTCAAAGGGGCAGATCAAGGCGGTCATCGGCCCCAACGGCGCCGGCAAGACCACGCTGTTCAACCTGATCGCCGGCACGCTGCCCCTCTCCTCCGGCTCGGTCCGCTTCAAGGGGAGCACCATTTCCGGGGAAAAACCCCACCAGATCGCCGGTCTGGGCATCTGCCGCACCTTTCAGAACATCAAGCTCTTCCACGGCATGAGCGTCCTGGAGAACGTCATGGTCGGCTGCCACCTGCGCAGCAGATCCGGGTTTGTATCCGGGATGCTCAGCCCCCCCTGGAGCCGGCGGGAAGAAAAGTGGATCCGGCAGGAGGCGCTGGACCTGCTCGAGGAGCTGCACATCGCTGACCTGGCCCATTTGGAGGCCGACAGCCTGGCCTTTGGCCAGCAGCGGGCTGTTGAGTTTGCCCGGGCCCTGGCCGCCAGGCCCGAGCTGCTGCTGCTGGACGAACCTGCCGCGGGGCTGAACATCTACGAGACGGACGAGGTGGGTGCGTTCATAGGCCGCATCCGCGACCAGGGCATCACCGTGCTGCTGGTCGAGCACGACATGTCGCTGGTCATGGACATCTCCGACGAGGTCCTGGTCCTCTCCTTCGGGGAGAAGATCGCCGAGGGGACCCCCCGGGAAATCCAGGACGACCAGGAGGTGGTGCGCGTCTACCTCGGGGAGGAGGAGCGTGCTTAGGATCAGGAACCTGGAGTCGGGCTACGGCAAGCTCAGGGTCCTGAAGAACATCTCCCTGCACGTGGACCCCGGGGAGATCGTGACCATCATCGGGGCCAACGGGGCCGGCAAGACAACCCTGCTCCGGTCCATTGCCGGCCTGGTGCGTGCCACCTCGGGCACGATCGATTTCCAGGGTCAGAGCCTGCTCGGGAAACGCCCGGAGAAGATCGTGGCCCTGGGGTGCTCCATGGTTCCCGAGGGGCGGCAGATCTTCGCCCCCATGACGGTGCACGAAAACCTGCTCCTGGGGGGGTATGTCCAGTCCCGGAGGGACCCGGCTTCCAGCGCCGACGACTTGAGAGCGGCCTACGAGCGCTTCCCTGTGCTCAAGCAGCGCGGCAGCCAGCTGGCAGGGACCCTGTCCGGAGGCGAGCAGCAGATGCTGGCCATGGCCCGAGCCCTCATGGCCCGCCCCCGGATGATCATGCTGGACGAGCCATCCACCGGTTTGGCCCCGCTGGTCATCCGCGACATCTTCAAGATCGTCGTGGCCCTCAGGGAGTCCGGCAACACCGTCCTCCTGGTGGAGCAGAACGCCAAGGCCGCCTTGCGGGTCGCCGACAGGGGCTACGTGCTGGAGACGGGCAAGATCATGCTCCAGGGGCCGTCCGAGGAGCTGCTGGCCAACCGGGACGTGCAGCGGGCCTATCTTGGGAGGGCGGTTGGGAAGGATGAAGGATGAGGGATGAAGGATGAGGGATGAGTTGAAGAGGCACTGAGGTCACAAAATCAAGTTCTGTCTTTTTCATGTTCAGAGGAACTCTCCCCATAACAGTGTTGCGACCACAAATTTGATCGATAGTTAGATGACAAGAAAAAACCGTTCACTATTGGCAAGCTTTATCGGTATGTCATTCCCGCGAAGGCGGGAATCCAGTGCCTTTTGCTGAGATGGTCGTAAGATTCCTGGATTCCCGCCTTCGCGTGAATGACTTGAGGTATTAACTGACATTTTCATAGCACATAAGTATCGACAAAAAGACGGACACAACACCAGCATTTTCCTAACAAACCGGTGGTGCAACCATGTACTTCGAAGCCGACAAAGAGTGCCTGAGCCGGGAGGATTTGGAGCAGCTCCAGCTGGAAAGGCTGCAGTCCACCCTCTACCGGGTGGCCACCAACGTGCCCTTTTACAGGAAGAAGTTCCGGGAGCTCAGAATCGATCTGGACCGTTTCAGCTCCCTGGACAAGGTGCGCTCCCTGCCCTTCACCACCAAGGCCGACCTGCGCGACAACTACCCCTACGGCATGTTCGCCGTTCCCCTGCGCGAGGTTGTCAGGCTGCACGCGTCAAGCGGCACAACCGGCAAGGCCGTGGTGGTCGGGTACACCAGGAACGATGTCCATCGCTGGGCCAAGCTGGCGGCACGGGTCCTGATGTCCGGCGGGGTGGGCAAGGACGATGTGGTTCAGATCGCATTCAACTACGGGCTCTTCACCGGCGGGTTCGGCTTCCATTACGGTGCCGAGCTGCTCGGGGCCTCGGTGGTTCCCAGCTCCAGCGGCAACACCCGGCGCCAGGTGCAGATCATGCAGGATTACCGCACCACGGCCCTTTTGTGCACGCCCAGCTACGCCCTGTACCTGTCAGAAACAATGGCCGACATGGGTGTCAATGTGAACGCCCTGTCCCTCAAATACGGCCTGTTCGGGGCGGAGACGTGGTCCGAAACCATGCGCGGCGAAATCCAGTCCAGGCTCAACCTCACCGCCACGGACAACTACGGGCTGACCGAGATCATGGGTCCCGGGGTGGCCGGGGAGTGTCTGGAGCGGTCCGGCCTGCACGTCAACGAGGACCACTTCCTGATCGAGCTCATCGACCCCGAGACCCTGGATCCGGTTCCCAACGGCCAGAGCGGCGAGCTGGTCATCACTACGCTGACCAAGGAAGCCTTCCCCATGATCCGGTTCCGCACCGGAGACCTGACCACGCTCATTCCCGAACCCTGTGCCTGCGGGCGCACCCACCGGCGCATCAGCCGCATCCTGGGACGCACCGACGACATGTTCACGCTGCGCGGGGTCAATGTCTTTCCCAATCAGATCGAGGCCGTGATCTTCGGCATCGAGGGCCTCACCCCCCACTACCAGGTGGTCATCGACCGGGGCGAGGACCACCTGGACAAGGCCGTGATTCTGGTAGAAGCTGAAGACCGGCTGCTGACGGACTCCATCCGGGAGGCCCAGGCCATTGTCGAGCTGGTGGAAAAGGAGCTGGTGGCCATGATCGGGGTCTCCTTCCAGGTCAAGCTGGTGGAGCACCGGACACTGGAGCGGTTCGACGGCAAGGCCAACCGGATCATCGACAAACGAAGCTACTGACAGATGTGGTCGCCACCGGAAGCCATGGCCTGCTCCGGGGCGACATGCATGCAACAAGGCACGCGGTGCTGTCATGCTCAGGCTTATCCCAAGCACACTGCTGCATGAGCTCAGGCTGATACCCGGCTTCAACCCGGAGCTGGAGCAGACCTATCTTGAGCTAAAATTCCAGGAGACACGCTTTCTCGCCGTGTATGTCGGGATTGCCGCCTCGCTCCTGTCCGTGGCCCTGCTGCTCTGGGACTGGGTCATCGACCCCACGGACATGCTCTCCGCCCTGTGGCTGCGGATTCTCATCGGCCTGATTATGCTCCTCTACCCCCTGGCCATCCTGTCCGGAGTGCACAGGTCCCTGCTTCCCTGGGTCCTTGCCGCGGTCACCCTGGTCTCCGAGGCCCTGTTTCTCTACCACATTTCCCGTCTGGACAGCGGGCCTGTCTACGGCATCGCCGGCTTCATGTACTGGTTCCTGCTGCCGGTGTTCATGGCCCTGCCCTACAGGTTCACCGCCATCCTCCTCCTGAGCGTGGCCATCGCCCTGCTGCCCAACATCCTGGTGCCCCTGGGCATGGCCCCGACCTTCGAACTGGACAAGTACAATGCCCTGATCTGGCCCACGTGCATCATTGCCATCTTCATCAACCTCATGGTGGACCAGCTCTACCGGCGCGTCTTCCTCTACCAGATGCACGCCGAGGAGATGGCCAGGACGGACGAGCTCACCGGGCTGGCCAACCGGCGCTCCTTCATGGAGCAGGGGGAGCAGCTGCTGGAGCTGTGCAGGCGCAACCAACATCCCTTGAGCGTGATCATGCTGGACATCGACCGCTTCAAGTCGGTCAACGACGACTTCGGCCACCACGTGGGGGACAAGGTGCTGCGCCAGGTGGCTGGCATCCTGAGTCAGAGCGTGCGCAAATCGGACATACTCGGCCGTCACGGGGGCGAGGAGTTTGCCCTGATCCTCCCGGAGACCGGGCTGGACAAGGCCTTTCACGTAGCTGACAAGATACGGCGCCGCATCGCCTCAACCCCCATCAAGATAGAAAACGGCCCCACCTGCAGGGTGACCATCAGCGCCGGGGTGTCCGGCATGGACCCGGTCGGCGGCAATGTCGAGCTGGACCAGCTCCTGCAGTGGGCCGACGAGGTCCTCTACCAGGCCAAGGGGGAAGGAAGGAACCAGGTGGTTTCCGTCTCCCTGACCCGGGACCGAAAGCACCCCCCGGGGCTGCTCGTCCCCGAGAAGGCCTGATTCCCCTCCTCATACTCAGACCCTTCAGCCCAAAGCGGACCCACTCCTCAGACCGGCCTCACTCCCTGGCGTTGGAGTACTCCGTCATGAGCTCGGTCTTGGTGTAGTAGAGCCGATCGGGCAGATACTTCTCAATGGCTTCCACCACCGCCGGCTCTGGCGCGTGCTCCCCGGCTTCCTGGAGAACGTCCTGCTTGTTCACCGGAAACTCCAGATGGCCGAGGCTGTTGATGAACTCCTTCACGGGGACGTCTTTCATATTCCCCTCCTGCTGAGCCGGTTTCTCGACTCGATCATTCGCCCTCCCCCACCCACTTCAGAAACACGATCCCCAGGGGCGGCAGGGTCAGGGAGAGGGACTGGTACTGGCCGTGGCTGGGGATGGGGCGGGTGGCCACCCCTCCCAGGTTGCCCCAGCCAGAGCCCCCGTATGTGGTCCCGTCCGAGTTGAGCACCTCTTTCCAGAAGCCGGTCCGGGGCACGCCCAGGCGGTAGTTCTGGCGGGGTATGGGGGTAGCGTTGACCGCCACCAGCACGGTGTCGTCCGGGTCGCTGGACAGGCGCAGATAGCTGACGATGGAGGACTCCCAGTCGCTGAAGTCCACCCACTCGAACCCCTCCGGGCTGAAGTCCAGGGCGTGGAGGGCGGGTTCTTGGCGGTAGAAGCGGTTCAGGTCCTCCATCCACTGGCGCACGCCCTGGTGCTGGGGGTAGTCGAGCAGGTGCCAGTCCAGGCTGGAGTCGTGGTTCCACTCCCGGCCCTGGCCGAACTCGCCGCCCATGAACAGGAGCTTCTTGCCCGGCTGGGACCACATGTAGCCCAGCAGCAGCCGCAGGTTGGCGAACTGCTGCCACTCGTCACCGGGCATCTTGCCCAGCAGGGACCCCTTGCCGTGCACCACCTCGTCGTGGGACAGGGGCAGCACGAAGTTCTCGGTGAAGGCGTACCAGATGCTGAAGGTCAGCTGGTTGTGGTGGTACTTGCGGAACACCGGGTCGTTGGAGAAGTACTTGAGGGTGTCGTGCATCCAGCCCATGTTCCATTTCAGCCCGAAGCCAAGCCCCCCCACGTAGGCGGGGCGCGAGACCATGGGCCAGGCAGTGGACTCCTCGGCCACGGTCTGCACGTCGGGGAAGTCGCGGTAGACCGCGGCATTGAAGTCGCGCAGGAACTCAATGGCCTCGATGTTCTCCCGCCCCCCGAACTTGTTGGGAATCCACTCCCCCTGCTCCCGGGAGTAGTCCAGGTAGAGCATGGAGGCCACTGCGTCGACCCGCAGGCCGTCGGCATGGTACTGCTCCAGCCAGAACAGCCCGCTGGAGATGAGGAAGTTGCGCACCTCGCTGCGCCCCAGATTGAAGATGGCGCTTTTCCAGTCAGGGTGGTAGCCCTGCTTGGGATCGGAGTGCTCGTAGAGATGGGTGCCGTCGAAAAAGACCAGGCCGTGCTCGTCCGTGGGAAAGTGCGAGGGCACCCAGTCCAGGATGACCCCGATGCCGGCCTGGTGCAGCCGGTCCGTCAAGTACATGAAGTCCTGCGGGGTGCCGAAGCGGGGGGTGGGGGCAAAGTACCCGACGGTCTGATACCCCCAGGAACCGTAGAAGGGGTGGACCATGACCGGCAGAAACTCCACGTGGGTGAAGCCCATCTCCCTGCAGTAGTTGGGCAGCCGCTCGGCCATCTCCCGGTAGGTCAGGAAACGGTTGTCCTCCTCGGGCACGCGCTGCCAGGAGCCCAGGTGCACCTCGTAGATGGACATGGGGGCCTCCAGCCTGTTGTGGGCCGCGCGCCGGCCCATCCAGTCCCCGTCCCCCCACTCGTAGTCCAGCTCCCAGACCATGGAGGCGGTCTGGGGCGGGGTTTCCCAGGCCAGGGCAAAGGGATCCCCCTTGTCCACCCGGTAGTCATTGTACCTGGAACGGATGTGGTACTTGTAGAGGGTGCCCTGCCCAACGCCCGGGAGAAAGCCCTCCCAGATGCCCGAGCCGTCCCCTCTGGCCTGCAGGGGGTGACGGGCGGCGTCCCAGTCGTTGAAATCGCCCACCACAAAGACCTCTGCTGCATTGGGGGCCCAGACGGAAAACAGGGTCCCCTCCCGCCCTTCGGACTGCATGGGGAAGGAGCCCAGCTTCTCGTAAAGCTTGAAGTGGTTCCCTTCCTTGAACAGGTAGATGTCGTGATCGGTCAAACGGCTCACACCGTAGGTCATGTCCTTGCTCATGATCGTTGCTCCTCGCGAAACGCTGTACACAGATACCTGATGCCCCGCAGGGGGATGCCCACCCACTCGGGACGGTTGTTCAACTCATAGCCCAGCTCGTACACCGCCTTTTCCAGAAGATAGGCCGAGAGCATCCGCTCCAGCTGGGAGTGCTCCTTGGGGATGATCCGGGAGCCCCGGGCAGTGTCCAGGTATCCCCGCAGGAATGCTCCGGAGACCTGCAGGTACCAATACTCGGCCCATGGATCGAGCTGGCTCAGGAGATCCTCCCTTCCTGCGGCCGTGTGGTGCAGGGCCGTGTAGACGGCATAATGAAACGACCTGATCATGCCCGCCACGTCGCGCACCGGGGAGCGCTTCAGTCGGCGCTCGCTGAGGCTCCTGGCGGGCTCCCCCTCGAAATCGAAAATGACGAAGTCCTTGCCGGTGTAAAGCACCTGGCCCAGATGGTAGTCACCGTGGATCCGGATCTTGACTGCATCGATCTTCTCCTTGAGCAGGCTGCGCATGATCCCGACCACCGTCCTCTCCAGCTTCAATGCCTGCCCGGCCTCCTCCTGCTGGTCGCCGGGGAGTCTGCCGGACATCTCCCGCAGAGCCCGGAACCCCTGCCGGGTCTGGTTCAGCATGGACTGGAAGACCCCCCGCTGGTAGAGCATGGAGAAGGGCTCCGGCACAAAACCCGGCTCACGGCGTCCCTCGGCCAGGGCCAGGTGCAGCTCGGCGGTCCTGCTGCCCAGGAGCCCGGTCATCTCCAGGTAGAGGCCTCCCACCCGCTCGAACACGCTCTCCCCGGGCTCCTCCAGGGCCACGGCCAGCACGCTTCTGCCCGGCACGGCCACCTTGCCGTTTGCCGGGTCCAGGGCCAGGATCCTGTCGAAGTAGTGGTCCAGGGCGTCGAGGCTGTATTGCCAGGCATCCCCCTGATTGGGCACGAACTCCTGCATCAGACCGACCACCAGGGCTTCCCGGCCCGGCCTGCGGTACTCTATGGCCCCGGCGTAAGGCGGGATGTGCTGGAACCCGGCCTTCTGGGTCAGGTAGCGCACGATCTCCAGGTCGGGGTGCAGCCCCTCCTCGGTGCGCCGGTAGAGCTTGAGCAGCAGCTTGTCGCCATACAGGATGGAGGTGTTGCTCTGCTCCACCCCGAGCAACCGGGAGTGCGGCGGCTCCCCGCCGAACTGCCGGAGAATCTTGCGTGACGAAGCCGTGACAGTGCCTTCGGTGGCCGCGATCTTCTTGCGGCGCATGAGAAGCTCGTAGAGATCTTTGGCAAAGGTTTCGTCATGGACCGCCTCGAAGAGGACCACGGTCCCCCCCTTGATGTTGGCCTGGGCCAGGGCCCCCTTGGGGAGCTCCTGCTCGGGGTCGTGAGTGGTTTTGGCCAGCGGCAGCACGTAGATCTCAGGCGAACCCTCCACGTAGCTGACCCGCACCAGCAGGATCTTGGCGCTGTCCTTGGTCCGGCTCACGCTCATCCACTCCAGGATGCGCAGGGACTGGATGGTCCTGGCCTTCCCGCCGAACCAGCGCTGCCGGGTCAGGTATCCTGGAAGAACGCGCTCCTCCAGGGCCCGGCGGATGGAACGGTCCTGCAGCAGATCCGTCCAGGTCATGTCCGATGCCAGCAGGGGGAGCTCCGCAGCCAGCTCCTCCTCGGCCGTGGCCGGCTGGCTGAGCTGGAAGACAAAGGCGCCGAAAGGGGCAAAGGTCAGGACGTAGGGCTCCTCGTGCACGCTTGGGAAGGGGTTGCGGCTGAACAGCTCCTTGACCTCCCAGCCGCTGTACTCCGGAATTCTCAGCCAGGCCACCTGGGCGTGGCGGGAAAGGTTCAGGGCCACCAGCATGGTCTCCTCGCCATAGCAGCGCACATAGGCCAGGACCTTGGAGTTGTCCGGCGACAGAAAGGTGATCGTCCCCCGGCTGAAGGCCTTGTGCTGCTTGTAGGTGGTGATCAGGCTGCGCATCCACCACAGCAGGGAGGAGGGGTTGCGGGCCTGGGTCTCCACGTTGACCGTTTCGTAGTGGTACTCCGGATCGATGATCACCGGCAGGTACATCTTCTGGGGGTTGGCCGTGGAGAAGCCGGCATTCTTGTCCGCGTTCCACTGCATGGGGGTGCGCACCCCGTCCCGGTCCCCCAGCCAGGCATTGTCACCCATGCCGATCTCGTCCCCGTAGTAGAGGACCGGGGACCCGGGCAGGGTGAAGAGCATCACGTTCATGAGCCGGATCTTGGCCGGGTCGTTGGCCAGCAGGGGTGCCAGGCGGCGCCTGATGCCCAGGTTGATGCGAAAACGGAAGTCGCGTGCATAGGCCCGGTACATGTAGTCCCGCTCCTCGTCGGTGACCATCTCCAGGGTCAGCTCGTCGTGGTTGCGCAGGAAGA
>CAZQOG010000018.1:0-34464 GCA_964594925.1 uncultured Desulfohalobiaceae bacterium
CCCCGAAACTGAGCCGGTGCCTTCAACCTTCGCCGTGTCATGGCCACGGACCTTTCGCCCAAGGAGCAGTGATGGAGTTCAGAGCACACAAACCAAGTGACGCACCTGTCATAGAAAGCCTTTTCACCACCGTGTTCACCGAGTCCGAGGGTTCATCCGAAGGGGCGCTGGTCGGCACTCTGGCCCGGGAGCTGATGGCCGGTTCAGACAGCCGGGATCTCTATGGGTTTGTGGCTGTTGACGGGGGACGCATCATAGGAGCCATCTTCTTCAGCCGCCTGACCTTTGAGAAGACTGCCGCCGTGTTCATCCTGGCCCCTGTTGCCGTTCGGAGTGACCAGCAAAACAAGGGTGTGGGACAGGCACTGATCTCCCACGGCCTGAAGGAACTGAAACAACAAGGTGTGCGGATCGTGACCACCTATGGTGATCCGGGCTTCTACTCCAGAGTCGGGTTCCACCCCCTTTCGCAGGAGACGATCGCAGCGCCGCTCGCGCTTTCGCAGCCCCAGGGGTGGCTTGGGCAATCACTGACAGACGACCCGATCGAGCCAATACCCGGCAGATGTTCCTGCGTGAAGGCCCTGGATAACCCCGCATACTGGTGAGGAACATCCGCGGACAGGTTTTGTATTTTGCAGGCCCGCCTCTGCTGGGCTTTGTGGACGGAGTGGACGGGGTGGACAAAGGCCCAGGAGTGGACGAAGTGGACAGCCCAAGACAAAATTCTGATCTTCTCTTCCCCGTCCACCCCGTCCACTTCCCCTGCCTTTGTCCACTTCGTCCACCACGTCCACTTCCCTGCCTTTGTCCACCACGTCCACAAATTCTTCCCCTCTTGTCCAACCCGTCCACTTCCCCTGCCTCTGTCCACTTCGTCCACCCATTCCACCCCGAAACTGAGCCAAACCAATACCCACCCCGACCGGCACCTCACCCGAACCCCAAAGGGAAGACCTCGTGCAGCCGGTGTTTGCAGCCACCGGCGACCCCTGTCCTAATTGCGACCATGGCTTGACAACGTCAACAAAACGGCTACATTTTTGGTGACATTAGAGAGACCATTTACGGAGCAAATATGAAGATCATCAGCGACAGGGAGTTTCGGAACCAGCCGGGAAAGGTTCGCAGGGAACTGGAAAAGGGTGAGGTGGTAGTGACCAGCCGGGGGAAGCCCTATGCAGTGATGCTGCATCTGGACGAACCAGAGCGGTTGAACGAAGTGCTGGAGCTGGCATCTCGGATCCGGGCTCAGATGGCGTTGTCCCGTGTGCGGGAAAGGGCTGCCGCTACCGGTCGGGATCAAATGAGCGACGCGGAAATAAACGAAGAAATTGCGGCTGTTCGCAAAGCTCGCCGGAAATAGTCATGCTCGCGGTGGTGGACACCAATGTACTGATCTCCGGGCTACTGACCACCCACTCCCCGCCGGCCAGGATCGTGGACCAGATCTTCATCGGCCGTATCAAGTGCCTGTATGACGATCGCATCCTGAGCGAGTACCGCCAGGTGTTGGCTCGACCCAAGTTCATCCGGGCCATTGCAGAACAGGACAGCGCTGATCTGCTCGACTATCTGACCCGTTCAGGACATGCCGTTCTGGCAGAACCACTCTCCGGCCTGGCCCATAACCCTCCCGACCTTGACGATCTGCCATTTGCCGAGGTGGCCGCTGCCGGACGTGCCCATGCCTTGATCACCGGGAATGTGGTGCATTTCGATTTTTTCCGCGACAACCCCTGGAAGGTCAAAGTGCTCTCGCCACGCGAAACATACGAGCTACTGTGCACATGATCACATCAGACACTGGGAGCCTGACACGCATGCACATCGTCGACCTCTCCCACCCCATCACCCCGGACATGCCCGTGTACCCGGGTACGGAACCGCCCACCATCGCTACGGGCTGCACCATCGAGCAGCAGGGGTTCGAGGAAAAGAAGATCACTCTCTTCTCCCACACCGGCACCCACGTGGACGCCCCGGCCCACCTGCTTACAGGCGGCAAAACCCTGGACGAGTTCCCTGCGCGCTTTTTCGTGGGCCAGGCCCTGCGCATCGATGTGCGGGAGGCTGTGGGGTGCATTGAAAAGGACAGGCTCACACCACACGAAAAGGATCTGCACCGCGTCGATTTCGTGCTGCTTAAGACGGGCTGGAGCCGCTACTGGGGGGACAGGGCCTACTTTGCCGGCTACCCCGTGCTCTCGACCGAGGCCGCGCAGTGGCTGGCCGGCTTGGGCCTGAAGGGGGTCGGGCTGGACGCCATCTCGGCGGACCGGGAGGGGAGCCGGGAGCTGCCCGTGCACAGGATCCTGCTGCAACAGGGCATGGTCATTGTCGAGAACCTGAACAACCTGCAGGACCTCCCCGGTGACCGGGTGGTCTTCTCCTGCCTTCCCCTGCCCACGGCCCGGGCGGACGGCTCCCCGGTGCGCGCGGTGGCATGGCCGGCCTGAGAACGCGTTTCTGAACCAGCATAGGTTGTCCGGGGATCCTTCTTGACGGTGCTGCGCCGCTATGAATTGTGCTACTCCTACACCGACCCATACGCATTCAACGAAGCACGGGTCTTTGTCCGCAAGGGGGAAGAATTCACATTCACCTCGTTTGACGACCTGAAGGGCAAGGTGGGCAGCATCCCGGCAGGAGGCAGCTTTGGCGAGGCGTTCGACACCTTTGCCAAAGAGAACAGCCTTGCGCTTGAACGCGTGGAGAACAAAGATCAAATGGTGGCCATGGTGCTCGCCGGTCACGCCGACTACTTCATACAGGACTTAATGGACGCCACGATCTTTCTGCAAGCGCACGGACAGGACGGGGCCATGGTGGCACTCCCAATGCCCGTGTCCACAACGGGCGTGCACATGGCCTTTTCCCCCCTCTCCCCCTGCGCAGCACTGGTGCCTCAGGTCAACGCAATCATCGCCAAGGCACGACAGGACGGCACCCTGGACAGGATCATCCAGGACAACCCTGCACCGCCCCACGAGCCCGAAAAGACCCGGAATCAGGCACCTGAGGGTTGGGTGGACTCCGTCTTGGGATATGCTGATAGAAATGCGATTAAATCCTGCTGCATTTTGGATAAGTGATCCTGCTTGCGGTAAATCAAAAAAAAGGACATTAGCGGCCCCTCTTCCCGCAGACGAATCTCGTTGAAAACACCTTCCGCAATTTCCTCCCGAACCATGAACTCCGGCAGCATGGAAACCCCGTATCCATCTTTGACCAACTCCTTGATGGCATCGTTGCTCTCGGATTCGCAAACCACTTCAAACTCTTGCAGTTTATGTTTGTTTTTAGCCAGAAACTGTTCAAATCCAATCCTGCACCCCGAGCCTTTTTCACTCAGTATGAGGCGGTGGTTCCTCAGCTGCTTCAAGTCGATCATCCCGGTAGGCGGCGTTGTTTTGCTTGCCTCGAACAGGACCAGCGGCACTTCCATCAATCTTTGCTTGTGCAGATCGCGCGAAAACCTGCGCTTGGGCTCGAGACCGGTCACACCAATGTCGAGATTTCCTGCCAGAAGCCCATTGAACACCTCTTCACACTTGGTGATGGAAAGGGTCAGCTTGGCTTGCGGATAACACTCCCGAAAGGCCGACAATCCGATGGGCAGGAGCTGTTCGCCGGCAATGCAACAGGCCCCTATATGCAATTCCCGCAGATGGCCGGCACTGAATTTTTCCATGTCTTGTATGAGCGTCTGCTGAACTCTCATCAAGGCTTCAGCATGCTGACAAAGATTTTCTCCTGCTTCAGTCAACCGGATATGGTCGGAATGGGCACGGATGAAAAGAGCCGTTTGAAAAAGCTGTTCAAGTTTCTGGATCTGGAGGCTTACGGCGGGCTGAGAAAGATACAGTGCTTCTGCTGCCTTTGTGAAACTTTCGACCTCTGCTACCTTCAAAAAAACTTTTAAGGAAAACAGACTTAAATCCATCCGCAACAATTAATATGGATCAAAATATATGTCCACTGCACACCTTGGAAAATGCGTTCAACCAGCTTTTTCAGAAAGGTTCGCCATAGCTTGCAGCGCTCGCCGATCCCGGTTTCAAAACCAAGGAATTCTTACTGGCCATCCTTGTGAACGCCCACAGCCACCAATTTATCTGCATCTGGGGAGTAGACGGTAACCCAATGGTTGCGGGCATTCACAGGGCGGTCCGATCAGCTCTCGAGATGGGGATCCCCATGGCATTGTGTGCAGTCCATTTTCGAAAGCACATCCACATTTGCACCGTCTTTTCCGTGGCAGGAGTTGCAGTCGGCGACGGATTCCGACTGCACATACATGGGTTTAAACCTGTTGTCGTAGTTGTCGTTCAACATCTGGATGGCACGGGCCACCGTATCTCCGGACACGCGGGCGCAGCGGTCTTTGCGTTCGACACAGATGATTTCAGCCCCCGTTGACTTGCACCAGTTCGTGGAAGAAACATGGCACAGAGGTGAGCCGCTTTTGCAGGGCGGGATGATCTGATCGCACTTGTTGACTCCGTATTTATTTTCAACGGCATATTGGTTGCTCAACTCCGTGGGCAACATCGTATTCGCATACCATGCAAACAGCTCGTTAACCAACATGTCAGAGGTCTTTTTGTCACAGACCAGTGAAATGGCTGCTGCAGCTCCGTTCAGAGCACCACACAGCATCCCCCAGCCCACGCCGCCCCCATGGCCATAGATCATCAACTCCGTGGGCAAGCTGTCATATGGCTCGCCCACCGTGTGTCGCAGCCCGGCAATTATGGGATGGAAGCCGGCATATGAACAGCCTTTGCCGCTCCAGTAGCTGTCATGGCCCAGTTTGCGACCGAATTCCGGATCCAGTTTGGCATACGGCCATGGCCATGAATAGGTTTTCGGGGTGGCCGCAAACAGCTGATGCGGCACCATTGCCTGAAGCCCGGTAGCAGCCACTGCCGCTCCTGCCGTTGCGGCCGCTCCGTATTTGAAGGACCGCTGCAAGAATTGCCTTCTGGATGTGGTCTCGCTCATATCGTCCTCCTTTTTTGGGTGATGTGCATTTTTTCTACCCCCCCCACAAAAAAATGGAAAATAAAAAATAGTAATGAGCATATAGAGTTATAAATAAATTTAATGTCCTTATCGAAGTGTGCAGTGGTACACGGTTTTTTGGACACCCAGGTGCGGAATCAGACGATCGCAACCATTGCGTATCACTGGAAAAAGCCCTGACAACACTTCGGCTTTCCTGGATTGACGGTTGTGAATCTCTTGATTGAGAGGAATGACGGTCAGGACGGGGAAACGCCCCCCTGCACACACTCAGAAACTGGCAGGGAGACAAGGCATGGACATCCAGGACAACCCTTCGAAGGGATACCGAATCATTTCAACGGCATGGTGATCAAACTGGTCACGGAGCGGTATTTGGAGTCGCGGAAGGAAGTCGTCGAATGGTTCCAATGGGGTCGGACCGAGCTAACTCTCTGAATTTAATGTAATAGAACCCAATAATGGCAACTGCGCCTACCCTAGGGCGGGGCTTTGTGGACGAAGTGGACGAAGTGGACAAAGGCCCAGGAGTGGACGAAGTGGACAGCCCAAGACAAAATCCTGATCTTCCCTTCCCCGTCCACCACGTCCACTTCCCCTGCCTTTGTCCACTTCGTCCACCACGTCCACAAATTCTTTATCTCTTGTCCACCCGGTCCACTTCCCCTTCGGCCTACGATCCCGGTCACCCTCAACCACCGAGCCTGACACGCATGCACATCGTCGACCTCTCCCACCCAATCACCCCGGACATGCCCGTGTACCCGGGTACGGAACCGCCCACCATCGCTACGGGCTGCACCATCGAGCAGCAGGGGTTCGAGGAAAAGAAGATCACCCTCCCACGGCCCGGGCGGACGGCTCCCCGGTGCGCGCGGTGGCCTGGCCGGCCTGATGGGGACAGCTCAGAATCGCAAGCGCCCTGCCCTTCCTTTGTCTTGGTCCACCTTGTCCACCACGTCCACATCGTCCATTCCCCAGACCCTGACCTGTTGCAGGCAGCTCCTTCCGTGAGATGGACGGCCCGCTTCCACCACCTGGTTTGCACACCGTGAAATCCCTGCTACAGTTTTCGGGATTGGCCTTCCCTGCTCAGACGGCTGCAGACAGCAGCAGGCAAAGAGGTTGCAGCCGGCCAAAATTTCAAGGAGATGGACATGAACATGCTCAAGCCCGCAACAATCGTGGTGGGGACGCTGTTTTTCCTGGCCGTGACCGTGCATGCCATGGGACGGGACCAGGTCGACACCCGGCAGACAGACAAAGGCACCCGGGTCAGGCTCGAAACCCTGGCCAGCGGGTTGGACCACCCCTGGGGCATGGCCTTTCTCCCGGACAACCGGCTGCTGGTCACGGAGCGCAACACCGGGAAGCTGTACATCCTGAACACCGACCAGACACTGTCCCAGCCGCTTGGCGGTGTGCCGGAAGTGAGGGCCCAGGGCCAGGGGGGGCTCATGGACGTGGCCCTGGACCCTGACTTTGAAACCAACAGCAGGGTCTACCTGTCCTATGCCAAGCCCGGCGACGCCGGCAGGACGACCACCGCGCTCGGCAGGGGCACCTTGGCTGGCGGGCGCATCGAAAACTTCCAGGACATCTTCGTCCAGGAGCCGTATGTCGCCGGGTCGAATCATTTCGGGAACCGCATCGCGTTCTCCCCGGACGGCACCTTCCTGTTTCTCGGGCTTGGGGAACGGTTTCAGTTCGATCCGGCGCAGGACCTTTCCAACCACCTGGGCACGGTGGTCCGCATCCATCCGGACGGCAGCGTTCCAGAGGACAACCCTTTCACGGACCGGAAAGACGCCCGGGACGAGATCTGGTCTTACGGCCACCGCAACATCGAGGCCATGGCCTTTCAGCCCGAAACCGGCGCGCTCTGGGCCGGGGAGATGGGGCCCCGGGGCGGCGACGAGCTGAACAGGATCGAAAAAGGCGCCAATTACGGCTGGCCCGTGGTCAGCTGGGGCGAACATTACAGCGGCCGCGACATCCCCGACCCCCCGACCCGTCCGGAGTTCAAGGATGCCGAGCGCCACTGGACACCGGTCATCTCCCCCTGCGGCATGGTCTTCTACCAGGGCGACCGCTTCCCCGGCTGGAAAGGCAAGGCCCTCATCGGCGGGCTGACCCACAAGGAGGTGGTCATCCTGACCTTTGACGGCACACGGGTCACGGACGAAGACCGCCTGCCCATGCCGGCGCGCATCCGCGACGTTGACGAGGCCCCGGACGGCTCGGTGTACGTCCTGACCGACCAGGACGACGGCAAAATCATGCGCATCACCCCGGGGCGGAAAAGCCCTGAGTAGCCAGGCCAGGCTCGCGACACATTGCAATCCTCACGGGCTTGCCCTAACAGCTTGTTGAAAAAGTCCGGGGGGGAGGATCGAGCAGCAGTGTGTGAACGGTTGGAGCAAAGCAGGGACACGCCGCCATGACCGGCAGCCCAGGCAGCACACACAGGGACGTGTACCTGCGCCGGGCCAGGGCCGTGCTCAAGGTGGACACGACGGACGGCTCCAAGCGCATCCGCTATGCCTACTACCGCAGCATGTTCGCCCACCACCCCGACCGCAACCCTGACGACGCCCGGGCCCACTTGGCCGCGGCCCTGATCAACGAGGCCTTTGAGCTGCTGCTGAACCGCTCCACCCGCACCACCCTGCTTGCCGACAAGGACCTGGTCAACCACGTCCTGAACACCCCCGTGGAGGACCTTCCGGGGCTGCTCACTTACGAGGAGTGGCTCAGGGAGCGGTTCTACGATGTGGGGAGCGGCTCGATCTGGCCGACCTGAGCCCTGGAGCCTGACCCTGATCAGCCCTGCCTGCCGCCGTCATCTACACCGGCGCTGTGGGGCTGCCTACCATGTCCCCGGGACATGTCCCCTCGATTGTACGAGAAGTATATCCCGGCCACACTCAGGAGTGAAAAGCTGACAAACCCCCATTGCACCGCCTTCAGGAACAGAGGGTCGGGCACCGTGGCAACGGCCTGCCCGCCAAACATCCCGGCAAAGAACAGCGTGGCCATGGTCATGCTCACGATCTGCCCGATCACCCGCATGGTGGCGGCGGACCCGGAAGCAACGCCGTACTGGGTTTTGCCCACCGAGCTCATGATGGTGTTCATGTTGGGCGAGGAGAACAGCCCAAACCCAAGCCCCACCCACACCAGCAGGGCAACCACGGACCAGACCGGTGTGGCGGCGGAAAGAAATGAAAAAGCGGCCAGACCCAGAGTGCACATGGTCATCCCGGCAGTGGCCAGGAAGCGTGGCTGGACCCGGTCGGAAAGCCGGCCTGCCAGGGGTGAAAAAACAGCCATCACCACCGGCTGGGCAATCAGCACGGTCCCGGCGTCCCGGGGCGACAACCCCTGTATCTTCTGCAGGTACAGGCTCAGCAGGAAGACAATGGCGAAGGTGGCGCTGTAATTGATGAGTGCAGCCAGGTTGGAGAAGGCGAACAAGCGGTTGTGGGTAAACAGCCGTGTGTCCAGCACCGGCGTGGAGGACCTGCTTTCCAGCAGCCAGAAGATGACCAGCGCCAGCCCGCCTGCGCCCATCAGCAGCCACCCGGATGCCATGGGGATGCGCGAAGAGCCGTACACCAGGGCCACCAGACCGAGCATGTAAAAGAACGTTCCCTTGAGATCGGTCCTTTTCCCTTTGTCCGCGGCTGCGTCCTCGCCACCCAGGAAAAGCAATGCGATCCCGGTGGCGACCACCCCCAGGGCCGCGGCAACGAAAAAAATCGACCGCCACCCCAGGTACTGGGTCAAAAGCCCCCCGGCGAACGGGCCCAGTGCAAGCCCGAGATAGACGGCGGACACGGCAATGCCCAGCACCCTCCCCCTGTACCGGGGCAGAAAGGCCGAGACCAGGATGGCCGCCCCCGTGGTGTTGGTGAAGGCCGCCCCGATGCCCTGGACATACCTGAAGACGATCAGCCAGAGCCCTGAACCGGCCAGCCCGCAGGCCAGTGAGCCCAGGGTGAAGATGACCACCCCGATCTTGAAAAAGAGCCGGATGCCCGCAATGTCGCTCCAGCGGCCCACGGGCAGCAGGAACATGGCCGTGGCAAGAAGAAACGAGGTGATCACCCAGCTCAAGGCGACAGCGTCGAGGTTGAAGCTCTGCTCAATGGCCGGCAAAGCAATGTTCACCGAGGATATCAGGAATGTCCCCATGAACGATGTGGCGGCCACGATGGAAACTATGGAAAGCTGCTTTTTCGTCCACTGCATCGGCCGTCTCACCCTGTCCCGCATGCGCGACAGCGCAGGTCGGGCTTATTGGAAAGGATCCTGCCAGGCCCCTTGCTGCTCAGAAGGTCCTTACCGCGATCCAGCTTCCCGAGATGAAGGTGGCCAGGGAGCTGCCCAGGTTGACCAGGACCACGACCAGGAGGATGCGGCAGACCGGGTTGGTCCAGAAGCCCTTGAAGCTGCCGATGGCCCGGGGCAGGTCCTCCAGGTCGGCCACGGTGGGTTTTCTGACCATGGCCTGCACCAGGCCGGCCACGAAGCCCGCCGCGATCATGGGGTTGAGGCTGGTGAAGGGGGCGGCCAGGATGGCGGCCAGGATGGTCAGGGGGTGGGCCAGGGCCAGGGCCGCTCCGATCCCCGAGAGCAGGCCGTTCACGCCCACCCAGATGACGATGGACTCCACAGACTGCTGACTCCCTCCCTTGAGGAACCCCACTGCGATGAGAAGGAGGATCACGGCCGGGATTCCCCACTTGAAAACGGTCCCCACCTTGGACTTGGGCGGCAGCTCGCGCAGCGGGGCCAGGGGGATGTCCTGATGCAGGTTGGCCTCGATGCCCTCCATGTGACCCGCCCCGACAATGGCCAGGACCTTCTGCCCGGGTGCCGAGCGGATCTTCTGGGCCAGGTAGATGTCCCGCTCGTCGATCAGGCGGCGCTTGACCTCCGGGAAGCTGCCCGAGAACGCCTCCAGCAGCACCTCCATCTGGTCCTTGTGCTTGATGGACTCGATGAACTCATCGTCCACGTCGCCCATGAAGAACATCCCCATGAACAGCTGCCCGAACAGCTTGAGCTTTTCCGTGAACCCCAGGGAGCGCCAGGTCCGCTTGAGCGTTATCTCGATCTCGCGGTCGGCCAGCACCAGCTCGGCCCCTGTGCGCTCGGCCTGGCGGATGCCCTCGATCATTTCCGCACCCGGCTCCACCCCCAGCTTCTGGGCGATCTTGCGATAAAAGGAGGACATGACCAATTGGGCCAGCAGAAAGACAGCCTTTTTCTGCCGGATGACCCTGACGATATCCATTTTGCGCCAGGATTCCCGGTCCACAATGGCCCGGTGGCGGGTGTGGCAGAGCTCGACGCAGATGGTGTCCGGCGCAAGGGCCGCAACAGACCGGCGCACGTCCTGCACACTTTCCTTGGAAACATGGGCCGTACCCAGCAGGTAGACGTCCCTGCCCTGGACAGTGACGTGCTTGAGGGCCTCGGGCGGTGATTGCGGCGGAGTGGTGTCCGGGCGGTCGTCGGTGGTGGTGTGGTTCATGAAAGAATCAAGCGTCTCTTACGGCATGGTTTGGGTTTGAGCGGCAATTGGAGCGGGATACACACAGTTTTGCCGGCTGACAAGAGAAGGATAAAGGATAAAGGATGAAGGATGAAGGATGAGCAAGAGAAAACAAGAGAGTTCAAAGGCGGTAATATGTCGGGAAAAATCGAGGAACCCTTAGTACTGGAACCCGCTTCTCCCCCTGCCCTTCTCTCACCCTTCAGCCTTCATCCTTCATCCTTTTTTCCCATACGCCCACCACAACAATCCCGTCCCCAGGGCCAGCATGGGCAGGCACAGGACCTGCCCCATGGTCATCCATCCAAAGGCCACGAACCCCAGCTGCGGGTCGGGTTGGCGGGTGAACTCGACCAGGAACCTGAAGATGCCGTAGAGCACCAGGAACATCCCGCTGACAGCGGCCCGGGGTCTGGGCCTGGCCGAGAAGAACCACAGGGCCGTGAACAGCACCACGCCTTCCAGAAAGGCCTCGTAGAGCTGGGAAGGGTGGCGCGGCGACAGCCCGGCCATGGGGTCGGGGAAGACCATGCCCCAGGGCAGGTCCGTGGGCCGACCCCACAGCTCCGCGTTGATGAAGTTGCCCAGCCGCCCCGCCCCCAGGCCGATGGGCACAAACGGGGCGATGAAGTCGGTAAGGTCGAAGAGGTTCTTGTCCCGCCGACGGGCAAAGAGCAGCACGGCCAGGATCACGCCGATCAGCCCGCCGTGGAAGGACATCCCGCCCTGCCAGATGCGCACCATGTACAGGGGATCCGACAGGAAGGAGCCGAAATCATAAAACAGCACGTAGCCGAGCCTGGAGCCGACGATCAACCCCAGGATGCAGTAGAAAAGCATGTCATCGTAGGCCTTGGCATCAAGGGGGGCCCAAGGCTTTTTCGCCCGGTAGCGACCAAGGACCCACACCGCGGCAAAGCCTATCAGGTACATCAGCCCGTACCAGTGTATCTTGAGGGGGCCGATCTCCACGGCCACCGGGTCGAAATGGGCATAGTAGATCATATCGCTCGCCTGGATATTTGAGGTGCAGCTCATTTTCGGACCATACACGATGGCCACGTCCATGGAGACGGGTTATCCTAGGCAAAGCCGATCGTGAAGTCACCCTTGGACAAACATGATCTTCGCAGCGGCCTTCAGACGATCCGGCATGATCTGCTTCCAGCCAGTGGGAGTCGCGCCGATGGGTTGCGGCTTGATCTATTTCTGGCGCCGTTCGCCATAACCCCCGTACTGCAGCACCTTGGCCGTGCCCTTCCTCTTCTGCACGTTCTGCGCCAAGGACCGGCAAAGCATGCAAAGGCCCGCGCTTTTTTCCTGCGGGCCTTTCATGAGTCGGGGCACTCGTTGCGCTCACTCCTGGAGGAGGATTATCTTCAAATACCCGTGGTTCCTGTCAAAGGTGCAGCTCTGACAGGATTCGAAATTGATCTTTTGGTTGCCATAGGCTGTATTGTCGATCACCAAACAATTGTCTTGAGGCTTTATTCCGGACTCGCCGTTTGAATAGCAGCTGTTCCCTTTGACTGTGCAGCCTCCATAGGCAAATATGCCATGGTACGTGTTGTCGCTGCAGGAGTTATTCATGATCGTCACACCAAACATGCCTTTTATCCCTGAAAACCCATTTTTCCGGCATGTATTCTCAGCCACCACCGAGCCAAAGCTCGTATCAATGCCTTCCTGAGCGTTCATGCTGCAGACATTCCTGACAATGGTGCTCGCACTGCAGATGATACCGCTCCCGCCGTTACTCAACACCGTACATTCCGCCACATAGTGGGAGTCACCGTAGAGGAATATTCCAGTACCGCCATTGCCCACCACCCGCATGTTGGTCACCCGGTGACTCACGCCCTCCACCGCATTGTCAAAGCTATAGATACCGTCACGGGTGAAGTTGCGGATGGTGCCGTTACGGATCTCGAAGTTCCGCACTTCTCTCATGTGCACCCCGCGATACAACCCTCCACTGCCGGGACCGACGAGGCTGAACCCCCGAAGATCCAGGGTCACGTCGTCGGCCTCCACGGTAATGCCGTGCGTTCCCTCCGGACAGGTCAGATCCTCGGTGAGATAGTACAATCCTGGAGTGGAAATGGTGAAGGGAAGTGCGTCGACAACTCGTTCGGACCGGGTAATGTCGTTGCCTGAGATGAAATTCTGATAGGCGAACCCCTCGCCGCCGTTGCCCAGAAAAACCGTGGCCGCGATCTCCTGCGTTTTAGGATGGGAGATGACCATCTTGTACCGCGACGGAAGCTTGCCCCCTTTGTAGATGTCCGAGGCAAAGGCAACATACGAGGCGTGGGGCGCAATCGGCCCGACATTTCTCTTGCCGATGAAGATCCCTTTCTCGTTGTAAAAGGCGATCGTCACCTCACCTGTTGCCTCGGAATCATCCAGATTGTTGACGGCGACCCCGGTCCACCATGAGCCGTCTGTGGAGGCGTAAGGCACGGTAATGGACCGCCCCGCGCCCAGGGCAGGGGAAGTGGCCAGAAATGCAAAGCAAAGAACAGCACACAACCACAAAGCTGTTGCACGAACGTTCATTGGCATCCCCTTTGAAAAAATGAATGGAGTATGTTCTGTAAAGGATTTGCGGGAACTTTGGAATCCTTTTCCCCCTGTTCGCACTCCCGGGAATCAATTTTTGGGGCTACGGGGCGGCATACCTCCGCCCTAGGGGCCTGCAATCCTGTGTGGGGAGTACGCAGGATGTTTCGGGCAACTCGCACAGAATGACGGGGCTCCAGTTTTTCCTCCTGCGCAACCACCCTGCCCCTCACCCCCAAAGCACGATCACCCCCGCGCCAAGGCTCATCAACCCCGCCCCAGCAAATTGATGCGAAAATGGGATTCCTTGAGCCAAATAGCGAACCCGATAGCGATAGCGATAGCGATAGAAAAGGAGACCAACTTCGACAATCCGCACAATCCGGCAGCTCCCCGGCCGCCTGAACCTGCAGAACAAAGGTCTCCACCCACGGGCCAAGGAAATCGTGCCCTGTGTGAAGACCCCGCTTGTCGATCGGCAAATCAAATGCGTTGAACTTCTGCCTCTCCCGGTCTACAACCCTGGCAGGCGGGCACAATCCCGCCGCCTCCGAAGCCCTGCAACAGGACGTCCACCCGTGTTCATCATCCCCCTGACAGGCAAGATCAGCCGGCGCCATCCCCCGGTGGTCACCATCGGACTCATCCTGGCCAACGTCCTGGTCTTCTTCGTCCTTCAGCACGGCGAGCATTCCAGGTACAGGCAGGCCCTGCAGCACTACCACGACTCCGGCCTGGCGGACATCGAGCTGCCCGTTTTTCTCGCCCACCACCACCGCCGTGGCGGCGAGCTGCCCGATGACTTCCCGCCCAGGAAGGGCTGGGGGGTGCGGGAGACCACCTACCTCTACCAGCTCATGCACCAGGATCTGGAATTCTCCTCCCGGTTGCGCAACGAACAGGTCATCACCCCGGACCACCACATGTACCTCGAGTGGCAGGGCCTGCGCTCGGAATTTGAGCAGCATCTCTCCGAGGTCGTCTTCATCGGCTTCGGCTTCCGTCCCGACGTGCACAGGCCGGTCACCCTTCTGACATACATGTTCCTGCACGGCGGCGTTCTGCACCTTGCCGGCAACATGATCTTCCTGTGGCTGGTGGGTTGTGTCCTGGAAATGGGCCTGGGGCGGTTTGTCTACCTGACACTCTACCTGGTGGGGGGGGTGCTGTCCGTTCTCCTTTACTGGGCCATCTACTCCCAGAGCAGCACCCCCCTGGTGGGGGCCTCCGGCGCCATTGCCGCCCTGATGGGGGCCTTCACCATCCTCTACGGAAGACAGCGGGTGAAGGTCTTTTTTTCCCTTGGCTTCTACTTCAACATCATCAAGATTCCCGGCATCGTCCTGCTGCCCGTGTGGGTCGGGAACGAGCTCTTCCAGCTCGGTTTCGGCGGCGCCTCCAACGTGGCCTATGCAGCCCACCTCGGCGGGCTGGCCGGTGGGGCGCTGCTCGGCTTCCTGGGCTCCAGGCTGCCGGGGGGCGACAGCGAGGTCTTTGCGGAGCAGGACCAGGAGGCCGCCACGGCCCGGTTGATGGAAGACGCCTATGCCCGGCTGGGCAGGCTCGACCTGGAAGGCGCCCGCCGGCTCCTGCAGGAGGTGCTCTCCCAGGATCCCGGCAATGAGGCCGCCCTCAGGCTGCTCTACAACGTCCACAGACAGCAACCGGGACAGCCCGGGTTCCATGAAGCGGCGGCTCGGCTCCTGGAGCGGTTGCGCTCGAGCAGGGAGAAGGTTTCTGAGCTGGCCGCAACCTTTGAGGACTACCTCAAGGCCGCGGACCGGCCCGCCCTGGACGGCGACCTGCTGGCCGGGCTGGTGGACCGCTTCACCAGGGCACAGCGGATAACGGATGCCGAGCGCGCCCTGGCCTCCCTGGCCAGGACCTCACCCCGTCATGCCGCGCTCCCCCCGGCTATTCTCAGGATGGCCGAACTCCACCAGCGCAGCCACAACCGAGAGCGCAGCACAAAGCTCCTCACACTGCTGCTGCAGCGCTTCCCCACCAGCGAGGAAGCCGCCCTGGCCGGACAGATCCTGCGGCAGCGCAGGAAAAAATAGAGGGCGATCCCTACATCAGGGAGTAGGTGAGGTAGTTCCTGACCTGTGGGGCTATCTCGTGCCCGGGGTACTTTTTGAGCAGGGCGGTCAGGATCTTCCTGGCCCTGGCCGGGTCGGTCAAACGGTCGTTGATGATCTGGGCGGCCTGGAAGGTTGCCCTGGGGACAAGCTCATCCTTTGGGTAGGACTTGATCAGGCGGCTGAAGGTCGTGACCGCGGCCTTGGCGTTTCCCAGCTCGTTCAGCCATTCCCCAAGGGAGTAGAGCACGGCCGGCAGCGGGGTAAACCCGGAGTCGAGCTTCAGGCACTGGGCATAGACGCTGCAGGCCCTGCGCCGCCTTCCTGCCGAGACCAGCAGCCGCAGATGGTCCGGGGCGTGCTGCACGAGCTCTTTTCCCAGCTTCTTCATCTGCAGCAGCTCATAGTACTTCTGCGACAGCTCGAGGTCCTCGAAGCCGCCCACCCCGCGCTTGTTGCGCAGGAAATCCAGGGCCTGGTCGAACCTCCCCTCCTGGACCATCGTGTTCACCGTATCCAGGTGCGGCGAGGCGGGCGCGGCCTGATCGGAAGGACCCTTTGCCTCGGCCTCCCTGAAATCCTCGAACCGGACCTCGTAGCCGATCTCCGCGTGGTACTGCAAAAGCACATACCCCATGAGGTGGTAGGAGACGAAGGTGTAGTATATCTTGAAGAAGACCAGCAACGGCTGGTGCAGCGCCTCCGGCAGGTGCTGGATGAAGAGGTGCCCCAGGGCTGCGGGTGCGCCGCCGAGCAGGGCCAGGAAAAGGTACATCAGCAGGTAGCCCCAGCCGATGCGCCAGGCCAGGCGCACGAACAGCAGGGGGTTGAGGGCCGCCCCGAGGCTGTGGGTGGTCACCAGCATGATGATCATGGCCGGCAGGAAGAGCACCACCAGGACGACATAGACCATGCCCGCGCCAAGCCCCACCTTCAGGCCGATGGTCAGGCCCACGAGCCACAAGGCGAGGTAGAGGAAGAAGTTCTTGACCACCACGAAGAAGTCCCCGGTCAGGGTCTGAGAGTCGACCGGGGGCGGCACCAGGTCCCCATGGGCCGTGGTGGTCAGGATTGCAAAGGCGTACTTGAGCGCAAGCCCCCACAGCAGGGCAGTGACCAGCCAGCCAACGGTAAGCAGGCCGGAAAAGAACCACAGGGCGGCCGTGAGGACGATTGCCAGCACCAGCGGGCTGGGATGCAGGGGGTAGACGAAGAACTTGTGCAGCCTCATCCAGAAGGGGTCGATGAGGTTTGCCGCGCCAAGCCACTCTGCCGGCAGGGCGCACTTGGGGCAGAAGTGGCTCTCCTTTTTGGGCCTGGAGCTTCCCCGGCTGCGGTCCTGGATACAGGTCGCGCAGTAGAAGGACTCGCATTCGGGGCAGTACCACTGCGCCTTTTGCGTGGGATGATAGAGACAGGTGTCAGCCACTGCACCTCCCTTGTGTCTTAACCGACGACTTCCGCCCTGAATCCTCCGCCCACTCGGGCCATGGACAGCCAAAGCAGGACCATTGCGAGTGTGCCTGAATCCCTACTTTTCCCGACTCTGGGCAACCTTGTGACAGGAATCGGCCCCCGGCTTCCTGAATCCAGGGAATTCTTCTCAGCAGAAATCAAAAAATATTATTGTTTTGAACAACTTGTATTGATCTTGAAAAAAAAAGACATCTTTTCGGGAGTCTCCCTGCACGCAGCATTCCAAACTGCAGCGGCACGCCCCCTTACCCGCCGGGGGGCTTTGTGCTACAAGCCCGGCGTGGCGGATTCAAGCAGTCACCCTCCCGGGACATCCCCTGATCCTTCACCTGATGGGAACGGTCAGGACAAGGCTTCCTCCTTTGGACGCAGCCTCTGGAGCCTGTTCGCCTTTGCCCGGCCATACCGCAAACGGATCGCCGCAGGCATAGCCTGCAGTGCAGTGGCCCGCCTGTTCGACCTTCTGCCCCTGGTCCTGGTGGGGCAGGTCGTGGACACCGTGACCAGGACCTTCCAGGCGGGCGGCCAGCCCCCGGTGCGTGAGTTCGCCTTCTACGGCCTGGCCGTGCTGGCCACCTTCATCGGTCTGGCCTTCTTTCAGAGCTTCAGCAACTACGTCCTGAATGTTGCTGCCCAGGACATCCGCCACGATCTTCGTGTCACCCTGTACAGACACCTCCAGAAGCTCGACCTGGGATTTTTCGAAAACCGCCAGACCGGTGATGTCATGGCCGTGGTGTCCAATGACGTGGACAACCTGGAGAGCTTCTTCGCGGACACCTCGACCAGCATCGTGCGCATCGTCATCTCCGGGGTGGGCACCTACGCCTTCCTGTTCTGGCTCGACTGGCACCTGGCCATGCTCCTGCTGGTGCCCCTGCCCTTTGTGGTGGCCGCCATCCGTTTCTTCGCCGTCAAGGTCCAGCCGCAGTACAGAAAGGCCCGCCAGGCCGTGGGCGAGGTCAACTCCATCCTGGAAAACAACATCCAGGGCATTGCCGTGATCCAGGCCTACACCGCCGAGTCCCGGCAGGTGGAGCGCATCTCACGCCAATCCGGGGAGTACCGGGACGCCTCCGTGGCCGCCGCCCTGCACCGGGCCCGCTTCATCCCCCTGCTCTACGTCATCGCCGGCTTCTCCTTCGCCCTGCTCATCGGGGTCGGGGGCTGGATGACCTTCACCGGCACCGGGCCCAGCCTGGGCGACTTCACCAGCTTCATCCTCATGGCCTACCGCCTGGTCTTCCCCCTGTTCCTGTTCGGGTTCATCATCAACCAGATCCAGCGCGCCGAGGCCTCGGCCCACAGGATCAACGAGCTGCTGGACCTGAAGCCCAAGATCGTGGACCAGCCCCGCCCCCTGAAGCTCGGGCGGGCGCCCGAATCCATCGTCTTCGACAGTGTCGACTTTGCCTATCCGGAGCGGGAGAAGGTGCTCGTCGACATCAGCTTCAAGCTCTCGCAGGGACAGGTTCTGGGGGTGGTCGGACCCACCGGTGCGGGCAAGTCCACCCTGGTCAAGCTGCTGCTGCGCTACTACGACCCCGGCAGCGGGAAGATCCTGGTCGATGGACAGGAGCTGTCCCGACTGCGGCTTGCCGACTATCGCGCCCGCATCGGGTATGTTTCCCAGGAGGCCTTTCTCTTCTTTGGAACGGTGGCCGAAAACATCCGCCTGAGCCTGCCGGACGCGGACCTGGACCAGGTTGTGCGCGCCGCCCGCATCGCCGGGGCGGACGAGTTCATCGACAGGCTGCCCCGGGGCTACGACACCCTGGTGGGCGAGCGGGGGGTGAAGCTTTCCGGCGGCCAGCGACAGCGCATCTCCCTGGCCCGGGCCATCCTTCGCGACCCGCCCCTGCTCATCCTGGACGAAGCCACCTCCTCCGTGGACACCCGCACCGAGGAGCTCATCCAGCACAACCTGCACAGATTCAGCAGCGGCCGGATGACCGTGGCCGTGGCCCACCGCCTGTCGACCATCCGCAAGAGCGACGAGATCCTGGTTTTCATGGACGGCAGGATCGCTGAACGGGGCACCCACGACAGCCTGCTCGAGCAAGGCGGGATCTACGCGGGCATGTGGAGCGTCCAGAGCGGCGAAACCTGATGGGAAACCGAAACCAGGCCCCACGCAAGCCCTGACCCGGCAACGGCTCCCAGAGACACAAAGAAATCATACTCTTCCGGAAGTGCTACCTTTTCTTTCCAGGCTCTGCTATGGGATGGCCAAACCTATCCTGACGGATGAAGGGAGGAAGACATGGACTACGACGAAGGGAGCCTGCCCGTACACCTCAAGCACGGCGACGTGCTGACCCTGGGCGACGGGACCACCGTCAGCTTCGACACCAACGCCGAGGCCAAGGATGTCTACCTGGGCGGTGATTTTTCACCCGCCGCCCAACTCTATCCCGGCATGGAGCACGAGATTGCTGCCTCCGGCGGGACCTTCAGGCTGACAGCCACCTACGGGGACGACCTCCTGGTGGAGAAGACGGGTTGAGGGGGCAGTCTGGTATTCATGCCGGAGGACGCCATGGGCTTTGATGCGGACAAGGAAGGGGTTGAGAGCAACGTGGCCCGGCTCAACGAGATGTTTCGCCGCCGGGGGGGAGCGCATCTCCAGGCCCGGGCCATCTGGGACGAAAAGGCCGGCAGGGTCTGGATACGAACCGAGATGGTCGAGGACGACGGCACAAGGCACCGCCGCCAGGAAAGCCCCGAGCTCACTCCGGAGCAGGCTGTTGTGTTTGTACAGGACATCATGGCTGCCCTGAAGAAGGCCTGAGAGGCCCCGGCCTATTGCTCGGGTCCCGGGGCAAGCTGTGCTGCGATCTTCCTGCTCAGCTCGGCCGTGAGGTGGGAGAGCGTTGCGGCCACACCGCTGTAGCCGTGCCCCATCGTTTCCTCCTGCAGCCTGGTCCGCTCCGTGTGCAGGACTGCGTCCTTTTGCTCGTCGACCACAGCCCAGTGGACCACCAGAGTGCTCTGGCCGCCAGGGACCCCGTCGAAGCGGGCCACGTCAACGGTCACCCGCCTGGTCACCGGGACGGCCCCCCGCCAGGGATAGGCAAAGACCCTGTCCGAACCAAGCAGCAGGGAGAGGTTCTCCACCAGGACCCGGCTGAAGTCCTGCTTGATCGACCCGGCCCAGCGGTGGAACTCCTCGACCCTGACCCGGTTGTCACCGGTACGGGCCACGACCTGTGGCCGGTCCGCATAGTCGGGGAAGGAAACAGTCCCCACCCCCACGGCCCCGGGCAAGGCCCTGGCGGTCGCCTCCTGGACTTCGCCCTGCTCGGCCAGCGAAGACAGGGAGTAAAACTCGGTCTGCGGCGACCGCCCGCCTCCGACACATCCCGCCAGCCACAGCAAGGCAGTCAGGCCAAGCAACAGTCGTCCCGTAGAGGGGTGCATCTCATCTGCCTCCGGGTTGGGTCTTGCCCTGGATCAGGGCCTGGGGGTTTCGCTCCAGATACTCGGCCAGAAACCGGACCGTCCTGGCGGCCTGTGACAGCTCCTCCAAAGTCTGGATGAGCCGGTAGCGCACCTCCGAGTCTTCCGAAACAAAGGAATCCATCGAGTCCATGGCCTGGTCGGCCCGCTCCAGGCTGCCCCGGACGGTTTTCGAGGTCTGCTCCAGGTCGCTCAGCAGCGGCACCACCCGCTCGTTCAGGGCAAAAACCAGCTCTTCCGCCGTTCCCAATGTGCCCTCGGCCTGGTCCAGCACGGCCTGGCCCCTGGGCAGCAGACCCTGGTCCACGTTGTGCACCAGCTGCCTGGTTTCCGTGACAGCGGCATTGAAGTTTTCGGCCAGGGGGCCCACACGTCTTTCAAGCTCCCAGGACAGGCTCGCCACCCTGTCCAGGGTGTGGTTCAGTGCTGCAAAGCTCTCCTCGAACCTTGGCGAGCTGATCAGGACATCCAGGTTTCTGGCCACGGAGAGCAGCGTCTCTGAAATCTCCTTGAAAGGGATCTCCTGCAGCGACTGGGTGATCATCTCGAAGCGCGACGGAACAGTAGGGATCTCGGTCACCTCGGTCTCGAACCTGACCTTGTGGATGGGTTCCTCCGGGTAGAAGTCCAGCTCGATGCACAGCTGCCCGGTCAAAAAACTGCGCACCGCAAGCTGAGCCCTGAGGCCCTTCTCGATGAGCAGCTCCATGTACTCCTCGGCATCCAGCTCCGTGAGCCCGTCCCCGACCTCGTTCACCGATTCCGGGTCGATCTCGTAGTAGACCGGGATCCTGATGCTTCCGTCCGTAACGTCGACAACGACCTGAACGTCCTCGACCTGCCCAACCTGCACGCCTCTGAAGTTGACCTGGGCCCCGGAGTTCAACCCCTTCACGTCCCCATCGAAGTAGGACACATACTTAAGGGTGGTCTTGAAGTATCGTCCAGTGCCGAAAAGCACGACACCGATGACCACCAGGGCCGCGGCCCCGACCACAAAACCACCGATCCACGTGGCACTGGATCTCTTGCTCATTCTGCCTTGACCCCTTGTGTTTGCCTGCCTTCAAGGACATGTGCGGTTTCCCTCCGGCTCATGGGAGCTTCCTCCCCCCGGGTCAGGAAGGCCCGCACCCGTGGATGCTCAGAGCTTCTGAGCAGCTCCTTGGGATCCCCCTGGGCGATGATGGTCTTGGAGCGGGTGTCCAGGAAGACCGAGTTGGTGCCGATGTTGAAGATGCTCGGCAGCTCGTGCGTCACAAGCACCACTGTGGTGCCCAGGCACTTTCTCAGCTCCAGGACCAGGTCGTCCAGCTTGCGGGCATTGATCGGATCCAGCCCGGCCGACAGCTCGTCAAAGAACAGGAATTCCGGGTCCAGGGCCATGGCCCTGGCCAGGCCGGCGCGCTTCTGCATGCCCCCGCTGAGCTCGGCCGGGTAGAGGTCCTCGTACCCTTCCAGCCCCACCAGGGCCAGCTTGAGGGACACGATCCTGGTGACCTGCTCAGCGGACAGGCCGGTGTACTCCTGCAGGGGCAGGGCCACGTTCTCCCCCAGGGTCATTGAGCTCCACAAGGCCCCGTGCTGATAGAGCACCCCGCAGCGGCGCATGATCCTGTTTCTGACCTCTGGCCCGGCCTTCCAGAAATCGATGCTGCCCGAGTAAACCACCCGGCCCTCGGCCGGGGCCTTGAGGCCGAGGAGGTGGCGCATCAGCGTGGACTTGCCGCAGCCGCTCTCCCCCATGATCACGAAGACGTCGCCCTGGTTGATGGTGAAGCTCAGATCCTTCTGGATGACCTTTTCCCCATAGGCCATGGTCAGGTTGGTGACCTCGATGGCCGGGGTCTTGGTTGTGCCCGTGCTCACTGCTCAGATCCCCAGCAGGTTGTAGATGAAGGTCAGCAGGGCCGAGGCCACGATGACCAGCACGATGGCGGTGACAACGGCCGAGGTCGTGGACGTGCCCACGCTCAAGGCGCTGCGCCCGCTCTGCATGCCGCGCAGGCACCCGGAAAAGGCCACCAGGACCCCATAAACCACGCTTTTGATCAGCCCCACCCCGAAATGGGTCAGGGTCAGGGCGCTCCTGGTCTGGGTCATGTACTCGGCGGAGGTGATGTCCAGCATGCCCACGGCAACCACGAGCCCGCCCAGGATGCCCATGAAGACGGAGTACAGGCACAATAGGGGCATCATCACTGTCAGGGCCAGCACCCTGGGCAGGACCAGGAACTCGATGGGGGAGATGCCCAGGGTGCGCAGGGCGTCGATCTCCTCGTTGGCGGTCATGGTTCCCAGCTGGGCGGCAAAGGCCGCCCCGGTCCTGCCGGCCATGACAATGGCCGTCATCATGGCCCCCATTTCCCGGGCCATGCCCAGACCCACCAGGTTGGCCACATAGATCTGGGCCCCGAACATCTCCAGCTGGGTGGACCCCACAAAGGCCAGGATCAGGCCCACCAGGAAGCTGATCAGGCTGACGATGGGCAGGGCGTCCGCCCCGCAGCTGCGCAGGCTCTCCAGGAAGTCCACCCTGCGGTACCTGGCCCTGCCCAGAAAGAACTTGCCCAGGGCCAGGGTCGTCTCACCCAGGAAGTTCAGGGCATGCAGAAAGGACTCGATCAGCCCCAGGCTCTTGACCCCAACCGTAACCACCAGATCCTGCTTTTCCACCCCCTTGTCCTGCTCGGCTGCAGCTCCGACCAGGTCCATCAGGCTGAGCACCCCTTGCGGGAACCCCAGCAACCCGAAGTCCAGGCCCGCATCCTTGCTGCGCCGGCGCGCCTCGAGAAGGAAAGCCAGCATCTGGCTGTCCCATTCCCCCAGCTCCCGGCCATCCACGATTACGGCGGAGACGGCCCGCCCATCCTTCTTTTCGGGTTCGATGGGAGGGATGTCGGGCACCGCGTCCCCCATGGTCCAGCTGCCCGAGAGCCTGATGAAAAGTGTGTCGTGGTCCTGCGCGACCCGGAGGTCCGGGGTATGTGCCTGGGTGGTTCGGCCTGCGTGACTCATGCTGGGTGGTGCTGCTTCGAACGAACCCATGCGGGAACGGCCGGTTCGGTTCGGGTCATCCTAACAAACGGCTTTTCCGGCCATGAGTCAAGGGATGGCGGAGTGATGGACCAGCCTGCTGCGCCGAAAGACCGGTGCAACCCCTTGCCCTTTGGACCGGGATGTGGTGGGACTTTGAGGAGAAAAACCTAACCTGAATCCAAGAAAGGAGCACGGCCATGGAACTCAAGCTGGTGACCATCCACAACCCGGACAACCTGAACCTGATCCTGGGCCATTCCCATTTCATCAAGACCGTGGAGGACCTGCACGAGGCCGTGGTGAACACGGTTCCCTCCGCCAGGTTCGGGCTGGCCTTCTGCGAGGCCTCGGAAAAGCGGCTGGTGCGCTGGTCGGGAACGGATCAGGAGTGTCTCGATCTGGCCAGGGACAATGCCCTGGAGCTGGCCGCCGGCCACACCTTCATCCTGTTCATGAAGGACATGTACCCCATCAACGTGCTGAACACCGTCAAGAACGTGCCTGAAGTGGCCCGCATCCACTGCGCCACGGCCAACCCCCTCCAGGTCGTCGTGGCCCAGACCGAGCAGGGTCGCGGCGTCCTCGGCGTGGTGGACGGGGCCAGCTCCGTGGGGCTGGAAACCGAGGAGGACATCGTCTCCCGCAAGCAGCTTTTGCGCACCATCGGGTATAAAATGTGAAGAAAAGGATGAGGGCGGAAGGATGAAGGATGAATTGAAAAGATGTAAGATTTGAAAATTTTCAACGCACCGTATAGTGAATGCCTATCTCTTCTTCATCCTTCATCCTTCATCCTTCATCCTTTTCCTCTATCCTTCATCCTTTTTCTCAAACTCCCGGCACTGCTTGTCCTGGTCCAGGCACTGATCCCGCCAGGAGGCCTCGTCCTCCAGGGGCTCGATGTGGGTGAACACCGTGACCCTGGGGACGCTGCTGCGGATGTCCTTCTCCACGCTCTCGGCCAGGGTGTGGGCCCGGTGCACGGTCCACTGCCCCGGCACCAGCATGTGCATGGACACGAAGCGCCTGGCCCCTGACCGCCGGGTACGCAGGGCGTGGAACTCGATGCCCTGCCCCCGGTAGCGGGCCAGCACTTCCTGGACCGCGTCCAGCTCCCCCTCGCTGATGCCCGCGTCCATGAACCCGTGCACCGTGCGCCTCACCAGCTTCCACCCCTCCCAGACGATGTGCGCGGCCACGGCCATGGCGATGATCGGGTCGAGCCTGGTCCAGCCTGTCAAAGCCACCACCCCCACCCCCAGGATGACCCCGGCCGAGGTCCACACGTCGGTCATCAGGTGGGCCCCGTCCGCCTCCAGGGCGATGGAGTGGTTCTCTTTCCCCGCCCTGAGAAGGATCCTGGCCACCACCAGGTTGACCACTCCTGCCAGGGTGGAGACCGCCAGTCCCCAGCCCACCCGCTGCAGGGGCACGGGATCGAGAAGGCGGTGCCAGGCCGTGTAGGCGATGCTCACTGCGGCCCCGATGATCAGCAGCCCCTCCAGGCCCGAGGCAAAGTACTCCGCCTTTTCGTGACCATAGGCATGGGTCTCGTCCGGGGGCTGCAGGGCCACCCGGAGCATGACCATCAGTGTCACCGCCCCCACCAGGTTGACCCCGGACTCCAGGGCGTCGGACAACAGCCCCACCGACCCGGTCAAAAGATAGGCCCCGGCCTTGAGCCCAATGGTGGCCAGGGCCGCGGCCAGGGAGAGCCAGGCGTAGCGCAGCACCTTGGAGCGGTCGTTTCCCATGCAACTCTTTTAGTTTTTTCCCAAAACGATGGCAAACCCTGACTGCTGCAGGTGGCTGCCTTCACCCTTGCCCGGCCTGCAACGTCCAAAAGGCACCTTTTCAGAAGATCGGTTGGGCTTCCAGCTCAAGGGGTCCGGCAACAGCCGGCTCTTGGAGCTGCTGCCCGGGATGCGAACCCATTGCCCCGCGCCAAACAGGGGGGGCCAAAAATCTTGGGCGCCCTGTTTCCTTCTGTTCGCACCTCACAGCCAAAGGGCACTTTTTCGTGCTCTTGACAGGATACAATATTAGTGATTGTGGTGATAATGCGTCCATAGTGGAAACAAAAGAAGACTGTCATCCTGCTCCTGCAACACAAGGGGGAGAGCATGCCGTGCGTTTCACGTCTGGCCATGTGTGTGCTGGTGCTTGTCCTTTCCACCGGCGCCCGCCCGGAGCCGGCAGACGCGTTCCGGGAGTTCCTGTTCTTCCACCAGGATCTTCCGGAAGTTCCGGGCTCCGCCATGTCCGGGAACGCACTCGGGGAGTCCCTTGCAGCAGGCGACTTCAACGGTGACGGCTTTCTCGATCTGACAATCGGTGTCCCCGGTGCGGACGTCATGGGAATCAAGGATGCCGGGGTGGTTTTCGTGCTCTACGGCTCTGCCGCGGGACCGAGCACCCCGCAGGAGTGGGATCAGGACGTTGCCGGGGTAGAATTGGTATGCGAGCCCAATGACTGGTTTGGCTGGAGCCTGGCTGCAGGGGATTTCAACGGTGACGGATACGACGACCTGGCCGTAGGGGTTCCCCTGGAGGATGTCTGGGGGGAGGCCAATGCCGGCGCGGTCAATATCCTCTACGGTTCACCGTCCGGACTAACAGCTTCCGGGAACCAAGTTTGGGTCCGGGACCCGCACCTGTACGAGGGGGTGGGCTATGCAGAACCAGACGATTATTTTGGCTACTCCCTGGCCACCGGGGATTTCGATGGAAACGGGTATGCTGATTTGGCCATCGGCATACCAAATGCCGACATTGCCGCCAATGATCAGGGGGCAGTGTGCGTGCTCTATGGCTCGTCCACGGGGCTGAGCGCTGCCGGCATCCAGCTCTGGCACCAGGATTCCGACGGCGTCGCGGATTGGGCCGAAGCAAAGGATTACTTCGGCAATGCCTTGGCTGCCGGGGATTTTGATGGGGACGGGCACGACGATCTGGCCATAGGGGTGGTTGGAGAATCGATCGGATCGATTCCCGGAGCCGGAGAGGTGATCGTCCTGTATGGAGCCCCTGCCGGCCTGCGCGGCACGGGTCAGATGTGGCACAAGGACCTGTGGCACAATGGCCCTTCAACCTGCTCTGTCTACGATAGTTATGGGTATGCGCTGGCCGCTGGAGACTTCAACGGGGACGGCTATGCCGACCTGGCTGTCGGGGTGCCCGGCGATGACTGGTTCACTTCCACAAATTCAGGGAGCGTCCACGTCATCTATGGATCGGCAGCCATAGGTGGTCTGAGAGGCTACGAAGTCTTCAATCAGGGCAATCCCGACATTGCCGGAGCGGCCGAGTCAGGTGACAATTTCGGCAAGGCCCTGGCTGCCGGCGACTTCAACGGGGACGGGCGCGACGACCTGGCCGTCGGATCTCCCGGGGAAGCGGTCGGTTCCATTGCCGGGGCCGGGGCCGTGAACATCCTCTTTGGCGGTGCCTTTACTCTCAGCTCCGCCGGGAACCAGATGTGGCACCAGGATGTCGATGGCGTCGCGGATTGGTCCGAATCTGAGGATCACTTCGGAAAGGCTTTGGCTGCAGGGGATTTTGATGGAGACGGGCAGGCCGACCTGGCCATTGGCGTGCCCCAGGAGAATGTGAACGCGGCCGCCGACGCCGGCCTGGTACACGTGTTTCTCTCAGGCCTGTCCCGGCTGGTCTACCCCCACATAGACGCCACCAAGTCCTGGGGCACGGAGGTCTGCGCGGTCAACAACTCGGCCTCTGCCGTGTCCGGCACCTTCAACGCCTTTGACGCGGCCGGGATGAGGATCGGCTCCCCCCACGCGGCCACCCTGGCCGCCCACGGCCGCAAGGCCCTGAACGTGGCCTCCGCCTTCAGCAACTCACCCGCCATCAAATACATCTCCTTTGTCCACGATGGCGGGGACGGCGTGGTGGGCTACACCAAGTTCACCACCCCCGGAAAGTACCGGGCCGCCCTGCCCGCCAACTCGGCACTCTCGGCCGGGAACCTCTACATTTCCCACGTAGCCTCGGATCCCACCTGGTGGACCGGCATCGGGCTGGTCAACCTGACCGGGCTGACCAAGAACCTGACCCTGCGCTTCAACACCGGGGTGACCAAGACCGTAACCCTGCCCCCCCACGGACAGACCGCCTTCCTGGTGCGCGACCTGTTCGGGGGCGCGGCCCAGCCCGCCCTGGCCTCGGCCGTGATCGAGGACGCGGCCGGCGTGGTGGGCCTGGAGCTCTTCGGCCAGGGCAACCAGCTGGGGGGCATCCGGCTCTCGAACGAAACCGCCACCACCCTCTTCTTCCCGCACATCCACTCCGACGCCGAGTGGTGGACCGGTTTGGCCGCCTACAACCCCCATGCCACTGCCACCATCCTGACCATCATCTCTTTCAGTGCGGCCGGGGAGTATCTGGCCGGTCAGAGCATCCCGGTGGGCGCCAAAGGCAAGTATGTGGGTCTGGTGGAGAACCTGTCCCTGCACGCGGGCACGGCCTGGATCATGGTCCAGGCCTCCCAGCCGGTGACCGGGTTCGAGCTCTTCGGCACCACGGACGAGAAACTCCTGGCCGGGTTCACCGCGGTCAACCTGAGCCGCACCGCGGGGGTGTTCCCCAAGATCGACCCCAACGGGTGGACCGGCATCGCCCTGGTCAACACAACCCCCTCCCCGGCACTGGTGACCATGACGGCCTACCGGGACGACGGCACGGTCGTGGCCAACCTCTGGGGCCCCTACCTGTTCGGGTATGCCAAGACCATGGGCTATGTGGATGATTTCTTCTCCGGAACGGACATCTCCGACGCCACCCACCTGAGCTTCACCGCCACCGGCCCGGTGGCCGGCTTCCAGCTCAACGGCTCGAGCGACGGCTGGCTCCTGGACGGGCTGCCGGGGATGTGAGAGGCCCTCAGCCTGGCCTTCGGCAGGGGCCCTGCATCCCGCAGGGCCCCTGCAAATGCCCCTCACTCATTCTCTTCAAGAAAGTGTCTCCCATCCTTGACAACTTTTCCCTTTCAGTGTTGATCATCACGGTGAAAACCCATGCCAGGCCGGGAGTTATGACTGGTCTTTGTCCAGTCCCCGACCCCTGTTTCCGGTCCTTCACAAATCCTTGAAGAGGGGGGGATGATGAAACCGGCCCGAGTCTTTCCGCTTGCCCTGGTGGTCCTTTTCGCTTCTTTCGTCTTCCTGCAGAACGTCGCACCTGCACAGGCAGTACCCGACCTGGTGGTGACCAACGCCGTGCGCATCGGGTCCACGGTGTGCTTCACGGTCCTCAACCAGGGCTCGTCCCAGGCCGACAAGGGTCACGCCACAGCCCTGTATGCCAATGGCAAGCTCCTGGACAAAGAGGTCCACCTGGGCAACCTCAACCCTTGGGAAAGCGCCAAGGGATGCTTCGGGGTTGCTGCTGACGGCCACCCCATCTCCAGCCTCACGGTGTGCGCCGACGCGGACCAGGCGATCAACGAAAGCAAGGAAAACAACAACTGCCTGGCCGTGACCGAGCCGTCTCAGGACACCCAGGCCCCGGTCATCAGCAAGGTGACGGTCTCCGACATTACCGCCACAAGTGCGAAGGTCAGCTGGGGCACAGACGAGTCCGCCGACTCCAGGGTGGTCTACGGCAGGGATGCCCGGCTCTTTGCCAGTCAGGAATACAGCCAGGACATGGCCCTGGAGCACGAGCTCACCCTGAGCGGTTTGACCCCCGGCGCGACATACGCATGCAAGGCCATTTCTTCAGATGGTTCGGCCAACAGCGCCCAGAGCAAGACCCACTACTTCCAGACCCTGGCTGGGGGCGAACAAAAGCCGGACATCCAGGCCCTGTCCTCCCTGTATGCAAAAGGCTCCCTGCCGCCCCAATTTCACGTGGACACCCCTGACACCGGGGCTGACCGGGTGGCCTTCTTCTGCAACGACGAGCTCGTGGGCATTGATTACACCGCCCCTTTTTCCTTCTCCCTGTTCCCTGATTTTCTCGATCAAACCGCAGCAGACCTGATCGGCAGCAACAGCGTGGGTGCGACCATCTTTGGCAGGGACGGACAGTCCAGCACCATGATGGCAACCATGGACCTGGCGGAATCTTGCCTCACCAGCGGTGTGCAGGTGAGGATCGACGCCCCCGACCCCCAGGTCCTTTACACCAACGGCACCACGGCCGAGCCCGGCGAGGTCCAGCTGTGGGTCACGGCCGTGGAGCCGGGCGAAATCGAGTTTGCCCCGCACCCGCGCGGCCCATGCCCATACGGAAGCGGTGGCGGCGGACCGACCACCAGCTTCATCCACGACCTGCGCTTCTTTGTGGACGGGGACGAGATCTTCCCCACTGATCTTGGTGCCTGGGGATACGACGAGGACATCCATATCTTCACCTTCAACCCCTCGGGCCTGCCCCTGGGAGAGCACAGGGTACGGGTGGAGGCCACCGCCTCCTCGGGCTGCCGCTTTGTCAGCACCACCTCCCTGACTGTTGCCGAGCGTCATGCTCAGATCGATGTGGCCAGGCAGGTGACCCGCGAGGGCTCGTCCTTCCGCGTCCAGCTCGACATCACCAATGTTGGGCAGGCCAGGGCTGACGTCTCCCTTCTCAGCGACTCCATGGTGGGCTTCATGCCCTCACGAACCACCTCCACTCAGGAGATCTCCTTTGACGAGCACACATTGTCCGGGAGCATCGACTGCAACGACCCCATACCCTTTGGCGGGGAGCTCGACCCCGGGGAAAGTCACAGCATCCACTTCTATGCCGTGCCCATCCTGTTCGAATCCGACCCGGACTACCGGTTCGGCGACAGCGTCAGGGTGGTCTACACCGACCACACCGGCCAGTGGTTCGATGAGACCCTGGACCTGACCACAGAACGCACGGACACCGCCCACCTGGACCTGGCCCTGGAGACAGCCCTGAACGCCTCCGACTACCTCATGGTCACCGACCCCTCCAACCTTCTTGCCCAGAACGACAGGGGCGATGTCATGGAGCTCTTCAACTGGACCTCCATGCTTGCCCGGGAACGCAATGCCGTGCTGGGCTTCTATGACAGCCATGTCATGCTGCGCACGAATTTTTCGACCGGAGACCTGCTGGCCCTTGGAAACATCTTCATCGGGGCGGAATCCGAGATCACGGTCGGCGACATGGAGAACGACCAGTTTCGGATCTACGACTTCCAGGGTCAGCATTACATACGGGGCGAGCTCCCCCACTCCCTCCCCTTTGACCTTGAGGACAGAATGGCCATGGGGAACGTGCTGATCACGGACAGGAACAGCGATCCGCACGACCGTGAGGAGATCCTGGTGGCCAGGGCCCTTGGAGGATTCGCCGGACGGGTCACCGCACACAAATACCGCCACGACCCCAACAGGGGTGTTTTCACAAGCGCTGCCATGGACACCTCCTTTGGTCCCGGGGACGAGATGGTCCTGGGCAACGTTCGCTCGGGCGGGGCGGGTGGTGCTGAGGAGGAGGTGCTGATCGTCAATGCCGACGGGCGGGTGGATGTCCATCAGCAGATGAACAACGCCGTCGTGGAAAGCTTTTCCACCTCGTACAACCCCGGAGACAATGTGGCCACTGGGAACATCTGCGGCAACGGCTACATCGCCCTGGACTACGACGAGGTGGTGGTCGCCTGCCACAGGGTCAACAGGCTCATGCTCTACGGCCGCAACGCAGGCGCTGCAGGCATCGACCGCCTGGACATGATCGATTACTTCTACACCCTCGACCCGGGGGATTGTCTGGCCGTGGGCGACGTGTCAGGGGACGACTACCAGGAGATACTCGTGGCCGACCACGCCCAGGACCAGATCGTGGTCTACGGGTATAACCACGCCACTGGCAGGCTTGAGCTCCAGCATCTCTTCAACTACCACTTCGAAGAGGGTGACCGCCTGCTGGCCGGTAATATGCTGCCCGGGGGCAAGGACGAGATCCTGGTCTTTCGCCATGGCCAGGGCCATTCGTCGCATACTCCGGGTGAGGTGGAGATCGTCTCCTACTTCGAAGGGGAGACCCCCGGCGACCGCTACGGCCTCAGGCGACAGATCATCGAGGAGTGGGGCCCAAGGCTGGCCGGTGACTTCCTGTCCTCCGGCCATCTGCTCATCCTGGGCGAGAGCGACATCATCCCGGCCTTTTTCCGCTCCTGGAGCCTGGCGGGCAACAGTGCGTACGGCGATGTCAGGTACACCGACCGCGACTACGCCGACACCGACAACGACCGCAACCGCCCCGAGTTGGCTGTGGGTCGCATCATCGGCAACAGCGCAGCCGACATGACCGGACATATCCGCACCAGCTTGGACCTGTACTGGGGCGGTTCCCGTCTGGACAACGACAATGCCCTGGCCGTGAGCGGGTACAATGAAGGGGCGAGCGGGAGTGCCGCGGATATCGATTTCGTGCCCCTGCGCAACAGCTGCAGCGGACACCTGGAGGGTATGGGGTGCACCACAACCACCTTGCATACCCCGGACTCCAACGAGACCCTTTTCTTTGACCTGGCCGCCGACAAGGACTTCATCCATCTGGTGGGACACGGCGGCACCACCGGCTGGGACATCATCCACCGGGACGAGGTGCTGTCCGACTTCCAGCCCGGGGACACCGCCCCGGTGGTCTTTGCCGCCTCCTGCCTTACGGGTCACTATGCCGGGCGCACCTCCCTGGCCGAGGCCTTTCTCAGCTGCAACGCCTCCGCCTACATCGGTTCCACCGAGGTCACCTTTGGAGGGGAAGCCCTGGCCAACCGTCTGTATGATGAGCTTTACGCCGGCAACACCCTGGGGCAGGCCATGCGCACCTCCAAACGGGCCAGGGCGGCAGCTGGCCGGAGGGACGAACGGGCCTACAACAGGTACCACAACGCCGTATACCATCTGTACGGCGATCCAAAGATCGGCATCCACGGTCTCGGAGGGCGTTTGTCCGCAGAGACCCGTTATCCAGCCCAGAAGGGTCCGCTGGCGACCCTGGAGGTCTCGGTCCCACCCTACTCCGTGGACTCCCAGGGGGGGTATGACCATGTCTTCATCCCGGGCCAGGACCTCTATCAGCAACACGGCCGACCCGAAGTCCCCCGCTACACGGTCAGGGTGAGCTATCCCGCCGGAAGCATGGTCCAGGAAGTCACGCTGCTGGAAAAAGGCGGCCTGGAGACCGACAGCGGCCTGACCCTCCCGGTGTACGTTCCGGAACCTTACGGCAGCACCCGGGCACCAAGACAGGGAGGGCTCTCTCCAGGCTGGTGGCCGCGGGACGACTTCGAGTGGTCCGTGTACCAGGAGCCCGACGGATCCACCCTGCTGGTCATCGGTATCCTGCCCTTCCAGTACGACGCAGCCACTGGGGAAGCCCGGTTTTACACCGAGTACCTGTTCGACATCGACTTTTTGGAGACCGAAGTCTCCGTCAACCGGCTGATGATGGAGCAAGACGTGTTCCAGCCCGGGGAGATGGTCACGGCGGACGCCTTTGTGCGCAACACCTCCCAGAGCCCGCAGGACGTGATCGTGGAGGCCGCAATCATGACCCTGGACGAGGGGCAGGTCTTCGGGCTGCCCCTGCGCACCCTCACGGACCTTACGGGCCTGGCCTCCCTGTCCCTGCACTGGGACAGCAGCGGCAAGCCCCCGGGCAGCTACCAGCTGCAGATGCGCCTGCGCGACACCCAGGGCAGGCTCCTGGACACCGCCGTCAACGAGTTCCTGCTCGGCTCGGGGCAGGGCAGGATCGCAGAGCTTTCCGCCACCCCGGACTCTTTCGGACCGGGGGCCTCGGTGGCTGTGTCCGCCCTGTTCGTGAACACCGGCACCACGAGCCTGAACGGGACATTGCACCTTGCGGTGCAGGACGACCAAGGATCCACACTGGCCGCCTTCAGCCAGCCCTTCCCCGGCCTGGAGGCCGGGCAGAGCGAGACACTGTCCCGCACCTGGACCGCTGACCGCCCCTCCGGCGGATGCCGTCTGGTGGCCTCTGCCGCCTTCGAGGGCAAGACCACCGAGCCGGTCATCCTGTACCTTCCTGGATTCGAACGCCTCTTCTTCCCCCACGTGGCCTCGGATGCGCAATGGGAAACCGAGGTGGCCATGATCAACACCGGCGACGCGGACTTCTCCGGTGTGCTCCGGGCATACGCAGGCAACGGCTCTGCAGTGGGCTCGCTGAACGTGCAGCTGCCCACAAACGGCCGGAAACAGCTTACCGTGGGCACATCCTTCCCCTCTCCCCAGACCATCCGCTACCTGGTGCTGGAGGGAGCCTCCGGGGGGGTGTGCGGCTACACCAAGTTCTTTGAAAGCGGCGGCTACCGCGGTGCCCTTCCGGCCAGTGCGGTGACCGCCGCGGACGATCTGCCCATCTGCCACATCGCCTCTGACCCGCAGTGGTGGACCGGCATCGGCCTGGTCAACACCAGCGATCAGGACAAGACCCTGACCCTGCGCTGCAGCACCGGGCAGACCAGCCCCCTGAGCATCCCCTCCCGGGGGCAGAAGGCCTTTCTGGTCAAAGACCTGTTCGGGGGCACGGCCCAGCCGGGCATGGCCTCGGCAGTGCTGGAAGGCGCCCAGGGCCTGGTCGGGCTGGAGCTGTTCGGCCAGGGCTGGCAGCTGGGCGGCATCCGGCTCTCCGACCGGACCGCCCCCACCCTGTACTTCCCCCACCTGCACAGCGATGCAGTGTGGTGGACGGGCCTGGTGGTCTACAACCCCTGGAACACGCCGACGGCCCTGACCGTCACCCCGTACACGGCAACAGGCACGGCCCTGCCCCCGCAGAGCGTCTCCATCGGCCCCAAGGGCAAGTACGTGGGGTTTGCGCGCAACCTGGGCCTGCCCGCCACAGCTGCCTGGTTGCGGGTCACGGCCTCCCAGCCGGTGAGCGGTTTCGAGCTCTTCGGCACCTGGGACACCAAGCTGCTGGCCGGCTTTTCAGCACTTGACCTGGCCCGCACCACAGGGGTGTTCCCCAAGCTCGAAGAACACGGCTGGACAGGCATTGCCTTTGTGAACACCACGGGCTCCCCCATCGAGGTAACACTGACCGCATACGACGATTCCGGCACCCAGGTGGCCGTCTCCAGCCTCACCCTGGCCGCCAATGCCAAGCGGGTGGACTTTGCAGAGGACCTGTTCGCCGGGGACATCTCCACCGCCACCTATGTGGCCTACACCTCCACCGGAAACGTTGCCGGCTTCCAGCTCAACGGGTCAACGGACGGCTGGCTTTTGGACGGGCTGCCGGGGATGT
>CAZQOG010000019.1:0-34432 GCA_964594925.1 uncultured Desulfohalobiaceae bacterium
GAGGGGCTGTAGCTCAGTTGGGAGAGCGCTTGAATGGCATTCAAGAGGTCGTGGGTTCGATTCCCTCCAGCTCCACCAGTAGAACTCATGGGCCGGTCATTGACCGGCCCTTTGTTTTTCACGGCCTGGCACGGCCTTCATCCGCAACAACTTCGCAACCCGCTCCCCCTGACCGAGCACTTGCAGATCGGGCCCCAGCATGAGTGACAGCTCTTCGCCTCTTGCGCACCCAACACGCCCTGCCCTGATTACCGGCTCCAGGAAAGCCCTGCCCATTGTCCTGGGATACATCCCGGTGGGCTTTGCGTACGGCGTGCTGGCCAAGAAGACCGGCCTGTCCGATCTGAACACGATGCTCATGTCGGTCATCGTCTTTGCCGGCAGCGCCCAGCTCATCGCCGTAGGGCTGATCGGCTCGGGCGTTGCGGCCGTGTCCGTGGTCGTGACCACCTTCATCGTCAACCTGCGCCACCTGCTCATGTCCGCTTCCCTGTCCCCCTTCCTGCGCAAGTGGCGTCGACGCGAGGTGGCGGCCATGACCTTCCAGCTCACGGACGAAACCTTTGGCCTGCATGCAGTCCGATTCGGTTCCGGCCGGGCAGACAAGGCAGAGACCTTGGTCATCAACATGGTGGCCCAGCTGTCCTGGATCTTCGGCACCTGGCTCGGCCTGGCCTCCAGCCGGCTCATCAGCGACGTGCGCCCCTTTGGTCTGGACTTTGCCCTGCCGGCCATGTTTGCAGCCCTGCTCGTGGCCCAGGTCAGGGACCTGAGCCACGTGCTGGTGGCCCTCTTCTCCGGCGGCCTGGCCGTGCTGCTCCTGACGCTCGGTGTGGAGCAGTGGTCCGTGATGCTGGCCACCGTGGCCGGCGCAACAATCGGCTTGGGGATGAGCGCATGGATCAGGGGCTGATCTTTGTGACCATTGCGGGCATGGCCGTCGTGACCTACCTGCCCAGGGTGCTGCCGGCCTGGCTCCTCTCTTCCAGACAGCTTCCCCCCCGCATGGTCAAATGGCTGGGGTACGTGCCCACGGCCGTGCTGGCGGCCATGCTCACGCCGGCCTTGCTGGTGGGGGATAAAGGAATCGACCTTTCCCTTGAGAACACCTTCTTGTGGGTCGGGCTGGCCACAGTGGGTTTTGCCTGGAAGACGAAGAGCTTCTTCGGCACCGTGGCCCTGGGCATGGCCCTGGTGGCTGCAGTGCGTTGGCTGACCATCTGACCCGGGGAAACTGCGGCATGAAAAGGGCGGACCCTACCCACCTCTTCCTGGACAAACAGCCCTCAGGCCGCGGCTGACTCAATAATGCTCAAAGGATCGATGTTGAAGGGTCTGGGGTCCAGGGTGTCCGTAATTTTGAGCTCTTCCGGAGAGAGCGAGGAAAGGTCGATGAGCTCCCCTGCCAGGGGCTGCATGTCCCGGCCAAAGGCGCGGATGACCGAAGGCCTCAGGGGGGCGTGGGCATGCGAGGAGCAGACCACCCCATGGTCGCCGCTGCTCAACCGAACCAGGGAGCCGATGGGGTAGATGCCCAGGCATTTGATGAACCTCTCCACCATGCCTGGGTGGAAGTCCCTTTCCCGCAGGCCGTACATAAGGCTGAGGGCTTTGCCGGGAAGCATGGCCTTCTTGTAGATCCGCTCACTGGTCAAGGCATCGTAGACATCGGCCACGGCAATAATGCGTGCAAAGGGGTGCTGCTGCTCCCCCTGCAGCCCCCGCGGGTACCCATTGCCGTTGAACCGTTCGTGGTGTTCCACCACCCCCCTGAGGATCTCCTCGGAAACATCCTTTTCCCTGAGCAGCTGGAAGCTCTCCAGCGGGTGACGCTTCATGACCCTGAACTCCTGCTCGGAAAGCTTTCCGGGCTTGTTCAGGATCTCCCCGGGCACCAGGTACTTGCCAAGATCGTGGAACAGGGCGGCCATGCCCAGGGCATGGATATAGTCATGGGGGCGGTCGAGGTAGCGGGCATAGGCCATGCTGAACACGGATACGTTGATGCTGTGGGTGTAGGTATACTCGTCGTACTGCCTGAGCTTGCCCAGGCTGAGCATGGCATCGGCATTGCGCGACAGGCTGGAGATCATCTCCTCCACCAGGGCGGAGGATTGGTCATAGTTGAAATCCTCACCTGCCTGGATGCTCTTGATGAACTCCCTGGCGAAAGAAAGGGCGTCCTTGTAGAGCACTTCCGCCACCCCCAGTTCCTGTGACAGGGGCTGTGCCGGATGTTCAGCCGGAGGACCTTCTCCCCGGGACAGCTCCCTCCCCATCGCCTCATCGACCCCGGGATCGTCAGGCCGTCCCAGAGTCCCTTTTTCCGTGTTGATGAAGGCCTCCCGGTAGCCTTCCTTGAGAATGGCCTGAATGTGACTCACCGAGGAGATCTCCCCGGCCTCGGCATACAGGTAGGGGTGCTCCAGCCAGGACAAGCCGGTATCCTCCACATACATGCCTACCCTGAGTTCTGCTGTGGAGATCTTTGTGATCATGGATGGTCGAGCCCCTGTGGAGGAGATGACAGGTACAACCGGGCCTTTGTCTCTGCCTTACCTGAAAAAAACTCAAAAACCAATGACTTACCAGACATGACCGGACATCCGGGTCTGATTTCTCAACCAGTCTGGGCATTGATTTTCCGGGATGAACAAAAGAGTGGGAAAAAGGGGACGCACCGGCCAAGGGTGTGCGCAGGTTAGGGAGTCGTCCCTGTGGCACAACGCATCCGGGAGGTACATGACTGGATTCTGGCGGTCAGCGCCGGCGCACAAAGTGGTCCGGGTCGATGCCCATGGAGAGCACCAGGTGATCGATCTCCTTCAAAAACCTCCGGCCATCGCCGAAATACCCATAGGTCGGCCGCACCCCTGGGGCCCGGTCCAGCCAGTAGCGGTGAAAACGCACCAGGAGCAGCTCCCGCAGATACTTGGCAATCATGGAAGCCATGGCCACGGGCAGATGCTGCTCCTCGCTGCCCACCTGGAAGGTCACCTCCATGCTGCGCTCCCCCTCGTGGATCAGGTAGGTGCTTCTGGACCAGGTCTCCTTGACCCGGGTCACAATCGCCCCGGAAAAGCTCTCCTGCAGGAGGTCGGCGTAGTGTGAGCGCCCGCCCTGCCTGTCCACCACGACCCGGGGGCAGGTCCTGCCATAGCCTGCCCAGATATCCCTGAGATGCCCGGACACAAAGACCCAGGACACCGCCCCCTTGGTCTGGAGCCGGTCCAGAAGTGTATTGAAGCGGTCCTCCATGACCACGGCCGCGCTGGCCTGCTCCATGCGGATCCCTGCCTTGGCCGCTGCCCTGGCCACACGGCCCCTGGCACGGTCCAGCTCTGTGGCATCCGCTTTGAGCGGCGTTGCCGGCCCCCCGGATCCATCGAGATACCACTCCCTGCGCATGCACCGGGATGGCTCGTCCCAGGCCAGAGCGTGGAGCAGGGTGTCCAGGTGCCCGGGTTTCTGCCCCAGCAGGCCCAGGAAGGCCAGCACTCCCCGCTCCAGACAGGCGATTCCGGTGGCCGGGGAGTAGAGGTTCTTGGAATCGTTGACCGCGATCCTCCTGCGCTTGTCCACATGCTTGCGACACACGGCCTGCTGCATGAGCCGCCACAGACAGGGCAAGGGGTCGGCCGGTGCGGCCGTCTCTGCAACGAAAACGCTCCTGGCAATGACCAGGGGGCCGATAATGGGCCCATAGCCCACCTCGTCGATTCCTGCATACACAACAGTCATGAGTGCGTGATCCCTTGGCGCGGCATGCCCCCACTCATGGACACCGTGCACGGAAAGTCAACATGTGGGGCAGGGTTTGCCGATCTGCAAGTCTCTCCTGAGATACGAAAGGACCGCCCAAAATGACGGTCCTTCCACATGCCCTTCGAAAGGCAAAAATGAACACGTGTAGCGAATTCTCAACAGTTTCTTGACAAAGTCCTTTTCAGCAGTCCGTTCAAAAACGGACTGTCAAGGAATACGCACCACCAGCACGGGCACCTTGGCCCGTTTGACCACCCGCTTGGCCGTGCTGCCCATCATGGCATCCAGGAAGGTCCCGTGGCCGTGCGAGCCCATGACGATCATGTCGCAGCCTTTTTCCTCGGCCACCTCCAGGATGCGCGAGGCAGGGTTGCCGCGTCTGACCACCACCTCATCCTCCTTGGAAGAGTGCTCGCCTTCGTCCCTCTGCTGCCGGACATCCTCGAGCACGTCCTGGAAGACCTGCCTGCCGCGCTTCTTCCTGGTCAGGAGGTCTTCGGTCTCCTCCACGTTGCGCTGCTTGATTTCGTCCCATTTGTGGGCGTCGAGATACCCCACAACCCACTTGTCCACGTTCTGCGGGACCTCGTCCATGACGTGCAGCAGCACCAGCTGTGCCCGGTAGAGGTTGGCCAGGTCAGTGGCGTAGGCCAGGGCGTATCGGGCCGTCTCGGAGAGGTCCGTGGCGTAGAGTATCTTTCTGACCGAAACCTGCGGCAAAGGCTGGTTCATACGGCCTCCGTGACCATGGTTGCAGATTAGGCTGCAGGCTGCCTGCGCAGCTTGCGCTTGATCGGGTCAAGCCATATCCCGCTCAGGAACCAGCCGTAGATAAACACGAAGACCGTTATGATGGCAAACCACATCACGATCTCCCAGGGGGTCCCGTCCAGGGTGAAGGCCGGGATGTAAGCGAACAGAACCGGCCCCAGGTAAAGGAACTTGGCGAACTTGAAGGAGGTGAAGGCCGTGCGCCACATGTTGGCCTTGGCAATGGTGGCCCCGGCAAAGGCGGCGATGCACACCGGGGGCGTGATGTTCGAGTCCTGGGACAGCCAGTACACGATCATGTGCGCGGCGATCGGGTTCACCCCCAGGTGGGTCAGGGCGGGCACGGCCACCACCGCGGTGATCAGGTAGGCCGCGGTCACGGGCACGCCCATGCCCAGGATGAGCGAGGCCAGGGCGATGAACAGGATGGTCAGGATCAAGTTGCCCCCGGCCAGATCGATGACGATGTCTGCAAAGGTCAGCACCAGCCCGCTGTAGGTCAGCACCCCGATGATGATGCCGATCACCCCCACGGTCGCCCCGATCTTGAGGCTGTTCTCGGTGCCCTCCCGGGCGGCGCCCACAAAGTTGGCCAGCTCGTTTTTGAACCCCCCCAGGGTCTGCCTGCGCAGGAAGAAGACCACGGCGGCGATGATGAAACCGTACACCAGCAGGATGCGTCCGGTCAGGAAGGGGCGGATGGCCTGGGCAATATCAGGGCCCAGGGTGGCCCTGAGCAGCTTGACCACCCAGGGGCAGACAACGATCAGGGCCATGATGATGAACAGGGTGGGCTCGATGCGCGGGGTGTCGCCCTTGAAGCTGAGGATGATGCACACCGCCAGCCCCACAATGGCCGCATACCCCGGGGAGTACCCCGCCAGCATGAAAAAGGTGATGAAGACCAGGGGCAGGATGTACTCCCACTCCTTGCGCAGGATCTCCATGGCCCCGTACTTGAAACGCTCCCCCACCACGTTGTGCCGCTTGGCCTCGTAGTGGACCATGACGAAGACGCTGAAGAAGTACATGATGGCCGGGAACAGGGCCACCAGCATGATCCTGGAGTAGGGCAGGCCGGTCAGCTCGGCCATGATGAACCCCCCGGCGCCCATGATCGGGGGCATGAACATGCCGCCGATGGATGCTGCCGGCTCGATCCCGCCGGCCACATGGGGCTTGAACCCGGCCCGCTTCATCATCGGGATGGTGAAGGAGCCCGTGGACACGGTGTTGGCGATGGCGCTGCCCGAGATGGACCCGAACAAACCGCTGGCGATGACCGACACCTTGGCCGGCCCGCCGACCCTGTGGCCCACCGCGGCCAGGGGGAAGTCGATGAAGAACTTCTGGGCCCCGCACTTCTCCAGAAAGGCCCCGAAGAGCACGAACAGGATGATGTAGGTGGCCAGCACGTTGGCCATGATGCCGAAGATGCCGTCGCTGCGGTAGAAGATGGAGGTGCACAGCTGCGGGAAGGAGGCCCCGGCATGGGAGATGAGCTCGGGCATCTTGTTGCCAAACATGCCGAACAGCAGCATGAGTACACCGATGAGCACGAACACGCTGCCCACGACCCGCCGGGCCAGCTCGATGCTGACCAGCACCCCGACCATGGCCATGGCCTGGTCCAGATCTGTCTCGATGCCGGTGCGGTAGTTGATGGCCTCGAAGTTCAGGATCCAGTAGCCAATGGTGACCATGGACGCGGTGATCAGCAGGTAGTCGAGCATCCTGAAGGCGGGCGTCTTGGACTTGTAGAGCAGAAAGACCAGGACATAGGTGACGAGCACGTAAATGCCGCGGTGGTACTGGGTCGATGCCGGCTCGAAAATCGCCGACCAGGAGTAGAACACCACCAGTGCCACGGCGCAGAAATCAAAGAGCAGCTGTTCGAAGCGGTGCAGTTTCTCGTACACGGTTCTTCCTGGGGGTAGTGGTCAGGTTGCCGATTCTCTGTGGGCCCCGGAGCTGGGATGTCAGGGCCTATTGCGACCGGACACCCTTTTTCTCCCTGTCTAATCCGAACAAGGAGAACGGGCAAGTTCCTCTCCGGGAGCTCACCCGTTCTCCGGCTTGCCGTGCCTGCGGCGTGGACCTCCACCACCCAGGCCGCGCTCTTTTACTTCAAGACGCCCTTTTCCTTCCAGAACCTGGCCGCACCAGGGTGCAGCGGGATCAGCTCGGGGTTGATGCCCTTGATCCCGCTTTCGACACTCATCTCCTGAAAGGTCTTTTTCTGCTCCACCATGTGCTTCAGGCCTTCCTCGCTGTAGACCTTGGACAGCAGGTCATAGACCACCTGGTCGGGGACGTTCGCGTTGGCCACCAGCAGGGTGGAGTCCTGGAAGGAGTTGGTGTCTTCCTTGACCCCGCGGTAGGTGCCGCCGGGAATGGTCAGCTTGGAGAAGTAGGGGTACTTGTCGATGTAGCCGGAATCCACCGCCAGCTTCCACAGGTCCACCAGCTCGATGTCGTTGGTCTGGGCGGCCATGATCACGGCGCCGCTGGGGAAGGCCGTGAACAGCCAGAAGGCGTCCAGCTGCTCATTGCCGAAGGCCTGGGCAGCGTCGTTGTACCCCATGGCATTGCGCTCGATCTTGTCCCAGATCCCCAGATGGTTGAAGAAGAGCTCGCAGTTGGCAAAAGCACCGGAGCCGGCATTGCCCACGCCGACCTTCTTGCCGATCAGGTCCTCGGGGCTGTCGATGCCCGACCCTGCCCGGACCACCAGCTGCGCAGGCGCGCCGTAGAGGTAGGAAACGGCCACGACGTCCGTGTACTTGTTGGGATCGTTCTTCATGCGGCCGTTGCGCCCCAGAAAGACGTGACCGGCATAGACGCTGCCGAAATGGACCCTGCCGGCGTTGACCGTGCGCAGGTTCTCCACCGAACCGCCCGAGGACTGGGCCCTGAGGGAGTACTGATCATTTTCCTTGACCGGGTCGAAGACCTGAATGGCGTTGGCCACGACCTGGAAGGTGCCGCCGGCCGGACCGCCGCCGAAAACGTAGCGCTGCTTGGCTGCGGACTCGCCCGCAAAGGCCAGCAAGAGCGCCAGGCAGGCAAGCGTTCCAAAAAATTTGACCATCGTCGTCTTCATACAAACCTCCATACTCTCTGATACGGGTGATACAGACAGGCAGGCCGAGAACCGTCCTGCTCCGGCAGACCCTGTGCCCCGCCGGTTCATTAACCAATCTGCCCGCTTTGAGAACCAAGCCTCCTGGGAGCATTGCCCTCAGTGTTCCATATCTCAATCAACCGGTAAATTCCCTGTGTCTCAGGCTGGGCTGTGTACTGGTCCCGAAAGAGGAGGGCAATCTATAGACTGCACCTTACTGGGATGCGGGTCCAGAGTAAATTAGAGACCCACTGATTGTGTTGTAAAAAAAATTCTTACAAGCGGGACACCTGGTGCGGCAGGAAGCAGCCAGGGCCGCTGAGTCATTCCTTGCCGGAGAGTGCGCTCAGAATCCTCTTAGGGGTTGATCAGCCCGTTCTGGATGGCGAACCTGGACAGCTCGGCATTGTTGCGCAGCCTGAGCTTCTTGAGCAGCCGGAAGCGGTAGGTGTCAACGGTCTTGACGCTGATATGGTAGGTTGCGGCGATCTCCCTGTTGGTCTGCCCCATGGCCAACGCACGCATGACCTGGATCTCACGGTTGGAAAGCGAGTCGAGAGGGCTTTTCCCTCCCCCCCGGGAGACCCGCAGGGCCAGCAGCTCGGCAGCTTCATCGCTCAGGAAACGGCCCCCCTGGCAGAGCTTGCGGATGGCCGCCACCAGCTGCTCGGGGGCGGAGCGCTTGGTGATGTAGCCCTTGGCCCCGGCGCTGATGGTCCGAAAGACGTACTGCTCCTCCTCGTGCATGGTCAGCACCAGGATGGGCATGTCCGGGTGGCTGTCCGCCAGCCTGTTGATGACCTCCAGACCGTCCATGCCGGGCATGGAGATGTCGATGACGGCCACGTCGATCTGGGTGTGTTCGACCGCCGCCAGGGCCTCGCCGCCGTCGGAGGCTTCGGCCACGACCGTGATGTCCCCGCTCTCCTCGATGATGGTGCGCAGGCCTGCGCGGACAATGGAGTGGTCGTCGGCCAGGAGCACGCGGATCATGCCGCTTCCTTGTGCAGGGGCATGGGCAGCCGGAAGTAGACCTTGGTCCCCCGGTTGGGCAGCGAAACAATGTCCAGCACGCCGCCGGCAAGGCCGGCCCGCTCCCGCATCCCGGCCACCCCGAGCTCCCTGGCGTCGGCCAGGGACAGGACGTCAAAGCCGCAACCGTTGTCCATGACCGCCAGGGTGAGCATGTTGTCCCGGCCCTGCAGCACCACGTCCACATTGGAGGCATTGGAGTGCCGGGCCACGTTGGTCAGCGCTTCCTGGGCAATGCGGTAGGCGGCCGTGGCAATGTGGTCCTCCACCTGGGGGACGTTGATGTGCGAGAAGACGCAGGCGATCCCGGTGCGTTTCTCGAAATCCGTGGTGAACCAGTCCAGGGCGTCGATGAGCCCCAGGTCGTCGAGGACCGCAGGCCTGAGCCTGGTGGCGATGTTGCGCACGTCGCTGATGGTGCTGTCGATGAGCTCACACATGGACTGGATCCGCTGCATTCCCTTGTGGTCCACCCCCTTGAGCCTGTCCCTGAGCCAGACCGTGTCCATGCGCAAGGCGGTCAGCACCTGCCCCAGCTCATCGTGCAGCTCCCTGGCGATGGAGGCCCGCTCCTGCTCCTGGCTGGCCATGATGTTCCCGGACAGGCGACGGAGCTGGTCCTGGGCCTTTTTGAGGTCGGTGATGTCCATGGCAATGCCGCAGACCCGGGTGGCCTCGCCGTTCTCGTCAAGGACCGGGTACTTGATGGACAGATAGGTGTGCTTGAGACCGTTGACAGGGATGGTCTCCTCCACCTGGATGGACCGCTTCTCCACCAGGGCCCTGCGGTCGTGCCGCTGCAGCTCCCTGGCCACCCGGGGCGGGAAGACCTCGAACTGGGTCTTGCCCAGGACCTTTTCGTTGCTGATGCCGAAAAGCTCCTCGTACTTCGAGTTGACCAGGACATAGCGCCCCTGGGCGTCGAGCATGGTCACCACGGCAGGCGTGTGGTTGAGGATGCTGGTGAACTCCTGGGTGCGCTCCCTGACCTGTCGCTCCAGTTCCCTGGAGTAATTGTCGAGCTGCTCCTTGGCCAGTGTGAGGGCTTCCTCGGCACGCTTCCTCTCGGTGATGTCCACCAATACGGCCAGGGAACGCACGATGGTCCCTTCCGAATCCCGTTCGGCAATGGCCGAGAGCAGCACGTCGATGGTCTTCCCGTCCTTGCGCAGAAAGCAGTAGGGAACGTCCTTGCACACCCCTGTGCGGAAAAACTCGGCAAAGACCGTTTTCTCGGCAAAGCGTCTGGACTCCTCGGTCATGAAGCTTGTGAGATGCCTGCCCACGACCTCTTCCGGGCTGTACCCCAGGGCCTCTGTCCAGTGCTCGCTGACACTGACCAGCCTGCCGCTGGCATCTATGGAGTGCAGCAGGGCCGGTGTGTGGTGGTAGAGGCTCCTGTAGCGCTCGTTGCTCTTTCGGAGCTGCTCCTCCACCGCCCGTCGCTTGACGATCTCCGAGCCGGCTTTGCGGTACAGGAAAAAGACCGCCAGCCCGGTCATCAGGATCAGCCCCAGGATGACCATCCCCGTGGTCCTGAACATGGGCCCGAGCACACTGCTGGAGATGGCGTCGAGGTTGCGCAGGTAGATGACCTTCCAGCCCGGGTAGTCCGCAATGGGGACCTCCTGCACGAGGAACTCGTTCCCCGCGGGGTCCACCCCCTGGTGGTTGGCCTTGATCTCGAGCCCGGTCCATTCCCAGGGGCCATCCCCGAACTGCATGGACTCGGCAATACCCTCCGCCTGCCGGGGGGTCAGCGGCCACAGCGTGTGGAAGAGCCACTCCCGGTTGGTGGACAGAAAGATCACCCCGTGGGGATCGGACAGGACCACGGTGCCTTCATAGGCCTGGATGATCTCGTTTTCGATGGGTGCCACCGAGGCCTTGATGACCACCACCCCCACCGGCAGGTCGGCGCCCTCGCCGTAGACCGGGTGGCTGTAGTAGACCCCGCGCTTGTTCGAGGCCGTCCCCAGGGCCATGTATGTTGCCGGGTCACCGGTGACGGCCCGCTTGAAGTAGGGCCTGAAGTTGAAGTTTTTGTCCAGGAAGCTGTCCTCGTCGAAACGGTTGCTGGTGGCCACAGTCCTTCCCCCCCCGTCCATGAGGTAGCAGACATCAACCTCCAGGGCCTGGCGGAAGTGGTCCAGGATGAGGTTGCACTGCACGATGTTCTCCGCGGTCGGATGGATCAGGGCCGTCTGGAGCTCCTCCAGGCCGGCCAGGACCCTGGCCGGCCTGAGGTTCTGGGAAAGAAAGGAGGAAAACTGGGTGCTGATCATCTGGGCCCGGGTGGCGGCGTGCCTCCGGGCCTCGACATAGGCCGCCTCCTGCAGGGAGCGGAAGTAGAGCAGGCCCCCCACGGAGGTGGACACGAGCACCAGCAGGGACAAGACCAGGAGAATGATTCGAAGCTTCATGGCCGGATCACGTGCGACTCTTAAAAAACCACTGCCAGGGACAGCTCAGTCAAGGGGACATTCCGGTCCGCAACACCCCGCCATCCCGCTGAAGGCAGAGTAGATGCGCCGTTCCCTGGACAGGCGCTCCTCTGTTTGCTCATAGGCTGGGCATTCCCTGATCAGGGCCCCAAGCTCCCGCCAGGCCGGAATGGAGTGGTACCCGCTGGAGCGCAGGATTTCCCCGGACCCCACGCAGAGCAGGTCGGCTTTCTTGGTGTCGGTGACCAGGGCCAGCCTGGCCGGACCCTGGGGCAGGATCCTGGCGGCGGCCAGGGTCTGGCGGTGGAAGGTCAGCACATCGCCGAAACAGAAGCAGACCAGCAGCAGGGGCACCTCCGCACCCTGACCGAAAACAACCAGGTCGATCTCATCCTGAAAGGGACGGCCCTCGACGTCGAAGGCAATGGGCACCTTGGAACGGATCTGTCCCCTTGGATAGCCTTTCTCCTCGACCAGCAGCCGGGCGATGGCCTGGCGCAGGTCCTCGAAGGTGGTGGCCTCCACCTCCCGGCCGCTGAGGTAGTCGCGTATGGTGTAGCCGAGGCTGACTTCGTGCATAGTGCCTTCGGGTGCCGACGTGTTCGTGCGTCGCCCCCCATTCGTGTCCGGCAATCTGAAACTTCTCAGTACACCCTTTGCCCATTTCCATCCACTCCCGGAGGTGAGCGCCATCCACGAAACGAATAAATGAAGGTTTCCATCGGGGTCGGTATCGCTATCGGGATCGGTGTCGATGTTTTTTGTTGTTCGCAAATTTTTGAAGAATCGATCCCGATAGCGATACCGAAAACATCTGGTTCGCATCATTTCCATTTGGTCCAGGGAGCAGGTTTGGGGATTGCTCCAATAGGGCGCTTGAACCGGGATGAACTAAAAAAAAGGGCCCCGAAGGGCCCAGGCAAGGTACATGAGAAGGAAGGCTCAGGGCATCAGTCCCCGGCCCGCGGCATACGCCCACTCAAACACGCTCATGGGCAGGATGCCCAGCAGCAGGACACAGGCGGCCAGCACGCCGCCCCAGACCAGGCTGGCACGCTTGACCGGCAGCGGCTCCTCTGCCTCTGCGTCCTGGGTGTAGGCGTGGCGGGCAAAGCTCAGGTAGTAGTAGATGGAGATGGCCGTGTTGACCGAGGCCACGATGACCAGCCAGTTGTACCCGTGGTTCCAGGCCGAGGTGAGCAGGAACAGCTTGCCGATGAACCCTGCAGTGGGGGGCAGACCGACCAGGGAAAAGACCGACACCGCCAGGATGAAGGCCAGAGCCGGGGAGCGCCTGTGCAGGCCGTTGAGGTCCTTGTACTCAAGATTCCTGCCGTTGACGGCCACCCGGCAGATGACCCAGAAGCAGGTCAGGTTCATGAGCACGTAGACCAGGGAGTAGAAGGCGGCTGCGGCAAGGCCCTTGGGCGTGCCGGCCACCAGCCCCACGATGACGTACCCCGCGTGCGCCACCGAGGAGTAGCCCAGGACGCGCTTCAGGTCTTTCTGGGCCAGGGCGGACAGGTTGCCGTAGGTCATGGAAAGCGCGGAGAGGATGGCCAGGATGGTGATGATCTCGTGGCCGGGGTCGAGCATGGCCACCAGGCGGATCAGAATGACCACGGCCCCGAGCTTGGGCAGGGTGGCGATGTAGGTGGCGGTCTCGTTGCTGGCGCCTTCGTAGACGTCCGGGCACCAGAAGTGGAAGGGGAACAGGGCCAGCTTGTAGAACATGCCGGCCAGGAACATGGTCAGCCCGGCCACGGCCATGGGCGAGTCGGCCCAGGACCAGGACAGCAGGGCCAGATCGGAAAGGTAGGTGGTCTGCTGCGCAGCCAGGATGTACGAGAACCCGTACAGGGCAATGGCCGTGGCCACCGCACCGAAGAGGATGTACTTGATGCCCGCCTCAGCGGCCCTGCGGTCCTTGGCCCTGAGGGGGACAAGGGCGTAGAGGCTGTAGGAGGCCAGCTCCAGGGCCAGGTAGATGGTGATCAGCTCAGCTGCCGAGGAGAGCAGCATCAACCCAAAGGCGCTCAGGCACATGAACAGGTAGTAGTCTGAGCGCTTGTCCTCCTCCAGGGTCGGCTGGCGCTGGGCATTGAGCACGGCGATGAACAGGCCCGCACTCACCGCCAGCTTGAAGAACTGCGACAGGCCGTCGAGCTGGTAGGCGTCGAAGAACATCACCCCGCGCCCGTTCATGGCCAGGAAGGTCACGACAATGCCCACCCCGGCGGCGTATGGCAGCCAGGTGATGGATCTGGAGGCATTCCCGCCGAGCAGCGACTGCACGAACAGCACGGCAATAACCAGAAGGAGATAGATCTCCGGGGTGATCAGAGCGAAGTCGATGTTCACGAACGTCTCTCCTGTGTTCTGAAGGCCTTGCGCCTACTCCACATGCTTCTTGACCTCGGACTCAGCCAGCTTCAGAGGCTCGGGCAGGTCCATTCCTGTCTCACCCGCAACGACCACGGTCTGCTGCGACTCGAAATCGGACAGCAGCTTCTCGATGGAGGGATCGATGATGTCCAGGGCGATCCTGGGGGCCAGGCCGAGGTAGATGACCAAAGCAGCCATGGGAACCAGGTAGATCCACTCCCTGATGTTCAGGTCTTTCCAGTTCTTGCCCTTGGGAGACGGGGGTTCCCCCCAGGCCATCTTCTGGGACAGCCTGAGCATGTAGGCTGCGGCGAGCATGGCCCCGATAATGGCCAGGGCGCCGATGACCATGTCGTTTTCAAAGGCTGAGATGAGCACCAGGATCTCGCCCACGAAGCTGTTCAGCCCCGGAAAGCCCAGTGAGGAGAGGGCGAAAAGCCCCCAGAACCCCATGAATGCCGGCAGGTATTTGCCCAGCCCGCGGTTGTCCGCAATCTCCCGGCTGTGGCTGCGCTCGTAGACCGCGCCGATCATCATGAACAATGCCCCGGTGACGATGCCGTGGTTGAGCATGACCATGAGCGCGCCCTCGATCCCGCGCAGGCTGAACATGAAGATGCCCAGGGTGCAGAAGCCCATGTGGGCCACCGAGGAGTAGGCCACCAGCTTCTTGATGTCCTGCTGCCACAGGGAGATCAGGCCGCCGTAAATGATAGAGGCGATGGAGATGCCGATCATCAGCGGCGCAAAGTAGGCCATGGCGTCGGGGGTGAGGGTCATGCAGAAGCGCAGGAACCCGTAAGCCCCCATCTTGATCAGCACCGAGGCCAGGATGACCGATCCCGCACTGGGCGCTTCCACGTGGGCCGCGGGCAGCCAGGTGTGGAAGGGGAACATGGGCACCTTGATGGCAAAGGCCAGGGCCATGGCCAGGAAGGTCAGCATCTGGAAGGTGCGGCCGTAGGTGGTGGCCATCAGGTCGGGGATGTAAAACGTCCCCCCAGCATAGGAGAAGGCGATCATGGCCACCAGCAGCAGCACGGAGCCGGCCAGCGTGTACAGGAAGAACTTGATGGAGGCATAGCGTCTCCTGGGACCGCCCCATACCGCTATGAGCAGGTACATGGGAACCAGCATGGCCTCCCAGAAGACGTAGAAGAGGATGAAGTCAAGGGCCAGGAACACCCCGATGCAGGCGGTGGTCATGAGCAGCAGGCAGAAGTGGAACTCCTTGACCCGTTTCTGGACATAGGTCCAGGAACAGAGCACGCACAGCGGCAGGATGAACACGGTCAGCAGGACCATGAAAAAGCTGATTCCGTCGATGCCCACAGCGTAGCTGAGCCCCCACGCCTCGACCCAGGGGACCTTCTCCAGGAACTGAAAGCCGGTGTTGGCGGGATCAAAGGAGGTCAGCAGCGGGATGGCCAGGGCCATCTCGATGAGCGACACCCCCAGGGTGAACCACCGGACCAGGTTCTCCTGGCGCATGAAGAACAGCGCCACCGCCGCCAGCAGCGGGAAGAAGATCAGGCACGAGAGAACCGGATAGCCGAGCTCATTCATTGTCAATGTTCTCCGTCACGTGCCCCGGAAAGGTATCCCGGGAGCGTTAGTAGAATCGTCCTGTCTGCTTCAACCCACCAGCCAGACAACCACGAAGACGACCAGGGCCACGACCACTGCACCGGCAAAATAATCGTTCAACCGGCCTGTCTGGGCCAGGGCGGTTCCCCGTCCTGCCTCCCTGGTGTTGTAGGCCGCACCGTCCACAACGCCGTCAATGGCCCTGCGGTCGAAAACGTCCGTCCCCAGGGCGGACCACAGCAACCCGCGCAGACCCACCCAGCGGTACACCTCGGTCCAGATTGAATCCAGCCAGGCCAGGGGGTAGCTCACCACCCAGAGGAAGAGCTTCCCGGCCCAGCGGTAGAAGAACTCGAAGTCAAGGTTGAGCTGCCGGTGTGGCTTCATGGTCTCGCGCTGCAGGTAGAAGGCCAGCCCGGCAAAGGACAGCAGCAGCAGGGCCTGGGTCACGTGCCACGGTGTCCAGGGATGAAACTGCCCGGCTGCCTCGGGGTAGGGCAGCAGTGCGTAGAGCATCTGGGGATAGACGCCCTGGGCGATGCACAGGCCGGCGCCGATGAACATGGCCACATACATGTTCCAGGGGATGGGGGTCAGCTTTCTCTGCATGTCGTTGGGCTTGCCCCCCCAGAAAGCGAAGTATGGCAGCTTGAGTCCCACGGACAGGAACGTGCCCACCGCAGCCACCTCCATGCCCAGCCCCAGCAGGACGCGGTGGTCGGAAAAGGCCCCGGCAATGGTCATGGTCTTGGAGACGAAGCCGTTGAACACGGGCCAGCCCGAGATGGAAAGCCCGGCCACCACGTAGCAGATCATGACCCAGGGCAGCCTCCCCACGAGCCCGCCCAGCTCGGTCAGCTTGGCCGTGCCCGTGGCGTGCAGCAGCGCCCCGACGCTCATGAACAAAAGCCCCTTGTACAGGATGTGCGCATACGCGTGGGCCGCGGCCCCGTTCACGGTCATGTAGGTGCCGATGCCGATGCCCGCCACCATGTACCCCACCTGGGAGACGATGTGGTAGGACAGAATGCGCCGGGCATTGTTCTCCATGGTCGCGTAGACAACGCCGTAGAGCGCCATGAGCACGCCCATGATGGCCAGGAACTCCCAGCCGGCAAAGGCCCGGGCCAGGGTGTAGACCGCGGTCTTGGTGGTGAAGGCGGACATGAACACCGCACCCGGGATGGTGGCCTCCGGGTAGGCGTCGGGCAGCCAGGCGTGCAGCCCGATGAAGGCCGCGTTGACACCGAAGCCGAACAGGATCAGCCAGTCGTAGATCTGGGCCGAGGCGGGGTCGATGGCCACGAAGTCCCAGTTGCCCAGGGCCTTGTAGCGCAGCAGCATGCCGCCGAGCATGAGCAGCCCGCCCAGGGTGTGGATCAGGAAGTAGCGCAGCCCGGCTCCCGGGGCCTTTTTGTTCTCCCGGTGGTTGAGCCAGATGAGCACTGTCGAGGCCACGCTCATCAGCTCCCAGAACAGGAACAGGGTCAGGTAGTCGCCCGCAAACACGCACCCGAAGGCACCGCCCACATACATGGCCGCGGCCACGTGGTGGATCTTGCGCTTGACGTGCAGGGCGTAGATGAAGCCGATCACGGCCTGGATGGCAAAGACGTGGGCGAAAATTATGGACAACCTGTCCACCCGGGCCAGCTGGAGCTGGAAGCCCATCCACTCCAGGCCGCCGTAGTTGCCGGGCGTCATCTGGATCACGCTGATAACGGCGATCACGGCTGGTATGGGCAGGACCCACTTCCACCATTTCCCGGGCAGGAAGGGCAGCGCCCCGATCAGGACGAGGAAGCCGATGGTCGGGTGAAAGAAGTTACTCATCATTTCGCTCATAGTAGTCCTCGTCTACGCCGATGATGTGCGCCAGGAAGCTCTTGATGAGCATGATCATCACCAGGCCCACGCCCAGCCCGAAGGCGGCCCAGAACCCCGGCACGACCTCCTGCCCGACATGGGGATGGTAGGGGAGGATGAAGAAGTTCACCACCACCAGCCCGATCAGGACGATGAAGAAGATCTTTCTCCACGTCCCTGCCTGCTCCCTGAGCCGCATGAACAGTCCGCCAAGTCCGTTACTCATGGTTTCGTCCCTGAGTGCTTAATGTAAGAACGCTGCGAAGACCGAGCTGTCCATGGCCCTGATGAACTGCAGGAACAGCTCCGGATACAGGCCGAGCAGCACGGAGATTATGGCCGTCAGAAACAGGGGCACCACCATGACCAGCGGCGCCTCCGAGTACTTGCCCGGATCCACCCCCGGGGCTGCCGGCTTGAAAAAGGCCCGCCAGATGACCGGGCCGAAGTAGCCCGCATTGAGGATGGTGGAGCCGAGCAGGGCAACGACCAGGATGACCTGGTCGATCTGCAGGGCCCCGTTGACCAGGTACCACTTGGTCACGAAGCCGCTCACCGGCGGCACCCCGATCATGGAGAAGGAGGCCAGGGTGAAGGCCCCGAAGGTCCAGGGCATGCGCCAGCCAAACCCGCCCATGTTGGAGATCTTCTTGTGGTGGGTGGCCACGTAGATGGCCCCGGCCGCGAAGAACAGGGTGATCTTGGAAAAGGCGTGGTGGGCGATGTGCACCGCCCCTCCCTGAACGGCAAAGGGGGAGAGCATGGCCACGCCGATGACCACATAGGAGAGCTGGCTGACCGTGGAGTAGGCCAGCCTGGCCTTGAGGTCGTCCTTGGTCAGGGCGATGATCGAGGCCACCAGGATGGTGAAGGCGGCCAGAAAGGCCAGGGGCAGCCCCAGGTTGAGGGTCTGCATGGTCTCCAGCCCGAAGACCGAGAGGATGACCCGGCAGATGCAGAACACGCCGGCCTTCACAACCGCCACGGCGTGCAGCAGTGCCGAGACCGGGGTGGGCGCGACCATGGCCGAGGGCAGCCAGTTGTGCAGCGGCATGATGGCCGCCTTGGCCAGCCCGGCGATGAACAGGACATAGGTGATGGTCACCAGGATGGGGTGCTCCTCCACCGGGAAGGGCATGCCCGTGACAATGTCGCCCAGGTGCATGTCCAGGGTGCCGCAGAGCACGTAGGTCAGCACCATGGCCGGCAGCAGGAACAGCTTGGAGGTTCCCATGAGGTAGACCAGGTACTTGCGCGCCCCGGAGTAGGCCTCGCTGTCCTGGTGGTGGGCGACCAGGGGGTAGGTGAAGACCGTTATCACCTCGTAGAAGAGGTACAGGGTGAACACGTTGGCGGAAAAGGCCACGCCCACCGCACCGAAGATGGCCACGGCAAAGCAGAAGTAGTAGCGGGTCTGGGCGTGCTCCCTGAGCTCGCGCATGTAGCCGACGTTGTAGCTGGTGGCCAGAAACCAGAGAAAGGTGGCGATCAGGGCGAAGATCAGGGCCAGCCCGTCCACTGCGAACTTGACCTCGATGCCGGGCAGGATGGTGAACATGTGGTAGGTCCAGATCTGCCCGTCAAGCACCGCCGGCACCATGGACAGAACGGACAGGAAAGCCGCTGCCGCTGCAGCAAAGGACACGCCTTCGCGCAAGTTGATGTTCCCCCTGAGCAGCCAGATCCCGAACGGGGACAGAAAGGTGATGATCAGGGGAAGCAGTACCCGGAAGCTTGTGATCGTATCCGCCATGGTCTAACCCTTCAGTGTGGACACAGCATCCACTTCAGTGGTCTTGAACCGCTTGTACACCACCACCACGATGGCCAGGACCAGGGTTGCTTCGGCAGCCGCCAGCCCCATCACGAACAGTGTCCCGAGCTGCCCCAGCACGGAGTTGGCGCCTGTGAGCTGCGCGCCCGCCACAATGGACAGGCCCGCCCCGTTGAGCATGAGCTCGACACAGATGAGCATGCCCACCAGGGTCCGCCGCCACACGATCCCGGCCAGCCCCAGGGCCAGCAGGAGCACGGCCACAAGCTGGTACAGGGTCAGGATGCTGATGTTCATGATTTCTTCTCCCTCTTCTCCCAGGTCAGAAGCACGGCACCGCCCATGGCGATGGACAGGACCACCGAGATCAGCTCGAAGGCCAGGACGTACGGTTCCATGAGGCCTTTGCCCAGCTCCTTGGCCGTGACCGTTGCGGGCACACTCTGGCTCTCCGGCCCGAACAGGACCACCACCATGCTCAGCACCCCCAGCGTGAGCAGCCCGACCAGGCCGGCATTCCTCTGCTGCCTGATCGGACGGGGCTGGCCCTCCTCGCCCTGGGCCGAGGCCTGGGTGAGCATGATGGCCAGGAAGACGAGCACCGACACCGCGCCCACATAGATGAGCAGCTGCATGAAGGCCACAAAGGGGGCGGCCATCAGCAGGTACAGCCCGGCCACACCGAACAGGGTGGCGATGAGGCCGACCAGGGCCCTGACCAGGCTTCTGGCCGAGATGGCCGCGACACCGCCCAGGAGGATGACCAGCGTGTAAAAGCCAAAGGCAATTTTCGCCAGGATTTCCATAAGCCGATCCTATTTCGTTTCCTTGGGTTCAGTGGATGGAGCCGCCTGCTCCGCCTGCTTCCTGAGCCGCGCCAGAAGATCGATCTTGAAATCATCGCGCCCGTAGCGGGCAAAGTAGACGTTTTTGGAGTAGCGCAGCGAGCCCACCGGGCAGTTCTCGATGCACAGCCCGCAAAGGCTGCACAACGAGTAGTCGTAGATGAACTTGGACGGTTCCTTGATGACCTTCTTCTTGACCTTCTCCCCCTTGGCCTCGGCCTCTTTCTGGGCCTCGAGCTCCTCGGGGGTGGGCTTGGGGGGCTTGGTCTTGACCACGCTGTAACAGCCGCTCGGGCAGACAGAGGCGCACATCATGCAGGTGATGCACTTGGGCTTGAAGGGGTCCTTGGGCTTGGACACCAGCTCGATGTGGCCGCCGTAGGTGTCCATGTTGTCCACCTGCTGGCGCGGGTAGTGGACCGTCACCTGGCGGTTGAAGAAGTACTTGCCCGTGACCATGAGGCCCACGATAAGGCTCCACTGGTCCCCGATCCGTTGCAGGAAGTGTCGTATCGCGCTCATAAGACTTTCACCACGAAGACTGTGACCAGCAGGTTGACGATGGCCAGGGGCAGCAGCCACTTCCAGTTGATGACCAGGAGCTGGTCGAACCTGACCCGGGGGTAGGTCCAGCGGAACCAGATCATGATCAGCAGCAGGATGTACACCTTGGCCAGAAACCACCACACCCCGGAGTAGAACGGACCGTGCCAGCCCCCGAGGAACACTGCCGTGGCCACGCTGCAGACCACGATCATCTCCGCGTACTCGGCCAGGAAGAACAGCCCGAAGCCCATGCCCGAGTACTCGGTGTGGAAACCGGCTGTGAGCTCGCTCTCGGCCTCCGGCAGGTCAAAGGGAGCCCGGTTGGTCTCCGCCACCACGCAGGTGAAGAAGATGATGAAGGCCAGGGGCTGGGTGGCCGCATGCCACTGCCACGGCCAGGCGCCCTGGGTGGCCACGATGTCCACCAGATTGAGCGTCCCGTAGGTGAAGCAGATGGCCAGCAGGGAGAGCAGCAGGGGAACCTCGTAGGCCACGGACTGGGCCACGGACCTGGCCGCGCCCAGCAGCCCGTACTTGTTGTTCGACCCCCAGCCGGCCAGGCACAGGGCCAGGACGTTCAGGCCCGCAAAGGCCAGGATGACCAGCAGGCCCAGGTCCAGGTCTGACCCGGTCACCGCGACCAGGTTCTGGTCGAAAGGAATGACCACGAAGAGCACCAGCACGGGGGCAAAGGAGAGGATGGGCGCCATCCAGAACAAAAGTCGGTCGGCGCCGTCGGGCATGAACAGCTGCTTCCCGACCAGCTTCAGCGCGTCCGCCAGGGGCTGCAGAATGCCGTGGGGGCCCACCTCGTAAGGTCCGGGACGGCGCTGGATGTGACCCGCCACCTTGCGCTCGAGATAGACCAGGACCAGGCCGTTCAGCCCGACAAACCCGGCTATGGCCGCAATGGCCACAGCGATTCGAATCAGCTCAGCAGGGATAGACATAGGCGTCACGTCCTATCTGTCGATTTCAGGAATGACCATGTCCAGGCTTCCCAGAATGGCCACGGCATCGGGGATGAGGGTCCCCCGGGCAGCTTCGGCAAAAAGGCTCAGGTTGGAGAACCCCGGGGCCCTCAGTTTGACCCGGTAGGGTGTGTTGGATCCGTCGCTGACCAGGTGGACCCCGATCTTGCCCCTGGCCCCTTCCACGGCAAAGTACGTTTCGCCCTCCGGGCACTTCCACTTGGGCTTGGGCGACCCCTTGGGCAGGTGGTCCCCCTCGGGCAGGCTTGCAATGGCCTGCTCCACGATGCGCATGCTCTGCTCGATCTCCGCCATGCGCACCTTGTAGCGGCCCATGGCGTCGGTGGAGTCGTCCGTGGGGATCTCGAAGTCGAACCTGTCGTAGACCGAGTAGGGCTCTGCCCGGCGCACGTCGTAGGCCAGGCCCGACCCTCTGACCACCGGTCCGGTGGCCCCGTAGCGCCGGCACATCTCAACAGGCATGTGGCCGACGTCCTCGACCCGTTTGCGCAGGATGATATTGTCCGTGACCAGGGCCTTGTACATGGGCAGGCGGCTGCGCAGGTGGGGGATGAACTCCTTGACGCCCTGGATGAACTCCGGGGTCAGGTCGGCCTTGACCCCGCCCAGGCGGAAGGATGCGTAGGTCAACCGGGAGCTGGTCACGATCTGCAACAGGTCCAGGATCCTCTCCCGGTCGTCAAAGGCGTACATGATGGGGGTGAAGGCCCCGAGGTCCAGAAGATAGGCCCCCCACCACAGCAGGTGGGAGGTGATGCGGTTCAGCTCGCAGGTGATGACCCGGATGTACTCGGCCCGCTCGGGCACCTCGATGCCGGCCAGCTTTTCCACCGCCCCAACCCAGGCCCAGTTCCAGGCCAGGGCGTGCAGGTAGTCCACCCGGCCCATGTTGGGCATGTACTGGGTGTAGGTCTTCACCTCGCCCATCTTCTCGTGCATGCGGTGCAGATAGCCCAGCACCGGCTCTGCCCGGACAATGTACTCGCCCTCGAGCTCCAGGATCACCCTGAGGACCCCGTGGGTCGACGGGTGCTGGGGGCCCATGTTCAGGACCATGGTGTCCTTGTCCGGACCCGGCTCGAACAACCTGGTGTAAAAGTCCCCCGCGACCTGTTCCGTGAATGCTGTCTGTGTCATAACCGTTTCCGCGTAGATGGTCCGTCTGCCATTGTGAGCTGCCTGGTTATTCCCCGGCCTCTTCCTCGTCACCCTGCTGCTCTTCTTCGGCCCCGGCTTCCTTGCCGGCAAACAGGTCGAAGTCCGGGTCGCACTCCACGATATCGCCCGGGGCCATGAGGTCCTTGAGGGGCTTGCGTTTCTTGTCCTCCTTGACCAGGGGGTGGATGTCCTCCTCCGGGTCCAGAAGCAGGGGGATCAGGTTGGGATGTCCGGTGAAGACGACCCCGAAGAAGTCGTGCTGCTCCCGTTCGTGCCAGTCCGCCCCGCTGAAAACAGAGGCTATGGAGGGTAGCTCGGGCTTGTCGTGGGGGACGAGCACCCGCAGGGTGACCCGCTGCGCCGGTCCGAAGCGGTCAAAGTGGTAGACCACCAGGAAGCCGTCCGCAGTGTCCACCACGCTGACGTCCTCGATGAAGTAGTCCTCGTCGTAGAGAGCCTGAGCGGCCTGGAGGATGTCTTCGGGGGACAGGAAAACCGACCAGAACTGGCCGGTCTTTTCATAGGAGCACCTGGCCTTGCACTGTGTCGAGAGGCCCTCGAGCCATGCGTCGTTCATGCCTTCTCCACCTCCTCGGGCGTTGGCCACCAGCGCCGGCCGGTCATCTTTTCCTGGATCTGGAAGAGCCCCTCCAGAACTCCCTCGGGACGGGGGGGGCAGCCAGGAACGTAGACATCCACCGGGATGAGCTCGTCCACGCCAAGGACGATGGAGTACTGGTCCTTGAAGGCGAACGGGCCGCCGGAGATGGCGCAGTTGCCCATGGCCAGGACGAACTTGGGGGCGGGCATCTGCTCGTAGAGCCTGACCACGGCCGGAGCCATCTTCTTGGTCACGGTCCCGGCCACGATCATCAGGTCGGACTGCCTGGCCGAGGGACGGAAGACCTCCGCCCCGAACCGGGCCATGTCGAACCTGGCCATGCCCATGGCCATCATCTCGATGGCGCAGCAGGCCAGGCCGAAGGTCATGGGCCACAGGGACATGGCCCGGCAGACATCGATGATCTTGTTGACCACCGGGATGTTGACGATCGGGTCACGGATCTCGTGACCGGGAGGCAGGACTAGATCTCTATCTTGCGCGGCCATGTAAACACCCCTTTAGCCCAGAAGTAGACCACTGACAGTGCGATGGGAAAGATGAAGATGAACACCTTGACAAAGGAAACAAACCCCCCGGCCTCGGGATAATATACCGCCACGGGGAAGAGGTAGAGAACGTCCACGTCCAGGGCCAGGAACAGGATGGCGTAGACATAGTAGTTGACGCCGAAGCGCATCCAGGAGCTTCCCTGAGGGCGCATGCCGCATTCGTAGGGCATGCCCATGTCCCCCCCTTTGGCCTTGGGGGCGAGCAGGAAGGAGGCGATGAGGGGGCCGCCGGCAAAGAGCACGCCGGTTATCAGGAAAAGAAGGATGGCGAGATGGAGCCAGGTGAAGACCATAGCGAGCCTCGCTGCGGAGAAAGGTGTGAAAAAGAAGAGCGTTGGATCTTATGGGTCTTGGCTTTAAGCACAAATGAGAAATTTATGTCAAGCACAATTTCCCAGTTTTTTCCGGCACATCGGGTCTCCCATGTGGCCTGAAAACTGCATCTCGGCAGGATTTCGGACCAGGAAAGTGTGGACGCCTCCCGCCGTCAGGGGGTCATCCTGGACTTTGTTTCGGTTTGATCCCAGGGCGTCCCGAACGGCGGGCCGACTCCTCGGCCACCAGCACCAGGACCCCCGCCAGGACCAGGCCTGCTCCGAGATATCCCGGGAGGGTAAAGCGCTCCCCCCACCAGGCAAAGGCCAGGACCGCTGCGATGACGGGCTCCAGGGTGGCCACCACTGCTGCGCGGGAAGCCTCGACCTTCTTCAGGCCGACATAGTAGACGCTGTAGGCTCCGTAGGTGGAAAACAGGGCCAGCATGGCCAGTGCCGCCCACCCGCTGGCCGGATAGAAGGAGAACTCGGCAAAGGGGAGCAGCCCCAGGGCCCCGACGGGCAGGGCATACAGGAAGATGGTCGGCGTGGTGTAGCGCTTCAGATAGTGCTTGCCGAAAATGTAGTAGAGGGCATAGGTCAGCCCGGCTGTCAGGCCGCAGACAATCCCCAGCGGGGTGACTGCCAGACCGTCACCGCTTCCCTGCCGGCCATAGGCCACCCCGACCACGCCGAGCATGGTCAGCAGGATGCTGAGCAGCTTTCCCGGGGTCAGGGGCTCTCCAAGGACGACCCGCGACATTACAGCGACCCAGGCCGGGGCGGTGTAGAGCAGCACAGCGGCCAGCGCCGCCCCCCCGGACTTCACCGCCACCTGGTAGGATCCATAAAAAAGGGACACCCCCAGCACGCCGAACAGGAGGAACATGGGCAGGTCCTTTAAGGCCACCCGGACCTGACCCGTGGCCAGGGCGTGAGCGCCGAACAGCACCCAGGCCAGCACCGCCCGCCAGAAAGCCACGGCCAGCGGCGTGGCCCCCCCGGCAAACGCCAGCTTGGAGACCGGGCCGATCATGCCCCACAGGGCTGCCGCCATGAGAACGTAGACATAGCCGTGCACCCGGATGCTCCTGGTTTGTTTCCGGTACCTCCGGCCACTTGCCGCGCGTGACCGTCTGTGCAGCCGAACGGGTGACGTCCCTGGCCGGCCTGCCGGGAGGCGGGAGGGCTACTCCTCGTGCTCCGGCTCCACTGTCCCGGCATCTGCGAACCCCATGCGCAGGCTCAGCCCCTCCACGACCCGCTCCAGCACGGCGTACAGGTCGATAAGGCGCTGCTCCAGCGCCACAATGCGTTCTTCCTGAACCCGGCTGCGCGACTCGAGCTCCTTTTTCAGGTCCTCGAAGCCCGCTTCCAGATTACGGATCGACTCCTTGAGCCCACCTTGCTCGAAACGGTCAGCCTCCCGTACCAGCGGCTTGTATTTCTTGTAGCCCTTCCACAGCAGGGCCAGGCCTCTGCGCAGCTCTGCCTGGCCTTCCCGAAGCCTGCCCAGCTCGGCCTCCCGGGCGCTCTGGGCACACAGGGCCTCGGCCAGCCGTTCCAGGACCCTGGACTGGCTGACCATGAGCGAGGGGACCGGGTTCTCGTTCTGCAGGCTGAGCGAACCCGCGGCCGGGTCGGAGGCTTCTTCCTCCTGCTCCAGGACAACGCCCCGGGGGTACTCCCTGGCCAGCCTGCGCCCTATTTCCTCGGATGTCAGGTTCTGGTTCAGGCCCTCGACGATAAAGGAGAAGACCTGCAGGGCCGCCGGCTTGTAGCGCCGCTTTCTGCCCTGACCCACAAAGGGCAGGAAATCCTCGAACCGGTCCCTGTAGTAGCGGATGTTGCTCTCGGGGAGGTCGAGCTGTCGGGCGATTTCCTTGATGGTCAGCAGCTCCTCGGCCATGGACTCCTCCTGAAGGCCAGTGGTGAATGCGCACCGTCCGGTGCAACCGGATCCGGGTATCTTTTCCACTCCCCGCTCCAAAGCGTCAAGCCGGATTTTCGGCTTCCCTGCATAAGGCCCACCGCCACACAACTTGTCCGTACTGTCGTCACTCCCCTTCCTGACCCCAAGCCCGATGGGTCTTCCGGAACTTGAACATCCCGGGTTGTGAGATCTTCCCGGTGTGGTAGGCTCATATCCCTGCCTGCAGGAAAACCGCTGGCCGCGCTTTGCTCAAGGTGCGACACAAGAAGCTGTTTCACTGCTCCAGGGATAGTATTGTTCTGTATGAAAAGGCCTGACGAGGTTGCGGAGGAAAATGATTTTCTCAATTCGTTTGGTCTATTGCCATGAATTCATTAACAATGTACTCGATCTCCCGGAAAAGGGTTTGACCGGCTCACCTGCTTTCGGGTTGCCCTCAGACGATGAGTGCCATAACTTGAGTAATAAAGGATTTCTTTTGGGAACCCAGATAAAGTGCCAAGTCCGGCATTGAGAAAATCAATCCTTCAGGAGACCCCACATGACCATCGACCCCGCCAAGGAAAAGGCCCGAGCCGACAAGAAACTTGCAACCCTGAAGCTGAAGGAAGACCTTCCCTCCCCTTTGCTTGAGCTGATATCAAGGACCATGAAGGCGCAGCACCAGCAGCGCCTCGACCATCCGCTCCCCACTGTTTCCCCGGAAGGCCTGAACGACGAAGAACGGGTCCGCCAGGGCGCCCCCCTGCTGGAAAGGGAGCGGTTTCCTGTGGACCGCGCCCGGGCCACGGCTCTTTTCCAAGACCTGTTGGAGATGCTCAAGGAGTCTGACCTCCCTCCCCTGCAGGAGGCTGCCGGCCTCATCCGCCAGGAGATTGAGGACGGAGAGCTGGACCTGAACCAGGCCTTTGACCACTTTCTGGCGGGCGAGGACTCCTTTTTCCTCGAGTGGGCCCGGAAAACGCCCGAGGCACCACGGGCCATGAGCTTTCTGGTCACCTCATGCCTGTCGCCCGGCCTGGAAAGCATTGCAGCCGACCTTGCGCAGCACCTGGATGAAAAACAGACCTGGAGCTTCGGCCACTGCCCGGTCTGCGGCAGCCTCCCCCTCATGGCCCGCCTGCTGAACAAGGAGGGGGCACGCCACCTGACCTGCTCCTTCTGCCACACCGAGTACAGGGTCAAGCGTCTCAAGTGCCCCTTCTGCGACGAGGAGAACGCCGGCAAGCTCAAGTACTTCAAGGCCGAAGGCGAATCCGGCTACCAGGTCCATGTCTGTGACTCCTGCCACATGTACATCAAGACGGCTGATTTTCGCGATCTGGACAGGCCCACCCACCCCCTGCTGGACGACCTGGAGTCGCTGGCCCTGGACCTTTTGGCCCAGGAGCAGGGCTACATGCGGCCCTCGCTTTCAGCCTGGGGGTTTTGAGTGGGCGGCTTGGGCCCCAGGACCATCGCCTGCCGGCAGTACTATCACAAGGCCTGGCGGGAGATCGAGGACCTCGTCAGCCCCGAGGTCAGGGTCGAGGTGCGCATGGACGACACTCCCGCCCGCATGCTCTGGGCCTACCCCTCTGGTCTTGATGATTTGGCCGCGGGATTTGCCGCCAACCAGTGGTGCCGTCTGCCCGAGGTGCCAGAGCTTCTGGAAACCGACGGCCGGCGTTTTGTGTTTACAAAACGTCCCGCCCCCTCCGGGGTCGGGGAGCAAAACCCGGCCACGGCTTCACCAGACACAGTGGTCCGGGCCATGGGGGATTTCATCGAGGCCCCGGGGCTGTGGCACGGAACCGGGTGCTTCCACAGGGCGGCCCTGTTCGATCCGACCTCCCGCACCTTTGTCCACACCGCTGAAGACATTGGCCGGCACAACTGCATCGACCGCCTCTGCGGGTGGACACTGCGCACAGGCACCTCAGCGGCCCGGCTGGTCCCCTTTGTTTCCGCCCGGATGACGGCCAGCCTGCTGGAAAAATGCAGGCAGGCCGGCTTCCGGGTCGTGGTCAGCCGTTCCGCCGTGACCACGGCCAGCCTGGAGGCTGCCAAGCAACACGGGCTGACCCTGATCGGGTTTGCCCGCAATGCCCGGTTCACGGTCTTCAACGACCCACTGTCATGGGTGCGCACGTCCCTGGAGGGCAGTGATGGCTGACGGGAAAACCTCCCTCCTGGCCGGCGTGGTCCTTGCCGGGGGCAAAAGCACGCGGCTCGGGCAGGACAAGGCCCGCATCAAGGTGGCGGGGCTGGAGATGCTGCACCGCACCGTGATGCTGCTGTCCTCGTTCACCTCCGAGCTCTGGGTCGTGGGGCGGGACCCGGGACCCATGCTCCCCACCATCCGCTGGGCTTTGGACGAACGACCCGGCCTGGGGCCGGTGGGCGGGATCTGCACGGCGCTGCGTAACACCCGCAAGCCCTGCCTGGTGCTGTCCTGCGACCTGCCCTTTCTGGACCGGGAAACGCTGGAGAGTCTGGTGGGGCAAAGGGCAAAGCGCTCCCCGGACCAGGTCATGACCACCTTCCAGCAGGTGGAGACGGGCTATATCGAGTCCCTGGTGGCCATCTACGAGCCCGAGGCCCTCACCCTCATGGAAGAGGCCGTGGGGCAGGGGCTCTACAAGCTGAGCCGCATCTTCACCCCGGGGCTGCGCTGCCACATCCCCTACACCAGCGACCAGGCCCTGCCTTTTTTCAACATCAACCATCCTGCCGAACTGGCCCTGATGCGCAAGCTGGCGGAGGCCTGATGGAACTCAAAAACGTACTCAAGGACGACCACGGCCGCAGCATCAACTACCTCAGGCTCTCGGTGACCGACCGCTGCAACCTGAGGTGCCGCTACTGCATCCCGCAGAAAAACTTCACCTACATGCCCCACCGGGACATTCTCTCCTACGAGGAGATGCTGCAGATCATCACCGTTGCCGACCAGCTCAAGATCAGCAAGCTGCGGCTCACCGGTGGGGAGCCCCTGGTGCGCCGGGACTTCATCGGGTTCCTGGGAAGAATCCGCCGCCGCCTTCCAGAACTGGACATCCGCCTGACCACCAACGGGACCCTGCTCGAGAAGTTCGTGCCCGCCCTGCTCGACCTGGGCATCACCTGCGTGAACGTCTCCCTGGACACGCTCGAGGCGGAAAAGTTCGCTTACATCACCGGCCGCGACCTGTTCCACCGGGTCTGGCGGGGCCTGGAGCTGGCCATGGAGCAGGGGCTGCGCCTCAAGATCAACGCCGTGGCCATGAAGGGGTTCAACCAGGAGGACCTGCCGGGGTTCATGGACCTGGCCAGGAAGTGGCCCGTTGACGTGCGCTTCATCGAGTTCATGCCCATTGGGGACAAGTGCCTGTGGGAGGAGCGTCACTTCTGGCCCGCATCGGACATCCTGGCCCGGGCGAAAGAGCTGGCCACCCTCAGCCCCCTGGAAGACGGCGGGAAGACACACGGCCCGGCGAGGCTCTACACTATCGCCGGGGGCAGGGGGCGGTTCGGGCTGATCACCCCCATGAGCTCCCACTTCTGCGGCAGCTGCAACCGGCTCAGGGTCACGGCTGACGGAAGGCTGCGCACCTGCCTCTTCTCTGAAACGGAGTACCGGCTGCGGCCCTTGCTGCGCTCCAGCAAGCTTGGGCCCGACAAACTGCTCACCGTGCTGCGGCTGGCCAGCCGCAGAAAACCGATCGGCCATGAAGTGATCGCCCGAGAGCTGCAAAAGGCCGCTACCCAGTCCCGCCGCGGCATGTCCGCCATCGGCGGATGAGCCCCCGCACCAAAGGCCGCCATGGACCTCATTGACTACGAACGGCTCATCCGGTCCGAAGCCCTTGCCAGCCAACACATCGCCTCCTTTTGCTGGCCCGCCGGCGGCCCGTACTGCCCCAGGTGCCGCAACACCAAGGTGTACATGCTCTATGACAAGCGCATGCGCTGCTCCAGCTGCAAGTACACCTTTCACGACCTGAGCGGCCGCTGGATCAATGCCGGACGGCTGACCAGCCGGGACTGGATCCGCCAGCTCAAGCTCTTCGAGCTGGAGCTGACCATTCACAAGATGGCCTCCCAGCTTCGCCAGGCCTACAACACCATCTACAAGGCCGTGACCACCATCCGCATGGCTTTGCTGGCCCAGGCCCTGGACGGTTCGCGCATCCTGATGAGCCCCCTGGGACGGGAGATCGGCTTCGACGGCACCCGGGCCACCCTGCGCACTACCCACAGCCCCATGGAGACCATCCCGGTCTTTGGCATCATCAAGCGCTCGGACTGGGTGTTCATCGACATCCTGCACCACATGGAAGCTGAAACCGTGTTCCACTTCAACGTCAACTTCGGCCTCAAGCTGGAGCGCATGGGCAACATCATCTACACCGACCGTTACCAGCGCTACGACGCCCTGGTGCTCTGCGGGGACCAGCGCCTGCCCTACGACTACATACGCAAGCGCAAGAAGCGGGCCCTGGTGGACGTCCAGCTGAGCGGCTTCTGGAAGTTTGCCAAACCCAGGCTGCAACGCTTCAACGGCATCTCACCCCATCGTTTCCCCTTGTATCTCAAGGAGCTGGAGTTTCGATACAACCACCGCCAGGACAACCTTTTCCCGCTCATGCTGGAGAGCCTGTGCGCGTTCGTGCCACGTGTTGAGCAATGACCTTTGTTTTGACCCCCCCACCCCATGCCCTTAGGGATAAACTTGAAATTCTTTATTTGTTGCAGGATTTTTTCATGGTATAGAGGTGGTAGCCTCACTGTGTCGCAAGGATTTTTCATCGACCCCCGGCCAAGGAGGATCAATGACCAGACAACCCAACCCTGCAACCCCGGATTCCTGCCGGATGCCCTTTGACGGGCTGGGCTTCGAGCTTGCCGCCGTGCGCGAGCGGGCCGTGCTCCTGGTTCTCAAAAGGGTGCTCCGTAATGATCCGGTGCGGCTGATGCCCGAGCTTCCCCTGTGTGCCCGGCCCTTTGGATATGGACTCATGACCCGGCTGGGCAGGGAGATCCGGGGACGCTAACGTTAATCGTCACTAGGAGGCAGTATGAAACTCTGCAGACGTAAATTCCTCAAGCTGTCGTCGGCTGCGGCAGCAGCCACGGTCTTCGGGGGGCTGGGCGTGTCCCTCAAGCCCACCGTGGCCAAGGCCCAGCTGCTCAAGATTCACTGGGCCAAGCAGACCACCACCATTTGTTGTTACTGCGGTGTCGGCTGCGGCCTGATCGTACACACGGCCAAGGACGGCAACGCCCGTGCCATCAACGTGGAAGGCGATCCCGACCACCCCATCAACGAAGGCTCCCTGTGCGCCAAGGGCGCGTCCCTCTGGCAGCTGGCCGAGAACGAAAACCGGATCACCGAGCCCCTGTACCGGGCCCCATACAGCGACAAGTGGGAAAAGGTCTCCTGGGACTGGGCCCTGGACAAGATCGCCGAGAACATCAAGCGCACCCGCGATGCCGGCTTCGAGTTCAAGAACGCCAAGGGCAACACGGTCAACCGCTGCGGCAACATCGCTTCGGTGGGCTCGGCCGCCCTGGACAACGAGGAGTGCTGGGCCTACCAGTCCTTTCTCAGATGTCTCGGCCTGGTGTACATCGAGCACCAGGCACGTATCTGACACAGCGCAACTGTAGCGGCTCTGGCAGAGTCGTTCGGGCGCGGTGCGATGACCAATCACTGGAACGACCTCATGAACAGTGATTGCATTCTGATCATGGGCAGCAACGCTGCCGCAAACCACCCCATCTCCTTCAAATGGATCACCAAGGCCCAGGACAAAGGGGCCACCCTGATCAATGTCGACCCCAGGTTCACACAGACCTCGGCCAAGGCGGACATCTACGCCCCCCTGCGCTCGGGATCGGACATCGGTGTCCTGGGCGGCATGATCAAGTACATCCTGGACAACGATCTCTACTTCCGGGAGTACGTGGCCGAGTACACCAACGCTGGATTCATCCTTGCCGATGACTTTTCCTTCGAGGACGGGTTGTTCGCCGGCTATGATCCTGAGGCAAACAGCTATGACAAGTCCAAGTGGAAGTTCGAGTACGAGTCAGAAGGCATCCCCAGGAAGGACCGCAGCCTCAAGCACCCCAGGTGCGTGTTCCAGCTTCTGAAAAATCACTATCAGCGCTACACCCTGGACAAGGTTTCCGAGATTTCGGGCACCCCCAAGGAAGACCTGCTCAAGGTCTACAAGGCATACACTGCCACAGGGAAACGGGACAAGACCGGAACCATCATGTACGCCATGGGCCAGACCCAGCACACCGTTGGCGTACAGAACATCCGCGCCATGGCCATAATCCAGCTGCTGCTGGGCAACATGGGCATGGCCGGCGGCGGCGTCAACGCCCTGCGCGGCGAGTCCAACGTGCAGGGGTCAACGGACTACGGCCTGCTGGTGCACATCCTCCCCGGCTACCTGGGAACCCCTACGGACAACCTGGCCACCCTCAAGGAGTACAACGAAGCCAAGACCGGACCCCATCTGAAAGGGGCCGAGGACCCCAAGAGCGCGGCCTGGTGGCAGAACTACCCCAAGTACATCGCCAGCCTGCTCAAGGCCTTGTACCCCAACGTGGACATCAACGAGAGCTACAACTTCCTGCCCAAGCTGGACACGGGCAAGAACTACACCTGGCTGAATCTCTTTGACGAGATGTCCCAGGGCACCTTCCAGGGCTTCTTCGCCTGGGGCCAGAACCCGGCCTGCGGCGGGGCCAACTCGCACAAGACCCGCAACGCCATGGCCACGCTTGACTGGATGGTCAACGTGAACATCTTCGACAACGAGACCGCCTCCTTCTGGAAGGGGCCGGGCATGAAGACCTCGGAGATCAAGACCGAGGTGTTCATGCTGCCCTGCGCTGTCTCCTACGAGAAGGAAGGCTCCATCACCAACTCCGGCCGCTGGATGCAGTGGCGCTACCAGGGCCCCAAGCCCATGGGCAACGTCCGCCCCGACGGCGAGATCATAAGCGACCTCTTCCTCAGGGTGCGCAGGCTGTACGCCAGGAAAGGCGGCCCCATGGGCAACGCCATCCGGGAGCTGTCGGTCGACCAGTGGCTGAGCCACGGGGAGTTCGACCCCCACAAGGTGGCCAAGCTCATCAACGGCTACTTCCTCAAGGACGTGACCATCGGTGACACGACCTACAAAAAGGGCACGCTGGTCCCCAGCTTCGCCTTTCTCCAGGCCGACGGGTCAACCGCCTCGGCCAACTGGCTCTACTGCAACTCCTACACGGAAAAGGGCAACATGGCCGCCCGGAGGGACAAGACCCAGACCGACATGCAGGCCAACATCGGCCTGTTCCCCAACTGGGCCTGGTGCTGGCCGGTCAACCGGCGCGTCCTCTACAACCGGGCTTCGGTCGACTCGCAGGGCAACCCCTGGGCGCCGAATAAGGCGGTCATCGCCTGGAACGGCAAGGGCTGGGACGGCGACGTGCCGGACGGCGGCTGGGCCCCCGGCACCAAGTACCCCTTCATCATGAGGGCCCAGGGACACGGCCAACTCTTCGGACCGGGCCTGAACGACGGGCCTTTCCCCGAGTACTACGAGCCCCTGGAATGCCCGGTGGAGAACCATCCTTTCTCCAAACGGCTGCACAACCCAACGGCCCTGCAGTTCATCAAGGAGCAGAAGGCTGTCTGCGATCCCAGGTACCCGTTCGTCTGCTCCACCTACCGGGTGACCGAGCACTGGCAGTCCGGGGTCATGACCCGCTGGACGCCATGGCTGCTCGAAGCCCAGCCGCAGATGTTCTGCGAGCTCAGTGAGGAGCTGGCCGAGCTGCGCGGGATCAAGAACGGCGACAAGGTCACCTTGGAAAGCGTGCGCGGCGAGGTCTGGGCCATTGCCATCGTGACCAAGCGCTTCAAGCCCTACGAGGTGATGGGGACAACCATCCATCAGGTCGGCATTCCGTGGCACTACGGCTGGGTCCATCCCAAGGACGGAGGCGATTCAGCCAATCTGCTGACGCCCTCTGTCGGTGATCCCAACACCGGAATCCCGGAAACCAAGGCCTTCATGGTCAATGTGACGAAAGCCTAAGGAGGGCTGACCTATGGGTAAGAGCTTCTTCATAGACCTGACGAGATGCACGGCATGCCGGGGGTGCCAGATTGCCTGCAAGCAGTGGCACAAGCACCCGGTGGAAAAGACCCGGAATATGGGGTCCTACCAGAACCCCCAGGACCTCAGCTTCTCAACCTATAAGCTGGTCCGCTTCAGTGAGAAGGTCGTGGACGGGGAGCTCAAGTGGCTCTTCTTCCCCGACCAGTGCCGGCACTGCGTGACCCCGCCCTGCAAGCTCACGGCGGACATGTACGACGACCGGGCCATCCTCCAGGACGAGCGGACCGGGGCGGTGATCTTCACCGAGTACACCAGCGAGTTGGACATCGACGAGATCCGCGGCTCCTGTCCCTACGACATCCCGCGCGTTGAAAAGGAAACCGGGACCATGGGCAAGTGCGACATGTGCTACGACCGGGTGCACAACGGCCTCAAGCCGGCCTGTGTCCAGGTCTGCCCCACCGGCGCCATGAACTTCGGCGACCGGGAGGAGATGATGGACATGGCCCAGGAGCGGCTGGCCGTGGTCAAGAAACGGCGGCCCAAGGCCATGCTGGCCGATCCCAACGAGGTCAGGGTCATCATACTCTGCGAGTACGACCCGGCCCATTACTACAACTACATCGTGGCCGAGGC
>CAZQOG010000020.1:0-31385 GCA_964594925.1 uncultured Desulfohalobiaceae bacterium
ATATAAAGGGATTGTTTGCGACCGTTGCGGTGTAGAGGTAACGGAAAAAAAGGTACGCCGTGAAAGAATGGGACACATATCCCTTGTTGTACCGGTTGCCCATATCTGGCATAAAACTCCTCTGCACAGCCATCCGGGAGCAGGTCGGGGTAGAGGTTGATCCCGGCGAAGTCATTGAGCAGGAAAAACTCATGGAAAAAAAGCCACTCCTGCTGGGTGAAGCAGCGCTTCTGGCGCATGGCCTTGAAGGGGCTGGGGTGATCCGGGACAAACAGTTTGTCCCATCCGGCCAGAAGGTAGGGACGGATCTGCAAGGGATGGAGCCGGCCAAAGTATTGCCCGAGAACTTTTTTGCCGTGGAAACGTCGCAGGGCGTATACGAAGTTGTTCCGGTGATAGAATGGACCAAGACGCGAGGTCCCGAAGCCGTTGCCGCCGGCAATACAAAACGGCCAGTCCAGGACGGCCTCGCCCGGGGTTGACTCTACTGTCTCCATATAGCTGTAGAACGAATCTCCCGTGTCCAGGGGAGTATAGCTGTGCAGGTCGATCGCGGTGTACAGCTCGAGCAGGCCGATGGCCGCCAGGAGCATGAGCAACCCTTTCTGTACCAGGCCCTGCCGGAACAATTTTTCCAAAGGAATCGTCAGGCCCAGAAGAAGGAAGACGATGGGATACACCAGCGTGAACCGGGTGGAGACCCTGGCGTACTCATACCAGGGGAAGACCTTCAGGAGGTGCAGGTCCAGGCTGCTGTTGGCCACAAAAAGTCCGAACAAGGTCAGCAGGGGAAGATAGGTGCTGATGCGACGTCTTGCATGGAAAAGTCCAAGAATGCCGATGATCAGCAGAAACCACCCGGTGCTGCCTGCGCCAAACCCCTCGGGATTGTCCTGGAAGGTCACCAACCGGTCGGCGTTGGAGGGGTTGAGAAACGGGAAGTAGGGAAGAAGGAGCCGTGTGAGATCGCAGCTCCATGTGCTGGCAGTTGCCACACCCTGAAACGACGTGGCCTCCAGATAAATCTGAAGGACAAGGGGGAGGTAGAGAAAGGCGGCAAGGACAACAAGACTTGTCAGCAGCCCCACTGTCCAGGGAGAGCTCAGGGCCTCCAGCTTCCACTCGTGGATCGTGGGGTGGAAACTTTTTTCCTTGTTTTTTCCCCAACGCGCCATCCGGAGAAAAAATACTGCCAGGAGGAAGGCTGTGGTGACCGTCAGGGAAAGCAGGGAGATCCCTGCGATATAGCCCATGTCCTGGGACAGGGAGAGGACGGTCAGCAAGGCCCGGACAAGCAGGAGCTTCAGGGGGAGGATATTCCTCTCGATGTAGCGCTTGTAGAGGACGAAGTCTGTGACCACACTGAGCACGCTCCAGTGCAGCACGGATATGTTGTAATGCCCGGGGAACTTGTGCAGCGCGTAGAAGTTGAAGAGGGCGCAGCAAAACCCGGCGATCAGGGACTTGAGCTCCCCGAACTCACGGCGGAGAAGGAGGGTGACACCGACCATGATGGTGCACAGGCTGAGGGCGAAGTAGAGCTGGAGCCAGGGGCCGAAGGGGATCAGGCTGGTGCCCAGTGAGAAGAACAGGTCCCGTTCCAGGCCCCAGGCCTGGAACACGGAACTGACGCCATAGGGATAGAAGACCTGATCATTGACCAGGTCGAGGCTCGGCCATGGCAGGAAGGTCAGGTTCTGTGAAACATAGTACCCAAGATACTCCCAGATAGCAGTGTCGCCTGTGCCGAAAAGGGGTCCGCTGAAGCTTCGGACATACAGGGCGATCACCACCAGGGCGGCGATAAAAAATGCGAGGCGAAGAACAAGTGTGCCCCGGGTACTCATAGGAGCCCGTTTTCTTGGTGCGTCATGAACAACATGTTCCGTGGTGATGAACTGACACCACCGGTCACTATTTGCAAGTCCACTTCAAGAGGGTTCTTCGACGTTCCGTATGGAATTTTTTGAGATCATACCAGCCAGGAAAACCTTTGATATTTTCGTTTGTAAGGCTTGGAGAGGTGCTTCGTTGTCTCATGACTTGAAAAGGCAGGGTTTCGTCCCTGCGGGACGAGGTACCCGGCACTTATCTCTGGAAATCCTCTTGGGATCTGAAAGATGAGCTTGTTCGCATAAAGTAACGTTTTTAATGGTTTATTCAAAAGATAAGTGCCGGGGACCTCGGGCCGGCTACGGTCCTTTATCGCCAGCCCCTGCGGGTGGAATCGAAATGTTGGATGCCTGCCGACCAAGCTCTCTTGGTTCGTTGCAATTTACAGAACCCCGTCGATTCCACAAAGGCTTCCTCCGGGTCTGGCGGGACCGCAGCAAGGCCCAAAAGGCAAAAAGGCGCAAATCAAAGGCAGAGATTCTTGAAAACCCATGTTTCCCGCTTTCTCAACGTATTCCACACAAAACCTCGAAAAACCAAATAAAAAAAGCCCCTTTGCAGTTCTGCAAAGGGGCTTGGCTTCGATTTATGATCTGCCGCGGGGCGGGCCGCCTCTGCGTGGGGGCCTGCCGCCGCGGGAGCCTGGTTCGGGCATCTCAAAGGTCTTGCCCTGCTCCTCCAGGAGAACGGCCATGCGGCTGAGGCGGATCTTGCCGGTCCCCGGCTCGATCTCGATGACCTTGACCTTGACCTCGTCACCAACGGTGAGCACGTCCGAGACCTTCTCCACCCGGCCGATGTCCAGCTGGGAGATGTGCACCAGCCCTTCCAGGCCGGGCAGGATCTCCACGAATGCACCAAAGTCCATGAGGCGCTTGACCTTGCCCAGGTAGTCCTTTCCAAGCTCGGGCTTCTGGTCGTAGAACAGGACCATGTCCACGGCCTCCCGCAGGGACTTGAGGGTGGGGGCGAAGATGGAGATCCTGCCGGTGTCCTCGATGTCGATGGAGGCCCCGGTCGCGGCGGTCATGGCCTTGATGTTCTTTCCGCCGGGTCCGATGACGTCCTTGATGCGCTCCGGATCGACCTCCACGACCTCCAGCTGGGGCGCGTGCTCGGACAGCTCCTGCCGGGGCTTTGCAATGACCGCCTCCATGGAGTCCAGGATGTGCAGCCGGGCCTGCCTGGCCTGCTGCAGGGCCTTGCCCAGGATCTCGGCCGGAATGCCCGAGATCTTGATGTCCATCTGGATGGCGGTGATGCCCTCTCGCGAGCCCGCCACCTTGAAGTCCATGTCGCCGAGATGGTCCTCGTCGCCCAGGATGTCGGTCAGGATGAAGAACTGGCCCTCATCCTTGATCAGCCCCATGGCGATGCCGGCCACGGATGTGCTCACAGGCACGCCCGCATCCATGAGGGCCATGCTGCCGGCGCAGACCGAACCCATGGAGGAGGAGCCGTTGCTCTCCATGACCTCGGTGACCACCCGGATGGAAAAGGGGAAGTCCTCCGAAGGGGGCAGCACCGGGCTGAGCGCGCGCTCTGCCAGGGCTCCGTGGCCGATCTCACGGCGCGCCGGGCCGCGGAGCATCTTGGCCTCGCCCACGCAGTAGGGGGGGAAGTTGTAGTGGAGCATGAAGCGTTTGAAGGTTTCCCCGGTGATGGTCTCGATGCGCTGCTCGTCCCGGGTGCTTCCCAGGGTGGTCACGCCCAGGACCTTGGTCTCGCCGCGGGCAAAGATGGCCGAGCCGTGGGCGCGGGGCAGGGCCCCGATCTCCATGGTCAGATCCCGCACGGTGGTCATGTCGCGGCCGTCGATACGTTTGCCCTGGGTGCTGATGCGCTCCCTGACGATCTCCTTCTCCAGATCCTTGAGCAGGTCCGGGACCATCTTGAGGACTTCGGGCTGGTCGGGGTAGCGCTCGGCCAATTTTTCCAGCACCTGCTGCTTGACCTGCTTCTTGGCCGCCTGCCGCTCCATCTTGTCCTCCACGCTGGTGGCCTGGGAGAGACCGCCCGCGGCCAGCTCCTTCACGGCCGCGACCAGCTCCTGGTCCACCTTCGGGGCCTGGACCTCCATCTTGGGCCTGCCCACCGCAGTGCGCAGCTCTTCCTGGAGGTCGATGAGCGGCTGGAGCTGCTCGTGCCCCCAGGTGATGGCCTCGGCCATGAGCTCCTCTGAGGCGAACTCCGCCCCGCCTTCGACCATGACCACGGCATCCCTGGAGCCGGCCAGGATCAGGTTCAGGGTGCTGGACCCCATCTGGCTCAGGGTGGGGTTGGCCACGAAGCGCCCGTCCACGTGCCCGACCCGGATGCCCGCGATGGGGCCAAGGAAGGGGGTCTTGGAGATGTGCAGGGCCGCGGAGGCTCCGGTCATGGCCAGCATGTCCGGGTCCTCCTCGGCTTCAGCCGAAATCACGGTGGCGATGATCTGCACCTCGTCCCGGAAACCTTCCGGGAAGAGAGGGCGGATGGGTCGGTCGATGAAACGCGAGATCAGGGTTTCGCGTTCGCTGGGGCGGCCGATCTCGCGCCGGAAGTAGTTACCCGGGATGCGCCCGGAGGCGTAAGACATCTCCTGGTAGTTGACCACCAGGGGCATGAAGTTGATGTCCCGTTCCAGGGGCTGGGTCACGGCGGTGACCAGCACCACCGTGCCGCCGCTCTGGACCCAGACGGCACCGTCGGCCTGGTTGGCCAGCCGGCCGGTCTCGACGATGATCTCGCGGCCGCCGATGGTCGCGGTGAGTCGTGTTGTCGCAAATGGAGTAATCATGATGTCGTAGTGTCCTTGGGTGTCGTGGCGGCCCTGGGGCGCGCCTTGATGGTGTCCGTCCGGTCCCGGGGAATGGCCGCGCGGGCTGCGCTTCCAGACCCTGAAAAGATATGGACCCGGCCGGACGGGAAAAAGGGCGCGCCTGTCCCTGCCGGGAACAGGCGCGGTCGGATCATTTTCTCAGCTTCAGTCGCTCGATGAGCGAGCGGTAGCGGTTGACGTCCTTGCTCTTGAGATAGTTGAGCAGCTTGCGCCGCTTTCCAACCATCTTGAGCAGGCCGTTTCGAGAGTGGAAGTCCTTCTTGTGGCCCTTGAAGTGCTCGGTCAGATACTCGATCCGGCGGGTGAGCAGGGCCACCTGCACCTCGGGGGATCCGGTGTCCCCCTCGTGCTGCTGAAACTCCAGGATAACGCCATTCTTCTGTTCCGGGGTCAAAGCCACAGCCATACCTCCTTGCATGTGTTGTCGTTATGGTGCGTTGCGGCAGCCACTGTCTCAGGCCTGCCAGAGTCCGCGCACTATTGCCCAGACCGGGCCCTGCGGGCTGTCCCGGACCTCGGCCAGGCACAGTGGGGATCCGTCCGCGCCCAGAAAAAGCGCCTTGTGGGCGTCGTCCCGGTCTGTTCCCGGCAGGACCCTGTCCAGCGGCAGCCTGACCCCGTTTCTGACCAGGCCCTCGAGCTCGGGGCCCAGGCGGATCTGGGGCCAGTCGGCCAGGGCCTGGCGCAGGGACAGGACCTTTTCCGGGAATGCGTCCGGCTCCGCGAGCAGGCTCTCCAGGTCGTGCGCATGGGCGATGTCAAAAGGCCGGCTGCTTTCGCGAACCAGCTCGGTGAGCACCGCACCGCACCCCAATCGCTTCCCCAGGCTGTGGGCCAGGGAGCGTATGTACGTTCCTTGTGAACAGACGACCCGGAAGCGGACCAGTGGAAGGTCCATGTCCAGGACCTCCGCCCGGTCGATGTGCACGGGCTTGGTCTTGGTCGGGGTCGGCTTGCCGGCTCTGGCCAGGGCGTACAAGGGCGTACCCTTGTGCTTGGCCGCGGCAAAGGGCGGCACCTCCTGCCGCTCGAGCCCGGTCCACCCCAGGACCTCCTCCCGCACCTGTTCATCGGTCACCTGTTCCCAAGGATGTTCCGCAGTGATTCGTCCCTCGATGTCGAAGGTGTCGGTTTCAAGGCCCAGTCGAAGCTCCCCGCGATAGGTCTTGGCCCCACTGACCACGTGGGGGGCGATCTTGGTCGCCTGTCCGAGCAGCACCACCAGGACCCCCTGGGCCATGGGGTCGAGGGTGCCGGCATGGCCGATCCTGCGTTGCCCGAAATGCCTCTTGATCGTGTTCAGGCAATCCGCCGAGGTCGGCCCCTTGGGCTTGTTCAGGACCAGGACCCCGTCAAGCTGAGCAAACCGATGCCGCCTGTCCAAGGTCACGCAACCCCCAGGGCCGCGCCGATGGCCGAGACGAGCTTCTGCTCGGCCTTTTCCAGCCCGGCCAGGATCCTCCCGCCCGAGGCGTTTCTGTGTCCACCCCCCCCGAAAAGCACGGCGATGGAGCGGACATCCACGTCACCCCAGGAGCGAAGGCTGAACTTGGTGTTGCCTTCAGGATCCTCGCGCAGGCTCACGCCGACCAGGACGCCCTTGATCTGGCGCATGGTGTTCACCAAGCCCTCACAATCCTCGCTGGTGGAGCCTGTCTTGCGTAACATGTCCCGGGACACGCTGACCAGGGCCACCTTGCCGTCCAGGTGCAGCCTGGCGTCGGACAGGGCCAGCCCCTGGAGGTGGACCTTGTTCAGGGTCCACTGGCTGAGCAGCAGGGCGTTGAAAAGACCCGGGTCGAGCCCCTGGCGCACGATCTCTGCCGCAAGCTCCAGGGTTTCGGCGCCCGTGTTGCCGAAGCTGAATGACCCGGTGTCCGTGACCAGGGCCAGGTAGACCGCCTCGGCCATGGGGCCGCGCAGGGGCACGTCCAGGTCCCGGGCCAGCAGGGCCACCATCTCGCCCACGGAGGAGCGCTCCGGATCGATCCAGTTCAGGAAGCCGAAGCCGGGGTTGCCCTGGTGGTGGTCGATGTTGATCAGCTTGTCCCTGGGGGCCCGGGTCACGAAATCATGCCCCAGGCGGTCGAAATCGCCGCAGTCCAGTGTGATTACCCAGTCGTACCCGTTCTCAGGGATCCGGGTGCGAACCGGACCGGGCATTTCCACCCAGGCGAAGCGGTCAGGCAGCCCCGTGGCATTGTAGAGCACAACATCCTTGCGCAGGCCCCTGAGGAGATGGCCCATGGCTGCGGTGGCCCCAATGGCGTCCCCGTCAGGATGCTCGTGGGAAGCCACGAGAAAGCTCGTGGACTGCTCAATAACCCTGGCTATCCGGGTCCGGTTGGAGGTCATAGACCATCTTCTCCAAAAAAGTGTCCCAGGCAAAACGGAGCTCCGGCACGTAGCGCAGCTTGAGCCGCTGCCCGAGAAGGGTTCGCAGGTAGCCCCTGGCAGAGTGCAGGGCCTGCTCGACCTCCTCCCGGCGTTCCTGCCCCCCGCCGTGGGTGTAGAGGACCTGGGCCACGCTCATGTCGCGGTTCAGGCGCACCCCGCTGATGGATACCAGCTCCAGCCGCGGATCCTGCGTCTCCTCGATGAGGATCCGCCCCAGCTCCTGCATGATGGCGTCGGAGAGCTTGTCGGCCCGTCTGGTGTTGGCTTTGCGCATAACAGTGCAGCCCTCAGGCCGCGATGACCTCGATGGAGACCTCGACGATCTCCTCGGAGGTCATGGCCTCGATCATGGTCATGGCCTTGTTCAAAATAGTCTCGGCCCGCTGCTTGTCCGAGGACACGGTGACCAGGCCGAGCACCAGCCGGGTGCGGTCGTTCTGGTCCTCGGTTTCGGAAACGGCCAGATTGAATTTGTTGCGCAGCTTCTGCTTCATGCTGCCGGCTATGCCGCGCTTCTCCTTCAGCGAGGTCAGCCCGTGCAGCCGAAAAGCCACGACCAGGGATCCGATGAACAAAAAAACTCCGTTTTTTTTTAGCTCAAAGCTCAAAGCAAAACCAAAAGGCAGTGCTCAAATTTCAGCCTTCAGCCCGCCTGTTCTTTTCTTGCTTTGAGCTTTGAGCTTTGAGCTTTGAGCTTCTTGCCTTCAGCTTCTTGCCTTCAGCTTTCAGCTTTGAGCCTTCTTAATTCTTATAAGGTCGCTTTCTCCTCGACCTCCTGGAAGGCCTCGATCACGTCGCCTTCCTTGATGTCGTTGAAGTTCTCCAGGCCCACGCCGCATTCGTAGCCCTTGGCCACGTCCTTGACGTCGTCCTTGAAGCGCTTCAGGGAGCTCAGGCGGCCGGTGTACATGACCACACCGTCCCTGAGCAATCGGATGCCGGCGTTGCGCATCAGCTTTCCGTCGACCACGGAGCAGCCCGCGACCTTGCCGATCTTGGGTACGCTGAAGACCTCCTTGACCTCGGCCTGCCCGAGATACTCCTCGCGGATGATCGGGGAGAGCATGCCTTCCATGGCGCTTCGGATCTCGTTCACCAGGTGGTAGATGACGTTGTAGAAGCGGATCTCCACGCCTTCCTGCTCCGCAACTTCCTTGATCTTGGCCGTTGGCCTGATGTTGAAGCCGATGATGATGGCCGAGGAAGCAGCGGCCAGCATGATGTCGGACTCGTTGATGGCCCCGGCCCCGCCGTGGATGATGGTGACCCTGACCTCGGCCGTGGACTGCTTGTTCAAGGCCTCGGTAATGGCTTCCAGGGATCCCTGGACGTCGGCCTTGATCACCAGGTTGAGGCTCTTGACCTCTTCGTCGGCCTTTGCGGCCAGGAAGCTTTCCAGGGTGACCTTGCTTTCCTTGGCCAGCTCGCGTTCGCGCTGCTTGACCTGCCTGGACTCGGCAATGCGGCGGGCGATCTTCTCGTCCTCCACCACCACGAACTCGTCTCCGGCTTCGGGAACGCCGCCAAAGCCCTGGACCTCGACCGGGATGGCCGGACCGGCCTGGTCTATCTTCTGGCCCTGGTCGTTGAACATGGCTCGGACCTTGCCGTAGTGCAGCCCGCAGATAAAGGCGTCCCCCTGCCTGAGGGTTCCGGACTCCACCAGGACCGTGCCCATGGATCCCCGGCCAATGTCCAGCCTGGCCTCCACAATGTGGCCGGTGGCCTTCTTGTCGGGATTGGCCTTGAGCTCCAGCACCTCGGCCTGGAGCAGCACCATCTCCAGCAGCTCGTCGATCCCGATCTTCTCCTTGGCCGAGACATTGGCGAAGATGGTGTCCCCGCCCCAGTCCTCCGGCTGGAGGCCCTGGTCGGAAAGCTCCCGCTTGACCCGGTCCAGATCGGCGTTTTCCTTGTCGATCTTGTTCACGGCCACGATGATGGGCACCCCGGCCGCCCTGGAGTGGTTGATGGCCTCGCGGGTCTGGTCCATGACCCCGTCGTCGGCAGCCACGACCAGGATGACGATGTCGGTGACCTGGGCCCCCCTGGCCCGCATGGCCGTGAAGGCCTCGTGGCCGGGGGTGTCCAGGAAGACCAGGTCGCCGCGGCCGGTGGGCACGTGGTAGGCTCCGATGTGCTGGGTGATGCCGCCGGCCTCCCCGGCGGTGATCTTGGACTCCCTGATGGCGTCCAGCAGGGAGGTCTTGCCGTGGTCCACGTGGCCCATGATGGTGACCACCGGGGGCCTGGGCTGCAGGTCCTCCTGCTTCTCCTCCTCGCGGGGCAGGATGAAGTCCTGCTCGGAGAAACCGACCTTCTCCACCTCGTAACTGAACTCCGAGGCCACCAGTCCGGCCGTGTCGATGTCCAGCGACTGGTTGATGGTGGCCATGACCCCAAGGCCCATGAGGACCTTGATGACCTCCTGCGCCTTGACCCCCATCTGCCTGGCCATGTCGGTGACCCTGATGGCCTCCTCCACCTTGATCTTGCGCTTGGCAGCCTTGGTGGGCTGTGTGGTCATGCGCTCTTCCGCGGCCGGGCGGCCCTGGCCGGGGCGGCGCTTGCCGGGACGGACCTTGCCGCCGGTCTTGTCCTTGACCTGCACAGTGCGCCGCTGCTTCCAGTCGACCGCGGCGCGGCGGCGCTCCTCCTCGGTTCCGTACATGCCGGAGACGTCCACCACCCGCTTGTCCTTCTTCTTTTTCTTCTTCTTGGGCTCGGGGCGCTCCGGCGTGGGCAGCGGTGCACCGCTGCCCCGCAGACCGGTGGCCCTGCGTTCGGGGGTGACATCGGGAACGATTTCGGGCTTGGAGATCACCTTGACGGTGGGCGGCTCAGCCTTCTTGCGGGATTTCTTCTTTTTGGCTTCCTCTGTGGGCGCCGCGGCCTCTGCCGGCTCCTGCACAGGCTCCTCCGGCTCTGGTTCCGCAGGAGCGCCGGCCCGGGCCTCTTCTTCAGGGGGCGCAGCACCAGCGGCCTCCTCCTGCTCTGCCGGGACCTCTTCCTCAAAGGCGGATGGAGCGGCCTTCTCTTCGGCAGCTTCAGGAGCTGCAGGCTCCTCCTCGGCTTTTTGGACCGGGGCGGCCTGTTCCTTCTCGGCCGGGGCCGGCTTGCGGCGTCTGCGGACAATGACTCCGGACTGGGTGACCTTCTCGGTCACGTCCTTGGCCTTGGCCGAATCGCTGAAGCGCTCGCGCACGCGCTCCACCTCTTCTTCCGGAATGGTGCTCATGTGACTCTTGACCTGGATGCCAAGATCCCTGAGCAAGTGGAGCAGCTCCTTGTTGGAGATGTCCAGCTCGGTGGAAAGTTCTCTGACCCGCATTTTCGTAGCCATACCTTACCCTCTTCCCCTGTTGCACATCTTCTGCCAGCCACGAAACTTGGGAAATCGTGAACGGCACTCCTCGCTGGCGCAAACATAGAACCCCCGCCCGGGCAGGGTTCCTTTCCCGTCCCCGAGCAAAAAGGCCTCGGACCCTTCGGGACAGACGTAGCGTTGGAGATCCTGTTTGGCAAAACGGCCGCGACAGACCACGCACATCCGAACGGGGTGCGGTGTGCGCTGTCGCAAAGACCTCGGTCCTGAGTCCAGCGAATGATCTCGTGTCATGAAACTATTCAGAACGTTCCTCCGGTTCGTCGGAGGTGTTTTCCTGTTCCCCGGCATCGTCTGCGGCCTGCGCAGCCTCTTCCGGGGTTTCCTGCGCCGCGCCGGCAGACTCCTCTTCGGCCGTGGCTGTGTCCGGCTCCGCTGCATCGGCCTCCTGCTCCCGTGGAGAGGTGTCCAGCAGGTTCAGGCCCACTCTGAGGTCGGCGATCTTTTCGGGCGTCAGCCCCTCGATGGAGAGCAGCTCCTCATCCGTGGCCTGCCGGATCTGCTCCAGGGAGCCGAAGCCGCTTTCATAGAAACGGTCCGCATTGATTCCGGTCACGTTGCCCAGCTGCTCCAGGACCTGCAGGTCCTGGTGCGCCTCGCCGTAGCGGCTCTCGGTCAGGATATCGATCTTCCACCCCAAAAGCTTGGCCGCCAGCTTGACGTTCTGGCCCTTGCGCCCAATGGCCAGGGTGAGCTGGTCGTCGGGCACGATGACCTCCAGGGTGTTCTCGTCCTCGTCCACTGTGATGCGCGAGATCCTGGCCGGCGACAGGGCATTGACGGCATAGGTGGCCACGTCCGGGCTCCAGAGCACGATGTCGATGCGTTCGCCGCGGAACTCCTGGACCACGTTGTGGATGCGGGAGCCCCGCACGCCCACGCAGGCGCCCACCGGGTCCACGTCGCTGTCCTGTGACAGCACGGCCACCTTGGCCCGCTTGCCGGGATCCCGGGCCACGCCCATGATCTTGACCGTGCCGTCGGCGACCTCGGGCACCTCGCGCCGGAACAGGGCGGCCATATAGTCCGGGTGGGAGCGGGAGATGATGATCTGTGGCCCCCGGCCCTCCTTCTTGATGTCGACGATGTACCCCTGGACCCGGTCGCCGCGCCGGAAGCGCTCGCGGGGGATCTGCTCCTCCTTGGGCAGCAGGGCCTCGGTCCGGCCCAGGTTGATGATCCAGCCGGAGCGGTCCCGCCGCTGGATGATGCCGCTGATGATATCCCCCCGGCGGTCCTTGTACTCCTCGTAGATGATCTCCTGCTCGGCGTCGCGCATGCGCTGGATGATGACCTGCTTGGCGGACTGGGCAGCGATGCGTCCCAGATCCTCGACATGGAGCCTGAAGCCCAGTTCGTCCTCCATCTGCACGTTGGGGTCGACCTTGCGCGCCTCGTCGAGGGTGATCTCAGTCCCGGGATCCTCCACCTTGTCCACGACGGTCTTGAACTGGTAGACGTCGATCTCGCCGGAGTCCTCGTTGAAGTTGACCTCGACATCCAGGCTGTGGTTGAACTTCTTGTTCACCGAGGAGCGCACGGCCTCCTCCAGGGTGTCGACGAGCAGGTCCCGGTCGATTCCCCGGTCCTTGCTGATCTGGTCGATGGCTTTCTTGAGTTCCACGCTCATAATTTTTCTCCGCTGCAAGCCCTGCTAAAAAAGATCTCCGGCTGCATCACCCTTCATAAATAAGATGGGCCCGTTTGATGTTTCCCCACGGGAACCGGTGCTGCTGGTCCTCCACCTCGAGAACGACACGTTCCTCTGCCACGTCAACGACCCGCCCCTTCCATTTCCTGCGCCCGTCCAGGGGCTCGATCAGCTCCAGAAACAGCAGGGCGCCGCGAAAGGGCTCGATCTGCTCCGGGCTGAAAAAGGGCCGCTCCAGACCCGGGGATGAAACCTCCAGGACATAGGAGCCGGGGATGGGGTCCTCGACATCAAGGACAACGCTCAGGGTCCGGCTGAGGGCGGCGCACTGGTCGATGCTCACGCCCTGGTCGCTGTCGACATAGACCCGCAGCACTCCGCCGCGGGGGCTGGAGGGCGCTTCCAGGCCCCAGAGGGTGAGCCCGTGGGACCGGGCCAGCGGTTCGATCAGCTCGTGCAGCGTTTTCTCCAATGTCGATGTTTGCATCAGCAGCCGGTTTCCAGGTCGAGGCCAAAAAAAAAGTGGACCGAACGGCCCACCCCATTCAAACGAACAGCGTACGTTTCCTGCATGAGGAGTGGAGCGGGTGACGGGATTCGAACCCGCGACACCAAGCTTGGGAAGCTTGTACTCTACCAACTGAGCTACACCCGCTGAGACGGATGTGTATATGCGCAAGGATCGGTGACTTGTCAAGGGCAAAGCAGGGCAGGAGGCAGAAAAGGCCAAGGCTGGAGGCGCCTGCGGGAGAGGGGACGGTACGGTTGGCTCGGCACTTGCAAAAAACGCCCCTCGAGGAGGTTCGTTCCTATGCAAAACGGCATCTACAATGCCCTGTTCGGAGCCATGGCCCAGGAGCACAGGCTGGACGTGATCGCCAACAACCTGGCCAACTCCAGCACTGCCGGGTTCAAGCGTCAAAAGATCGCCTTCCAGGACCTGATGGACAAGCGTCACCACGATCTGCTGGAGATGAGCTCGTGCATCCGGGAGAAAGGCTGGTGCCCCAGGCCGGATGTCACCAGCGAGACCAGGGTGGCCGAGGTCATGCTGGACATGAGCCCCGGGGGCATGCGCCAGACCGGCAACCCCCTCGACCTGGCCGTCCAGGGGGAGGGGTTCTTCAAGGTCGAAACCGACCAGGGGGTCATGTACACCCGCAACGGCCAGTTCCAGCTCACCCCGGAGGGGACGGTGGTCACCTCGGGAGGGCACGCCCTGCTCGGACAGGGGGGCCCCGTTGTCATCCCGGAGGGCGGCGAGATCCTGGTGCGCGGCGACGGGCAGGTCAGCCTGGGCAACGAGATACTGGGCGTTCTGGACGTGGTCACGGTCACCGACCCCAGGGCCCTGGAGAAGTTCGGCGAAAACCTGTTCCGGATTCGGGAAGGAGCCGACGCAGGCGAGATCCCGGCCGAGGGCTTCCAGGTCTCCCAGGGGATTCTGGAGGACTCCAATGTCTCCGTGGTGGAGGAGATGGTCAGCATGATCGAGACCATGCGCATGTTCGAGGCCTACCAGAAGGTCATGACCAGCGTTCAGGACGAGGACAAGAAGGTCATCCAGGAAGTCGGAGCCACGAGGTAGCAGGCCGTTGAAAAATCCCCGCTGGACTGCGTTGCTCCACCAGGGGCAAACCCTCATGTAAATTGAGCTGGAAGCTCGAAGCTCGAAGCTGGAAGCAAGACACAAGAGATGCACCGCAACCGACAAATGAAGAAGGGCACGTGCAACGTGCCCCTACAAAAAACCGGGCTAAGGAGCGGGGATGGAAGCTTATGCCAAGCCTGGTTTGCCAGCGTGGTTTTTGAACGGCCTGCAAAGAGGAAAGAAACGTTGAAAAATCCCCGCTGGCCTGCCCTCCGTAGCCTTGTGCGTAGGAGGGACTGCGTTGCCAAGGCCGGGTCGAACCCTCACGTGTGAGGAATACGGGAAATGAGAAAGGAGATCCAATCATGATGCGCTCACTGTGGACGGCGGCTTCGGGCATGGTGGCCCAGCAGCTGAACATCGATGTCTCGGCCAACAACCTGGCCAATGTGAACACCTTCGGCTTCAAGAAGAGCCGGGCCGAGTTTCAGGACCTCATGTACCAGACCCTGCGCATTGCAGGAGCCGAGGACCAGGCGGGCAACACCACGCCCACCGGCATGCAGGTCGGTATGGGCGTCCGGCCCGGCAGCGTGCACAAGTTCTTCAAGCAGGGGGACTTCCAGAACACCGGCAACCCACTGGACCTGGCCATACAAGGGGACGGGTTCTTTCAGGTCGATGACAACGGGACCCTGGCTTACACCCGCAGCGGGGCCTTCAAGCTGAACAGCGAAGGGGTCATTGTCACGGCCGAGGGCTACCCCCTGCAGCCTTCGGTGACCGTGCCGCCGGAAACCGAAAGCATCTCCGTGTCCAATGACGGCATCATCTCCGCAGTGGACCGCAACGGCACGGTGCTCGCGTCGGTGGACCTGGCCGTTTTCACTTTTGTCAACCCGGCCGGCCTGAACAGCGTGGGCGGCAACCGCTACCTGGAAACCGAGGCCTCTGGCGCGGCCACACCCGTGACCCCGGGGCAGGAAAATGCCGGCACCATTGCCCAGGGGTTCCTGGAGATGTCCAACGTGGAAATCGTGGAGGAGATGGTCAACCTGATCATAGGCCAGCGGGCCTACGAGTCCAACTCCAAGGCCATCAGCACGGCCGACCAGATGCTCGGCATGGTCAACAGGATGGCCAGATAGGCGGCTTGAAGCTCGAAGCTGGAAGCTGGAAGCAAGGCTGGAGATAGGCCACGTGAAGCTGGAAGCTGGAAGCTCGAAGCTGGAAGCAAGGCGGGAAATGTGTTTTCAGGGGCGTCACTTTCTGTCGGGCAGCTCTTGGAATCGATTGGAGGTTGTGTTGTGTCCACCGGTATGAAGCCCCTTACGGCAACCCGCACCAGGCAGGTGGGGATGGCCTGGATGGCCGTGGCAATCCTGGCCTTGTGCTGCGCAGGCGCAGCAGCAGCGGCATCTTTTTCCCGGTTGGACCCCGTGGTCGAGGTCTTTGCAGTGGCCGCCGTGCCCGGCGAACGGGTCACCCTGCAGGACATTGCCGAGCCGACCAGGCTCTGCACAGCGGAGGAGTGGGCCGGGCTGAGCCTCGTTCCCTTGTGGCCTGCGCCGGCCAGGGGGGCTCAGGTCAGGCTGTCCCGGGAGCAGCTCATGGGTCTTCTCGAGAAGTACCTCGGCCCGGCAAGCAGGAAGTGCCGGCTTCCCGACCAGCTCCTGATCAGGGGAGCTGCCGGGGTGGTCCGTGAGGCCGGACTGGCCGCCATGGCAGCCAAATTTTTGACCGGCAGGGCTGCAGCCTGGGGCGGGGAAGCCAAGGTCCGCGACCTGCGCCTTCCCCAGCACATCTTTATTGATGCCCCCGGTGACCGGGTGGAGTGCACGGCTACCTCGGACATCGACCCCGGTTTCAACTCCCTGCGCTTTCAGGTGGTCGATCCCGCAGGCAACGTGGTCAGGGGCATCGGAGCCAGCGCTGTGCTGGACGTGTGGAAGGCCGTGCCCGTGGCCTCCCGGCCGCTGAACCGCAAGGAGACGCTCGCCCCCGGGGACGTGACCTTTGCCCGGAAAAACCTGGCCTACCTCAGGCACCGGGTCTGGGACGGACAGGGAGGCTCCTGGCGGTTGAAGACACCGGTGGGCAGGGAGCAGGTCATCTACGAGTCCAGTCTCGAGCCAAAACCGGTGGTCGCCCAGGGAGAGGCCGTGACCCTGGTCTTCGAAGGGGAGAACATCGTGCTGCGGGTTCCGGCCCGGGCCCTCCAGGATGCCAACCACGGGGAGACCGTCACGGTGCAGAACTTGCAGAGCAATAGAAAGGTCTATGCCCGGGTCCGGGATTCCGGGACCGTGGTGGTCAGATAGGGCACACCGGCCCAACAGCAAGGGATCGAAACAATGACCATGACGCAAGAGACAGGTTTCAGAAGGCTGCTGCCCCTCGGGGTCGTGCTGCTCTTTCTGGCTGCAGCAGGCTGCGCGCCTGTGCACAAGCAGCCATCCGCCGTGCCCGAGTACACCCCTCCCCCAACACCCGTTGTGACCAACGAGGAAGCCGGAAACCCCGGCTCCATCTTCCAGGACGCCCAGGCCGACTACCTGTTCTCGGACAACAGGGCCAGAAGGGTCGGGGACATCGTGCTCATCAACATCGTGGAGACATCCACAGCCGCCAACGAAGTCGAGACAACCACAGAGAAGCAGTCCGCGATAAACCTCGGCGTGGAAAACTTCTTCGACAAGCAGCAGCAGAACCTCTTCGGGTTGGAGGTGCCCATCGGGAGCACGCCCGCGATCAAGGCGTCTTCGACCTCCTCGTTCGAGGGCGAAGGCGAGGTCGAGCGCTCCTCCAGGGTCAGTGCGACCATCGGTGCCCGGGTCATCAGGGTCCTGCCAAACGACATCATGCAGGTTGAGGGGGCCAGGGAGGTCAGGGTGGACGGCGAGGTCCAGATTATCGTGATCCAGGGCCTGGTCAGGGGCAGGGACATCGGTCCGGACAACTCCATCAGCTCCACCCACATTGCCAATGCCAAGATCGACTACTACGGACAGGGCATCCTGGCGGACAAACAGCGTCCGGGGTGGCTGACCCGCATCCTCGACAACGTGTGGCCCTTCTGAGGGATAATGCCATGACCGCCTGCACCTTTTTTACCCTGTTCCATCGTCGGGACCGATTTTACCCGATGCTCTGCCTGGTGCTCCTGGCCGGGCTTGTCTGCTTGCTTCCGGCATCCGGCCGGGGCGAGTTGGTCAGGCTGAAGGACATTGCCTCCTTCAGCGGGGTGCGCAGCAACGAGCTGGTGGGGTACGGCCTGGTGGTGGGCCTCCTGGGGACCGGGGACAAGTCCGGCACGGAGTTCACTGTCCAGTCGGTGGTGAACATGCTGGAGAACATGGGCGTGCGCGTGGACAAGGGCAGGCTCCAGGTCAAGAACGTGGCCGCGGTCATGGTCACGGGCAAGATGCCTGTCTCGGCCAAGCCCGGGACGCGGCTGGACGTGACCGTGTCCTCCATCGGGGACGCCTCCAGCCTGCTGGGCGGGGTCCTGCTCATGACGCCGCTCAAGGGCATAGACGGCAAGGTCTACGCCCTGGCCCAGGGGCCCGTGGCGGTGGGCGGTGTGTCTGCCCTGGGTGAGGCGGCAGAGGCGGTCAAGAACATCACCACCGTGGCCAAGATCCCCAACGGGGCGGTGGTTGAAAAGGCGGTGCCCTTTGCCTTCAACACCCAGGAGCGCATGACCATCAACCTGGACACCAGTGATTTCGGGACCACCATGCAGGTGGTGGAGAGCATCAACACCGCCCTGGGCCGGCCCTATGCCCGGGCCGAGAACATCTCCACCGTTGTCCTGGACGTCCCCGGGGAGTTTACCGGGAACATCGTGCCCCTGATGGCCTCCCTGGAGAACCTGGAGGTCAGCCCGGACCGCAGGGCCAAGGTGGTGGTGGACGAGAAGACCGGCACGGTCGTCCTGGGCGGGAATGTGCGCCTCTCAGAGGTGGCCGTGGCCCACGGCAACCTGCAGGTGGTCGTCCAGGAAACGCCGGAGGTCTCGCAGCCCGAGCCCTTTGGAGAGGGCCAGACAGCCGTGGTTCCCAGGACTGAGATGCTCATCCAGGAGGAGAACCAGCGGCTGGTGCTGCTCGAGGGTGCGCGGCTGCAGGAGCTGGTGAACGGGCTCAATGCCATAGGCGCCACGCCCCGCGACCTGATCTCCATCCTGAGGACGTTGAAGTCGGCCGGTGCACTGCATGCCGAGCTGGAGGTGCTGTAATGGACGAGTCCAGCTTTCCCCTCGACCCCCTCAGGGCAAACGCCACCGATGCCGGGGCCGAGCAGCGCCTGAGCGCACTCAGGCGCCGCCTGAACCGGGGCGGGGTCTCTGACGAGCAGGAGCTCCGGGAGGCCTGCCAGGGCTTTGAAACGGTCTTTCTGTCCAAGCTGTGGCAGATCATGCGTTCCTCGGTCCCCAAGGAGGGCTACCTGCACAGCCCCCAGGAAGACCAGTACATGTCCATGTTCGACCACGAGCTGGCTCAGAAGCTCTCCCGCAACGGCGGCATCGGGCTGGGAGACCTGCTCTTCGACCAGCTCAAGGACCAGCTCGTCCGGGCCTCGGAGCAGACAGGCCCTGCAGAGCCGATGCAAGGTCCCGGGCCTGGTCCGCTCCGTACGGCGGCTGATCCGGCCGGGGACGCCGGCGAAAACCGGGTGTCCGTGATAGGAGAAGACACACAGGCCTCGGCTGCGCACAAAGTGTCCGTGGGACAGCAGGTGGAGGACCTGGCCAGGCGCATCGAGGAGCGCATGGCCGGGGCCGGACAAGAGTACCAGGCCAAAGCCGCAGACCAGGTGCGAGAGGTTGGAGCGAACATGCCTTCCGGACTGCCGCCCCTGGTGCGTCCGGTCAACGCCCCGGTCAGCTCGGGGTTCGGGTGGAGGCAGGATCCCTTCACCGGGGAGCAGGCCTGGCACGCGGGCATCGACATGGCAGCGCCCGAGGGCACCCCCATTCGGTCCTGCTGGCCCGGCACCGTGACCCATTCCGGTCCTGACGACGGGTATGGACTGACCGTGGTCATCGCCCACGACGGCGGCTGGGAAAGCCGGTACGCCCACAACCAGGTCAACCAGGTCTCAGTCGGGGACAGGGTCGGCGCAGGAGAGCGCATCGCCCTGGTCGGCAACACGGGCCGTTCCACAGGCCCCCATCTGCATTTCGAGCTCAGGCAGGGGGCCCTGGCCTGGGATCCCAACCAGATCGAGCAGCGCCTGCTGGCAGGCCTGCGCATCGGTACCCACGTCTGAGGGGGAGCGGGACATGAACATCGACGTATTGCGCCACAGCCTTGCCCGGCAGGAAAAGGGCTTTGGCCTGCTGCACAGCCTGCTGGAGGAAGAATTTGCCCACCTTTGCGGGCAAGACCCGGAGGCGGTCTTCGGGATCGAGCTCTCCATACAGGAGCTTCTGCGGCAGCTGGCCCTGGAGCGGGAGCATCTCAGCGGACTGGTCTCGGAGCTGGCCGGTCCAGGCACAGATCTCTCCGAGCTGATGCAGGGCCTGCAGGGGTCCGCGAAGCAGGAGCTTGAAGCCATCCAGGCACGGACCAGCGGGCTGGAACGGCTCTGCTCGCGGCAGGCCTCGGTCAATGCCGAAATGGTCCTGGCCCTGGTGGATCAGGGGCAGCAGTTGATCGAGTTCCTGTGCAAAGAGGTCGCCCCCAGGGACAGCTCCACCTACTCGCGCAAGGGCGTTGTGAAGTGCGGCAAGTCGGCCACGCCGCTGCTCCGGGGGAGCATGTAGATGCCCGGGGTCAACTCCATCCTGGACATCGGGCGCTGGGCCCTGTTTGCCTCCCAGTCCCAGATCGAGGTCACGGGCAACAACATCGCCAACGTGAACACCCCGGGGTATGTGCGGCGCTCGGTGGTCTTGGAGGAAGGCCAGAGCATCGACTACAACCCCGGCCAGATGGGGACCGGGGTGCGGGCCACGGAGGTGGTGCGCCACTTCGACGCCTTTGTGGAGGAGCAGTACAACAACAAGTCGGCCAACAGGGAGATGTGGCTGGCCCTTCAGGACAGCCTGTCAGCCCTGGAAAGCATCTTCAACGAGTCTGCCGGCGAGGGCATCAACGCCTCGCTCTCCCAGTTCTTTGCCGGCTGGCAGGCGCTGTCGACCATGCCCCGGGACTCCAGCACCCGCGCGGCCATGCTCGGCCAGGCCCAGAACCTGATCAGCGCCATCGGCTTCGCAGAGACAGAGGTGGGTCAGATCCAGGGGCAGATGAACGCGCTGATCGCCAAGGACGTGCAGGACATCAACATCCTGCTCGGGCAGATCGCCGAGATCAACGACCAGATCATCCGCCACGAGGAGCCGGGCCAAAACAACCCCAATGAGCTCTATGACCGCCGGGATGAGCTCACCAGGGAGCTGGCCGAGAGGATCGACATCGATGTCATCGACAACGGCGGCGGCCGCAGGACCATCCTCACCCGGGCCGGCCACACCCTGGTGGACGGCGTGGAGTCCTTCGAGCTCAGGTTCGAGAGCGCCAGGACCTTCAAGGATCTGGTGAACGCGGGCAGCGACGTGGACGTGCTCTTCCAGGGGAGCTCCTCCAAGGAGTACTCCCTCGAGGTGGTCACGGACGGTGCGATCGGAGATGCGGAGTTCAGAATTTCCACCGACGGCGGCAGCACCTATCTTAAAGACGCCAACGGCAACGATGTCTTCACCGCCCAGGACTTCGACACCAAGGTCACCACCCCGGACGGCGATCTGAGCCTCTGGTTCACCGGTTCCGACGACCTGGCCGCGGGCGACCGGTTCACCATTGTGCCCAAGGAGGCGGTCTACTGGTACGAGACCACCTCGGTCCCCCTGAACATCACCCCGCTCCTGACCAAGGGCGGGGAGCTGGACCAGAGCCGCCTGACCGGGGGCAGCCTGGCCGGCAACCTGGCCATGCGCGACCTTTTCGCCGGCAAGTACGCGGACAGGCTGGACGCCTTTGCCAAGGGGCTGATCTGGGAGGTCAACCGCATCCACAGCCAGGGGGCGGGGCTGGACACCTTCACCTCGGTCACCGGGACCAACCAGGTCGTCAACCCCGGGGTCGCTCTGGGGGGCGCCAGCTCCGGGCTGGTCTTCGGCGACATGCTGCAGGCCGGAAACATGACGCTGCACGTCTACGACAGTGCCGGGCAGGTCAGCAACACGCACCAGCTGGACCTCCCTGGAAACTTCGATCCCGCGGTGCACAGCCTGGACGACGTGGCAGACGCGCTCAACGGTCTGGACAATGTCTCGGCCTCGGTGGTCAACAACAGGCTGTCCATCAGCGCATCCCCGGGCCACTCCCTGGCCTTTGGGACCGACACCACCGGCCTGCTGGCCGCCCTGGGCGTCAACACCTTTTTCAGCGGTACGGACGCGGCCACCCTGACCGTCGCCCCGGAGGTTCTGAACAACACCAACCTGATCAATGCCGGCCACGTCAACGGCGCGGGCGAGAGCAACCCCGGGGACAACCAGACCGCCCTGTCCATTGCCCAGCTGCAGCATGAAAAAATCGCCCTGCGTTCCGGGGGCTCCACCACCCGGCAGACCCTGCAATCCTTCTACAACTCCCTGGTCAGCGGCATCGGCACGGACGTGCAGGGCGCGCGGTTCAGCTACCAGCAGGAGCACGCCCTGGCCCAGGAGCTGCATTCGGCCCAGGAGGCGGTCGCCGGGGTGAACCTGGACGAGGAGATGAGCAGCCTGATCAAGTACCAGCACGCATACCGGGCCGCGGCCAAGCTGATCGTGACCGCGGACGAGATGCTCGACACCGTGCTCGGCATGAGGCGGTAGCAGATCCTATGATGTACAGGGCGGTTGGTAAAGATGTTGCGCAACATGTCGGGTGGCGGGCTACAAAGCCTTGTTCCGAGCCGTTTGCGGCTGACACAAAACCGCGGGGAGCGTTCATCCGGGATCGAGCCGGTGCAACCGGTGCCACACTTTTCCTGACCGCCAGCGGAGCATGACATGCGGGTCTCACACAGCTCGATATACGACAACCTGCTCTTCAACCTGCAGCAGAGCGCGAGCAGGATGGTGGAGCTGAATGCCCAGGCCGCGAGCCAGAAGAAGGTCAACGCCCCCTCGGACGATCCGGTGGGCACGGCGCGGATCCTGGGGCTGCGTGACACCCTCGGGGCCATTGACCGCTACCAGGCCAACATCGGCACGGCCGAGGGGTGGCTGCAACTGGCGGACGGGACCTTGATGCAGGTCCAGAACCTCCTGACCCGGGTCAAGGAGCTGGCCGTCCAGGGGTCCACCGGAAGCTACACCGCCAACGAACGCGAGGCCATAGGGTTTGAGGCCAGGCAGCTCTTTGAGGAGCTCGTGGCCCTGGCCAACACCAGTTTTGAGGGGGCCAGCATCTTCGGCGGTCACAAGGTGGACCAGAACGCCTATTCCCAGTCCCTTTCCGTGACCAGCAACGACGGGGCCGTGACCGCCTCGGACGTACTCTCCCTGTCCGGGGATTCCGAATCAACGGTCCTGGTCCAGTTCCTCGAGGACGGCACCCTGGGCAGCAGTGCCATTGACTACCAGTTTTCCAGTGACGGGGGGGAGACCTGGCAGACGAAAACCCTGGCAGCCGGAAGCACCACCCTCGACCTGGACGGCGTTACCCTGGAGCTGGACACGGTGGACGTGACTGGTGTGGCGGACGCCAACGATTCCAGCGGCAGCTGGCTGTGGGTCAGACCCACCGCAGTGTACCAGGGGGACGACCAGGACGACCTGGGCGTGGACATCTACAGCGCAGGGATAACCGGGGCCTCGGCGTCGGGGGTTTTCACCCGCAACGTGGTGGTCCGCATCGACGACACCAGCGGATCGGAGCCGGAGTACTCCTACAGCCCGGACGGCGGTCGCACCTGGGTGAGCGGCAACACCGCCTCAGGCGACGACTACCTGCTCCCGGGCGGTGCGGTGCGCATCAGCGGCACCCCCGCAGCAGGGGACCAGGTCGTGGTCCGGCCCAACACGGCCGCCATGGACGTGGAGATCGGCCCTGGCCAGACCCTGCAGCTCAACCAGGTGGGCAAGGACATCTTCGGCGGGCTCTACAACGGTGCGGTGGTCTTCGAGGAGCAGGGGCAGCCGGCCAAGAATCTTTTCGAGACCGTGGGAGAGCTGGTGGGTTTTCTGGAAACCAACAACCAGCAAGGGATCCAGACCTCCCTGGAACGGCTGAACCTGACTGCGGAGAACGTGTCCAACCACCTGGCCAGGATCGGGGCCCGGGAGAACCGGCTGACGGTTTCCGAGGCAGTCCTGTCCGGGCTGAAGCTCAACCAGACAGACAGGATGAGTCAGGTCGAAGACGTGGACATGACCGAGCTCATGACCGACCTGGCCAAGCAGCAGGTCATCTTCGAGTCCGTGCTCAAGTCCTCGTCCATGATCATGCGCATGACCCTGGCGGACTATCTGTAACCACTTAAAGCTCGAAGCCGGATGATCGAAGCGCACGGCTTGAAACCAAAGCCGGTCGGGCTTTGTTTTCGTGCCCCAGGACCCGCTTCCTGTTGAGAAAACACCATGCTGATCCTGACACGGCGACCCGGCGAAAGCATCCACCTCGGTGAGAACATCACCGTGACCGTGGTCAGTGTCAAAGGCAGGCAGGTCAGGCTCGGGTTCGAGGTGCCGGAGGAGACCCCGGTCTACAGGGACGAGGTCTACCAGCGGGTGCAGGAGCAGAACAGGCTGGCTTCACAAACATTTGAGCAGGACCTCCTGACGGCGGCACAGCTATGGGGACCAACGGAGAAAGAGTAGTCAGCACCCGCCTGGGGCAGATGCGGATCGGGCCGGAAAGGGTCGTCCGATTCCCCAGGGGGCTGCTTGGCTTCGAGCGGATGCGTGACTTCGCCCTGCTGGAGATCCAGCCGGAGTCACCCTTTTTGCTCCTGCAGAGCCTGGAGCAGCCCGGCCTCGGGTTTGTGGTCTGCAACCCGTACGCCTTTGTGACGGACTACCAGGTCGAGATCGGAAGCGCAGAGCAGAAGCTGCTGCAGGCGGATTCCATCAGCGAGCTGCTTGTCCTGGTCACGGTGAGCATCCCCCAGGGACGTCCCGAGCAGACCTCCCTCAACCTGGCAGGCCCCATCGTGATCAATGTGTCCAGGCGGCTGGGGTTTCAGATCCCGCAGGTGGATCAAGACAAGGACACCCCAAGCCAGTACGTCCTGGCAGGCCGAAGCGAGTGAAGAAGGTGAGGCGTGAGGCGTGAGGGGTGAGGAGGCGGGTGCTGTCCCATCGGTCCTATCCGTCTGATCGGTCCTATCAGACCTATCCCAGCACCCGCCTCCTGTTTTCACAACTGTAGGGGCAGGCCCCTGTGCCTGCCCTCTTGGCCTGGTTGCGGATACACATCGAAGAAGGGCAGGCACAGGGGCCTGCCCCTACAAATCACAAATAGGACGAGGCTTTGGGGATGATCCCAATAAAGCCACACAAGACGTCGAAGAACCGTAGTTCCTTTCTGGTAGGGGCGGTTGGCAACCGCCCTGCCTTTGGTCGGAACCTCGTGAAGGAACCCAGCCTCGGCAAAGGAAAGGGCGCGTGCCACGCGCCCCTACCAGAATCATAATCTTCGATCCCCAACAATTCCATACGAAACGTCGAGGAACCAATCCGTTACCTCAGAGGCGTGACAAAGGGGTGGGCCGCCCAGGGGTGACCGGGGGGCGATGGTGAGACGGGTTGCTGGTCCGGCGGGAAAGGGTCCGGGGTCAGGGCCAGAGGCCCTCCTCCTCGTTGAGCAGCTTCCGGGCGATGGTTTCCGGGTCGGGCTCATACTCGCCGGCTCCCACCCTGGCCTTGATGTCGGCGATCTTCTCCGTCCGGATCTCCGGGGCCTTTCGGACCGCCTCCTGGACATCGCTGAAGATTTTGGCCCGCGAGGACAGGGTGACCGTGTCGCTGGAGCTGCGCACTCCATCGGGCCCCTTGCCCTCCCTGGTCCCGGGCTTTTCCAGCTTTTGTTGTTCGTAGGTTCCAAGCTTGTCGACAATGGTGGTGATCTTCATTGATTCTCCAAGACAATTTCTTCCAAGGTGTTCGGGCTGCCGACCCATGCCCGGGCCGGCCAAACCGTAACGAGCACTCTAGAGCATGGTCCGGTCGACCTTGGTCAGGGTGATCTGCCAGAGGCGCTCCATGATCTCCCGGCTTTCCTGCTCACTGACCATTTCAGATCCCTGCCTGGTCTGCCTGTGTATCTCCACCCTGCCCTTGTCCGGCGAGTAACAAAACAGGAGCCTGGCCTCGAGCTCGGCTTCGAGCTTCTGGCGTATCTCCGTGACCACCTGGCTCTGACTGCCGGTGACCATGAGGTTGTCCACGATCTCACCGGCAACCCGCTCAACCATCTGGCGCCGCTTGGCCTCCCGGGAAATGGAGACCTGGTCCCGTACTTCGGGGGGCGTGAAGGACTGGCGGTACCGTGCCAGCCGCTGGGAGCTGCTGAGCTGCTTATCATACGTTCGCAGCAAATTTTTCACAAGGTGCGTGTCTATGGTCACAGCCCAGGTCCTCTTTGATGTACAGGTCCTTTTCAATCTCGCTTATCGGTCCTTTTAGCGAGAACTTTAGGGTCTTCTTGAAAAAAAAATAAAAACTCCGGGTCCGGCAGCCATGCTTGAAGGATGGGCTGGATTTGACTACTTGATAAGAGCTATGACGCAGCCCACAGACTCCATCCTCATCGTGACCAAGGCCGGGAACGAGCAGGCCGCCGCCCTGGGGGAAGCGATCAGCGCCTGGCTCAAGCAGAGGCGCATACCTTCCCATACCGTGGCCAACACGGAAAGCCCGGACTGCCTGGACACCGGGGAATCCCCACCGGGGCTGGTGCTGGTGCTTGGCGGCGACGGGACCGTGCTCAGCGTGGTGCGCAAGCTGGGGCAGCGACAGATCCCGCTGCTCGGTCTCGATCTCGGCCGGGTCGGGTTCCTGGCCGAGCTTGGGCGTGAGGACTGGCAGCAGGGCCTGGAGCAGGTTCTCTCGGGGGATTTCGAGACCGTGGAGAGGCTGGCACTGGAGTTTTCCGTTGTCAGGGACAGCAAGGTCGTGACCACGGGCAGGGTGCTCAACGACCTGGTCGTCAACCGGGGGGCCCTGGCCAGGCTGATCCAGCTCGAGGCCTGGTGCGATGACAATCGGCTGGGCGCTGTCCGGGCGGACGGTCTGGTGGTCTTCTCCCCCACGGGCGCAACCGCGTACGCGGTTTCGGTGGGGGGGCCGTTGGTCCATCCCGACCTGGACGTCTTTGGCATCGCCCCCATCTGCCCCTTTCTGAGCGACTTCCGGCCGCTCATCCTGGCCGGGCAAAGCAGGGTGCGCATCCGGGTGCTTGCACACCCGGACACGGTCTATCTGACCCTGGACGGACAGACCGGGACGACCCTGCTGGAGGGGGACGACATTCTGGTGCACAAAGCCGGGAGGAGCCCGTTGTTCGTCTCCCTGCACAAGCACTCCTATGCCCAGCGGCTGCGATCCAAGGGCTATTTCAAGGAGCGGTGACGTGGCTGAGCTACCCAAGTTTTCAAGCGTCAAGGATTTGCGCTACGGCCGCGACCCGTACTTTGACGCCTGGCTGCTGCATTTCATGACCGAGAACGACCTGGGCCACTTTGCCAACCCGCGGGAGAATGCTTCCCCGGAGCAGATGCGTTTCATGGTCGTGCTGGACGACAACCAGGTCTTTGCGCCCTGCTCGGACGAGATGCTGCGCTGCCTGCTGGAGGGGGAGGTCACGGATCTGCTCCTGGGGGCCTACAGGGAGGCCTGGCGCAGCATGGTCAGGCTGGTCCGGGCCAATATCCCCGACACCTACCAGCGCCGCAAGATCATAGCCCTGTGCCGGCACAAGTTCAGGCTGGTGCTTTCCTCACCCTTCCTGATCCCTTCGCGCATGCTCAAGAGGCTTTTGACCATCCTGCTGACGCAGAGCGCCCTGGTGGACCCCTTGCGGGAGGAGAAAAAGCTCCACAACGAGCGGGCCAGCCACTTCGTGAACAGCCCCGCCCTGGATCGCTTCCTGAACGCCTGCCCCGAGGACTCCCTGGGGTGCTCCAGGATCGAGGACCTGCGCTGGGAGCTGGACCTGCTCGAGCTGAGCCGCCTGCTTTCCCTCTCCACCCAGAAGGACATCTGGACGCGGGAGAACTTCGACATCGAGAGCCTCACCCTGGAGGAGGTCAGGCGCATCTCCCCGAGCTTCGAGCCGATTTTGACCAAGCTGCTCGGTCCGGGCCGGTCCGGGCCGCTGAAGATCCTCTTCCTGCCGGATCAAAGCGGGGGGATCGTCATGGACATGCGCATCATTCATTCCCTGCTGCGCCAGGGGCACCGGATGATCCTGGCCTTGAAGGAGGAGTTCTTCTTTTATGCCCCGACCTTCTGGGACCGGGAGTACGACGCCTGCCTGCGCAGGCTCATGGAGGGGGCCATGTTCCTCGAGGACAGCCAGATCTCCAAGAACAGCCTGCTCCAGGCCCTGCGGGAGCACCGCCTGCTGGTCATCTCGGACGGGAGCAGGGAACGCCTCAATCTGTACCGGACCAGCGTGACCTTTGCCCGGGCCTGGAAGGAGTCCGACCTGGTGATCGCCAAGGGCGAGCCCAACTACCGCCGGCTGATCCTCAACTCCAACGAGTTCACCCGTGACATCCTCTGCTACTACCGCGACAAAAACGGAGTGCTCCAGCTGCACTACAAGCCCTGCAGCCCGAGTGTGCACAAGTTCAGCGAACGGGAGCTTCTCTACCTGGCCGAGAACGTCATCCGGGACATGCGCGCGGCCAGGTCGGCCGGGAAAAACGTCATGTTCTACAGCGCGATCATCGGCAGCATTCCCGGGCAGACCGAGACCGCCATCACCATCCTGACCACATTCATCAACTACCTGCGCGACCGCCTGGAGAACACCTTCATCATCAATCCGGCCGAGCAGTTCGAGCCGGGCCTGGACGCGGACGACCTGATGTATATGTGGGAGAAGGTGCAGCGCAGCGCCCTGATCGACGTGTGGCGTTTCCAGACCGTCGAGGACATCGAGAAGAGCTTCCACCTCCTGGGCCAGAAGGTTCCCCCCATCTGGACGGGCAAGGACGCCACCTACTCCACCGGGTGCACCAAGGAGATGAACATCGCCCTGGAAATGCAGCAGCGCCAGCCAGAGCTTCAGATCATCGGCCCCAGCCCGGAGAAGTTCTTCCGGCGCAGGGAGTATGGGGTGGGCAAGTTCTTCGACGTAAGTATCGAAAGGTAACAGAGCGTGCGAGGCCACAAGCTACAAGCTAAAACCGATCAACCCGTGCACTGGATGCCAATAAACAGGGTCTTCCGCTTCACGCCCCTTTTTCTTCTCCTGCTTGTGCTCACCGGCTGCCCGGCGCCGGTGGAGAAGAGGGGCCTGCTGGAGGTCGGCCGCAGCCGGAGCATGGACCTGAGCCGGATGCTCGATCCCGGGGCACAGGACATGACCTCCTGGACCGAGCTGACCCCGGCGGTCACCAGGAGCCTGGAGTACGTGCGGGCTTTCCCCCCGCACAAGGTCGCCCTGGCCGGAGAAGAGCTGACCGTGACCTGGGGTGAGCTGGCCAAAGGCCTGGAGAGGCTGCTGGCGATCCTTCCCCGCCTGGACCGGGACCCTGACCTGCTGGCGCGCTCATTCACCTGGTACGAGCTCAGTCCCGGGCCCTTGTTCACCGGCTACTACGAGCCGCTGGTGCCGGCCAGCCTGGAGCCCGACCCGGAGTATCCCCACCCCATTTACGGCCTGCCCGAGGACCTCAAGCAGGCGGACCTGGGCGCATTCCACCCCCGCTGGCAGGGGGAGCGGCTTCTCTACCGCGTCCAGGACGGGGAGATCGAGCCCTACTTCGATCGATCCGAGATCGAGGGGGAGGGCGCACTGCACGGGCAGGGCCTGGAGGTGGCCTGGGCCAGGGACCTGGTGGACGTTTTTTTCCTTCAGATCCAGGGCTCGGGAATGCTGCTGCTGCCGGACGGGAGCATGCAGCGCATCCAGTACGCAGGCAAGAACGGCCGGCAGTACGTCTCCCTGGGCAGGATCCTGGTGGAGCGGGGCCACCTCCCGGCTGACGGGGTGAGCATGCAGGCCATTCGCAAGGTACTGGCGGAGCACCCGGAGGAGATGGCCGAGCTGCTGCACACCAACCCCAGCTACGTGTTCTTCCGCCTCGAGCAGGACGGCCCGTATGGTGCCATGGGCAAGGTCGTCACCCCCCTGGTCAGCCTGGCCACCGACCCGAAAGTCCTGCCCCTGGGCGCACTGAGCGTGGTCGACCTTGGCTTGCCAGTGCAGGGGAGTCCGGATAGGTTGCCCTTCGTCGGAATCGGCCTGCCCCAGGACACCGGGGGGGCCATCAAGGGCCACCGGGTGGACCTGTTCTGCGGCAGCGGCCCCAGGGCGGCACACCTGGCAGGGCACCTCCAGGACAGGGGGAAAATTTACGTCCTGCTGCCAAACGACCCCGATGCAAAACCGTGAGCAGCCGGCGGTCACCCCTGTTTCGCTGCGTGGTCTGTGGCGCAGGAGCGCAGTGGGCCGGGCTTTCAGTCACAACGCCGAGGAGTGCGCATGAGCACCTATGAGACAGTCATCGGGCTGGAGGTCCACGCCCAGCTCAAGACTCAGAGCAAGATATTCTGCTCCTGTTCGACCAGGTTCGGGGAGGAGCCCAACACCAACACCTGCCCGGTGTGCACGGGCATGCCGGGGGTACTCCCGGTCCTGAACGGGCGGGCCGTGGAGTTCGCGCTCACAATGGCCCTGGCCGTGGGCTGCAGGGTCAACCCAAGGTCGGTGTTCGCGCGCAAGAACTACTTTTACCCGGACCTGCCCAAGGGCTACCAGATCTCCCAGTACGAGGATCCCCTGGCCGAGCACGGGGTGGTGCGGATCCCGACGGTGAACGGACCCAAGGATGTGGGCATTTTGCGCATCCACATGGAGGAAGACGCGGGCAAGCTCATCCACTCCCCGAACGAGAACCTGAGCCTGGTCGACCTGAACCGCACCGGGACCCCGCTGATCGAGATCGTCAGCCAGCCGGACATGAGCTCTTCGGACGAGGCCGTGGCCTATCTCAAGTCCCTGCACTCCATCCTCGTCTACCTGGGCATCTGCGACGGCAACATGGAGCAGGGCAGCTTCCGCTGCGACGCCAACGTGTCCATCCGGCCCAGGGGGGAAAAGAGGCTTGGCACCAGGACCGAGCTCAAGAACCTCAACTCATTCCGCCACGTGCAAAAGGCCCTTGATTACGAGATCGAGCGCCAGCAGGACCTGCTCGACGAGGGGCTGAAGGTGGTCCAGGAGACCAGGCTCTTTGACGAGGCAAGCGGGGGGACCCGGCCCATGCGGGGCAAGGAGGAGGCCCACGACTACCGCTACTTTCCAGACCCGGACCTGGTCCCGCTGGTCATGGACCAGGGATGGGTGAAGCGGCTCGAACAGGAGCTGCCGGAGCTGCCCGGGCCGCGGCTGGAGCGTTTCACCACCCAGTACGGCCTGAGCGAGCCCGACGCCAGGGTGCTCACGGCCGAGCAGGACCTGGCTGATTTTTTCGAGGAGGCCGTTCGGGAGTACCAGGCCCCCAGGAAGATCTGCAACTGGATCCTGTCGGAGATGCTCCGGGAGATGCGCGAGAAGGGTGTGAGCGCGGGGGATGCGGCCTTCACGCCCGCTCATCTGGCCACGCTGGTCCGCCTGGTGGAGGAAGGGACCATCAGCGGCAAGATCGGCAAGCAGATCTTCCCCGAGGTCTTTGCCGAGGGGGCCGACCCGGCCGTTTACGTCAGCTCGAAGGGGCTGGCCCAGATATCCGACCACAGCGAGCTGGAGTCGGTCGTGGAAGAGGTCCTGGCGCAGCACCCCGAAGAGGCCGCGGCCTACAAAGCGGGCAAGACCAAGCTGATGGGCTTCTTCGTCGGCCAGGTCATGCGCCGCACCCAGGGCCAGGCCAACCCGCAGCTGGTCAACGAGATACTGGCCCGCAAGCTTGCCTGACAGCTGCAAATACTTTTTCAACGGCCTGCCCAACCCAGGGGACAGCATGTTCAACAACGATCACATACATTTCAACACGGACTCCGGAGAGCTTGTCCTGCTGGACCAGCGCCACCTGCCGCTGCTTACGGAGCGCTTCGTGTGCAGGACTGTCGAGGAGGTGGTCACCGCCCTGCAGGTCATGGTGGTGCGGGGCGCCCCGGCTATCGGCGTCACCGCGGCATACGGGTGCTGCATCGCTGCCCGGCAGGTCGCGGGGCAGGGCGACTGGCGCCCGGCCCTGGAGGCCTTGCTGGAGACCCTGGCCGCTGCCCGGCCCACGGCGGTCAACCTTGGGTGGGCCGTGGACAGGATGCGCCGGGCCTGGTCGGGGCTGCCGGGGGTTGACCTGCCCGGGCTGACAGCGGCCTGGGACGGCCAGGCCGGGGAGATGCACAGGGAGGATGTGCAGGCCAACAAGCGGCTCGGCGCCTTTGGTGCAACACTGCTCGGCAACCGCGACAGGGTCATGACCCACTGCAATGCCGGCGCCCTGGCCACCGCAGGATACGGCACGGCGCTGG
>CAZQOG010000021.1:0-567 GCA_964594925.1 uncultured Desulfohalobiaceae bacterium
CCCATATTCCACGGCATCGAAACGCTCCAGCCTGACATCGACCCCATACCGGATTTGCAGGTCCCGGGCGGCGTTGTCCAGGACGGAGACATCCCGTGCGGCCAGGGTCAGCGTGGCGCCGTTGTTGCTGGCGAACTCCCGTGCCAGTGCAAGGGCGATTTCCGAAGTCGCTCCCAGAATGAGGACATGCATGGCTTACAGCTCCAGGCGCTTGGATTGCAGTGAGGAAAACGCGGCGGCGAGATCGAGGTTCTTCCGCAGCCGTCTGAACCGGTCCGCTTCAGGATATCCCCGATCAAAGGTTTTTTTGGACATGCGCATGTCCTTGGCCAGGTAGAGTCTCCCCCCGTGGTCGAGAACGATGCGGTCGAGCTCATCCAGTATCCCAAAGAGCCGGGGCTCGATTTTCATATCCAGGGCCAGGGTGTACCCTTCCAGCGGAAAGGAGAGATAGTTGCGATTTGCCGGGCCGAAAAGCTTCAACACCGCCAGAAAGGAACCGATCCCGGCTTCTGCAACCTGCGTGAGGACGAGGGAGAGCCCCCCCACCGCCTCCTTGGGGAGCAC